>CAZZZU010000015.1:0-14186 GCA_964658805.1 uncultured Steroidobacteraceae bacterium
TGCATGGCGGCGATCCCTACCGCATGGCCGCGTACGGGGCGGTGATCGGCTTGTTTGCCTTCGCTGCCGTGATCCTCGCGGCGCCGATGGAATCGCCGCTGATGTTTCGGCTGGCCGTGCTCGGCATCGGCTTCGGCGGCGGCTTCTTTTCCGTCGGCACGCTGGCAGGCGCCATGGCGCGCGAGCGCAATGGCGAAAGTGGTCTGGCGTTGGGCGCCTGGGGCGCGGTACAGGCCATGAGTGCCGGATTTGCCATTGCCTTGGGCGGCGCCGTGCGCGACGGCGTCACGCACCTCGCGGCGCATGGAGCGCTCGGCTCGACGCTGGCGGGTCCGTCGACCGGCTACGGCGCGGTGTATCAAATTGAAATTCTGTTGTTGTTTGCGACGTTGGTCGCGATCGGCCCCCTGGTCCGGTCGGGCAGCGCGCCGGCGTCGCAACAATCGACAGACTACGGGTTGGCCTGAAACTAATGAAACGGTTCTGCACGAGGGGCGAAATATGAATACAGGGGCGATAACGGGTTACATCGACGTGGCACAAATGGTGCTGTACGCGTTCTGGATCTTCTTTGCAGGACTGATCTATTACCTGCATCGCGAAGATAAACGCGAAGGCTATCCGCTCGAGTCGGACCGCTCCGGTGGCCGGGTCACCGTGCAAGGTTTCCCGTCGATTCCGACGCCGAAGGTCTTTCGCACGCATGACGGCGAGGTGATCTACGCGCCCCGGGTCGAGCGGGATACGCGCACGATTCTGGCGACCCCAACGGGTCCCTACCCGGGCGCCCCGTTGCGTCCGACAGGCGACCCGATGCGTGATGCGGTGGGCCCCGCGGCCTATGCCGAGCGGGCTAATCACCCGGACACCCTGATCGATGGCCATCCGATCATCGTGCCGACCCGCGTTGCACCCGGATACACGGTGTCGAGCAAGGACCCCGACCCCCGCGGCATGCCTGTATATGGCGCTGATCGCGTCGTCGGCGGCGTCATCCGCGAATTGTGGATCGATCGCGCCGAACCGCAGATCCGCTACATGGAGGTCGAAACCCCCACTGCGCGGCGTGTGTTGCTGCCCATGACCTTCGCGAAAGTCGATGGCTCACGCCGCCGCGTCAACGTGCGATCCATTCTGGGCAGCCAGTTCGAGGGCGTGCCGACACTTGCCGGCACCGACCAGATCACGCGTCGCGAAGAAGATCGAATCTGCGCCTACTACGCCGGTGGCACGCTGTACGCGGTGCCGAGCCGCTCGGAGCCGCTGTTATGAGCCACGATGATTTCGACTTCGAGCCCATCCGCGGCCTGCCGGCGCGCTTGCCCGCGGGTGAGCGACTGCTGTGGCAGGGCAGCCCGCGCTGGACATCGCTCGCCGTGCGCGCCTATCACGTGCGCAAGGCGGCGGTGTATTTCGCCTTGATCGTGGCCTATCGGATTGCCATCGGCATACGCGATGGACATTCCGCTACCACGATTCTGCTGTCGTGCGCCTTCATCCTGACGCTCGGCGCAGTCGGCATCGGCCTGCTGGCCTTGCTCGCTTACTTCAGCGCCAAGGCCACGGTCTATAGCATCACGACGCAACGCGTGCTGCTCCGGCATGGTGTGGCGGTGCCGATGACCATGAACGTGCCGCTGAACCTGATCGACGCGGCCGAAGTCAAGATGGCTGCAGACGGCAGCGGTGACATCGCCATGCGCGTGGCCCGCGATCAGCGGGTCGGCTATTTGATCACGTGGCCGCATCTGCGGCCCGGCTTCATCGCCAAGCCGCAGCCGAGCTTTCGCGCCCTGGCCGACGCCGAATGTGCCGCGGACATCTTGAGCAACGCCCTGGCGCAACAGGCCGGCGTGCAACCGGTACGAATCGAGCCGCAACGGATGCCCGACGCTGTCGCCGCTTGATAGGATTGCACCATGCCTGCCGTCACATTGAATAAATCGTTACCGCGCGGCGCGCTGATGGGCGTGTGGGGACTGGCGGCTGCCGCCTTTCTGCTGGTCTGTTACGCGCGTCTGTCCGGCTATCGTCCAGACGGGCCGCCGCCCAGCACGGTCGTCGAACAACATGATCTGCGGTTCGAAGATGGTGCCAACGGTGCCGTGCTGATTTATTCCAGCAGCGACAATCGCCTCGTCGATACGCTGCCACCCGGCAGCGGCGGCTTCGTGCGAGGGGTCCTGCGCGGCCTGGCGCGCGAGCGCCGTGCGGACGGCATCGGTGCCGCGGCGCCTCTGCGTTTGACTCGTTGGGCTGACGGACGGCTGTCGCTGGATGATCCGTCCACCGGCAGGCACGTCGACCTCGAGGTATTCGGCCCCACCAACGCCGGCGATTTCGCTGCTATTCTCATTGCGAGCGGGCAAAAGAAGGACCAGACATGATTGACGAAGTCAGCGGCATCAGCACCGGTAGCGAGGCCACCCGCAAGGCGGAGTCGAATACCCTGCTGAGCCCCCGCTTCTACAAGACGGACTATGCGGCGCTCGAGCGTTTCGATGCAACGCCGGTGCGCGCCGAGTGGGATCAGATGATGGGCGAGTTCAAGCGCGACATCAATCGGGACCACTTCGAACGCACCGCCCAATTCGACGCGGAAGTGAAGGCATTACCGGCAGACCTGCATCAGGAGTTCCTGGACTTTCTGATCAGTTCCGTCACAGCGGAGTTTTCCGGTTGCGTCCTGTACAGCGAGATCAAGAAGCGGGTCGCGAATGCCGACATGCGCGAATTGATGGGATACATGGCGCGCGACGAGGCCCGCCACGCGGGTTTCATCAACCAAGCGCTCAAGGACTTCGGCGTCGGGGTTGATCTGGGCTTTCTACGCCGAGACAAGAAGTACACGCATTTTCGTCCCAAATTCATTTACTACGCCACGTACCTGTCCGAAAAGATCGGCTACGCGCGCTACATCACCATCTTTCGCCATCTGGAAAAACACCCGGAGAAGCGCTTTCATCCGATCTTTCGCTGGTTCGAACGCTGGTGCAACGACGAATTCCGGCACGGTGAGGCGTTCGCCCTGATCATGCGCGCCAATCCAAACCTGCTGCGTGGCCATAACAAGCTATGGATACGCTTTTTCCAGCTAGCCGTGTTTGCCACGATGT
The DNA here is from genome assembly GCA_964658805.1 of uncultured Steroidobacteraceae bacterium. Lineage (GTDB taxonomy): Bacteria > Pseudomonadota > Gammaproteobacteria > Steroidobacterales > Steroidobacteraceae > Bog-1198. Next base: position 3,117 of record CAZZZU010000015.1, read on the forward strand.
ATGTTCGTGATCACGATCGGCCGCTCATGCATGCCGCGTTTGACATGGATCCCACCGAATATGACTTTACGGTGTTCCGCATCACGACCGAGATTTGCAAACAGGTGTTCCCGGTGACGCTGGACTTGGAGCATCCCAAATTCCGTGCCGGCCTCGAGCGCTTGCGCAAGATTTCGTTGGCAAACGCGGCCGCCAAGGAACGCGGCGGCCTCGTGGGCACGATGCGGCGGGCCGGTCTGGCCGCGAGCGCTGCTTACACGTTTGCGACGCTGTATTTGTTGCCGGTGAAAAAGCACGGGCTGCCAGTCCAGGTGCGCATGGCGCCTGCTTGGTAGGCGCCCACCGTATCGCAGGCACCCGCATACGGCCATGAGTGACTTTCTCGTGCCCGGTGCCTATGCGGTACTGGTGTGGTGGTTTACCACCGGCGCTATCTTGTTTTTGGACGGCCTGTCCGCTCGGACGTTCCGGTGGAGCATGGCGGGCGCCACGGTGGTGCTCATCGCAGCGTTGTTCAACCTGCGCGCGACGGCCGGTGATGCCACGGTCCACGGCGCCTACTCGGCCTTTACGTCATCCATCCTGGTATGGGGATGGCTGGAGATGAGCTTCCTGATGGGCTTCGTGACCGGTCCGCGCACGCATGCGTGCGGTGAACGGTGTTCAGGGCTGCCCCACTTCTTCCATGCCATCCAGGCGATTCTCTACAACGAGATGGCTACGGCATGCGGCGCGGCGCTCATTTTCTTCCTGACCTGGCACATGCCAAATCAATTCGCGCTTTGGACCTATGTGATTCTCTGGGCCATGCGGGTGAGCGCCAAGCTGAATCTGTTTTTCGGCGTCCCCAATCTGGGCGAGAAATTCCTGCCGGCGCATTTGCAGTATCTCAGGAGCTTCTTCCGCAAACGCGGCATGAACATTCTGTTTCCAGTCTCCATCACCGCATCCACCGTCGCCACGGTGGTGCTGTCGAGCCGTTACGCGGCGGCCATCGACACATTCGAGCGCGCCGGCTTGGCGCTCATCATCAGCCTGCTGGGTCTCGCCGTCATCGAGCACTGGTTCATGGTCCTGCCGCTGCCGAGCGAACGCCTGTGGAGCTGGGCCTCGAAGCCGAAGCGCGACGCGCGCCGCGAGCCGCTGGAACGGCGCATCGCGGCCAATTCACCTTAAGTAATCTCCTCGACTTGGGGACGGCGCCCGAAGCGAGGCCGCCAGACCGCCAGCACGATGTTGGCGAGTGACAGCAGCAGCAGCAGCCATAAGCCACCCCATTCGCCGTGCAACACCAGGGCGAGCTCGGCCGGATCAGGCTGACCGGCGACTGCGAGCGCCGCGAGTTCCGACGCACGGCGTGCCCCCGCTCCCACCGTCAGCAGCGTGCCCTCGAACACGCTCACGCCGAGCAGTGCTTTGACCCAGGCCCAGCCGGCACTGTGGAGCGCGCGATTTGCCGCAATGGCAAGCAGTCCGGTGATCAAGACAAGGGCAAGCGACGGCACCAGGATCAACCGCGTGATCTGTGCGATCCCCTGTCGCACGGCTGCGTAGGCGACGAGCGATGTAGCCGGATCGGGAGCGGTCACGACCAGTACGAGATAGGCCGCGAACGATCCCATCACGCCGATCGAACCGACCTCGTGGAGAATTTTAAGTACTTGCCTCAGCATTCATCGGTCATGCCGGTCGGAGAGGATGGCGCATCAATGCCGACAGCACGCTCGTGTCGAAGATAATCACAATTCGAGACCAGCGGGTCGCGCGGCGTGGCCGCGCAGTTCAGGTAGATCGTCCGTCAGTCCCGCACCACAGAAGCGCTCGGCAATACGTCGATTGCTTGGAATCCCTAGCAGCGGCGCGAAATCAGGCTACGCCCAGGCTGCCGAGTCGAGGACTCGGCAGCGCGAGACGGTAGTCAATCCTGTCCAGGCAGCAGCGAGGCCGTGGGTGCGGTCTCCGCCGGCGCAGCGGGCGCTGCCTGCATGCCTTGATGCATCGGACCGACGAGTTCCGGATAGTCCTTCGCCATGCTCTCACCATACAGCGGCTTGAACACGCCCTGGTGGCAGGTGGCGCAGTTCACCTTGGCCACGTCGCCCAGCACACCGAGCCGATGCTCAGGGAAGGTGTTCTTCAGCGGCGTCAGATAATTGTTATTCAGATCGCGCGCAAGTCGAATGCCGTACCAGGCCGTGGTCCGTTTCGGCGTACTTTGGTCCCAGATTGCGAACGAGCGCGAGTTGTGACAGTAGGTGCAATTCACGCCCAACGATTCGGACATGTGAATCATCATCGCGTAGGTGCTGTCGGTTTGCTTGATGGACGAACGGTTGGCGCCCGGCAACACTTCGGTCGAGATGACCCGGACGTTATTGTCCTCCAGCAAATAACGGGTGAACGGATCGTTTGGCAACGACGATAACCCGGCGGTCGACGACGGCTTGTTCTTGCCGGCGTTGGCCGCAATCATGCCCGTCTCATTCGACAGGCCGGGGCTGGTGAACCAGACGTTCTGCGGCACCGCATTACCGCGATGGCAGGTATAGCAGGTCACCCCGGTCGCGGCGACGTGATTCTTCCAATCCGTATTGAGGTGCCGCGTCATCTGCAACATCCGACGTGCCACCACCTTGGTGTATCGGTCGTCACTGGCGAGGTTAGCGCCCGCATGGCAATAGCTACAACTCTGCTGCGGAGGTGCGACCCACTGAGTCATCGCCAACATCACGCGCGTGAATTGCGCCACGTTCAGGTCTTTCAGCACCTGCACATTCTGGTACACGTTCACCGCCAGCGGCCCTTCGGTCGCGGCCGGCGGTATCGGCGTCGGCACCACGTTCTTCGCAGCCTTTTCGGCGTCGAGTCGCGGATTGATGACGACTGCCATGCCGGTCCCGCGGTAGCCGCCCTGCAGCGTCTCCACCGGCGGCCGCTCGCAACCGCTCATCGCCCCCGTCAGCACCAGAGCGCCGAGCGCGACTCTCGCAGTATGGCCAAGCGTCACAGGCTTCTTCAAGATGTTCATTGCGGGGCTCCGGTCACTCCGGGTAATGGAGTTACACCGGTCGCTTGGGTTGGATCATTGGTCAAGGTCGCCGGATCAATTACCGGCGGAAACACGTGCGGATACATCGGCGCCACGTGATGCTTGACCGCCCACAGGTACCAATTATCCACCACCGTGCCCGTGAGCAGTATACCAATGCCGCCCACCAAGGGGCACAAAACCGCGAACCACCAGGCCCAGCGATGGATGGATTCCATGGTTGCATTGAATCCCATCGTCCAGCGCCAGAACAAACCCGCACGCTCAGCCGCCGTGCCGCGATCCGCAATCTGTTCCAACTCACGGTCGCCCCCTAAACGGCTCACCGCCAGAATCGTTCCGCCGTGCATGGCGAACAACAGGGTGGAACCATATAGGAACGCGATCGAAAGGCAGTGGAACGGATTGTAGAAGAGATTGCCGTAGCGAATCGAAAACGCTGCGGTCCAGTCCAGATGCGGAAAGATGCCGAACGGAACAGCTTCACCGAAGCTGCCCATGAGAACCGGACGAATGATGCCCAATACCAGCATCAGCCAGATGGCGGCGAGGAACGCCCATGCCACATGCGTGCCCATGTTGAGCGCGCGTGCCCGGCGATACATACGCAACCACCACAGCAAGACGGAGCTGGTCAGAAAGAATCCCGCCATCAACCACCAGCCGCCGTCCTTGAGTGTTGGAAAGTGCAACCCATTTGCCGGTGACGGCGGTTCGAGCGCCAACCAGGGCAACTGGCGCAGAAACTGCACCGGATTCCAGTTGACCGACGCAAACATGTTGAGCCCGATGATCTCGAAGGCAATGAAGCCGCAGATCAGGGACAACAATCCGGTTGTGCCGAGATAGACCGGACCGATCTGCGCATCGCCGAATCGGCCCAAGAGGTGCAGGAAGCCGCCTCCCGAGCGGCCCCACATACCGCGCGGCAGCGGCACACCCGGATAGAGCGGCGCGCTGACCTGGACGCGCGTAAAGATATTCTGATATTCAGCCATGTTGTTTCCCCGTTCGCCCGTTCAGTTCCAGATCGACAAGTTGAGCCACCAGCCCCACCATTCCGGCCAGCCCCGCGTCCAAAAAGGCCCGCTGATCAAGATGCAAACGGCGCTCCAGAATCCGGCGCTGATCGCCAGAAACAATCCCAGGCGATGAATGCCGAGCGAACCGATCGAATAACCAATTGTGTCGCGGAAGTAGGTGTTCTCGTGTTCCGCAGTCTGCATCGGCCCCGCTTTGGGATTGGCTGCCGACAGAATCACCGCACCGTGCAACGAGAGCGCCAGCGTGGTCGCAAAGAAAAAGGAAACCGCCAGCATGTGTGCGGGGTTGTAATGAAAATGCAGGTATTGGTAGCCGGTATTCGACACCCAATCCAGATGACTGAAGATGCCGTACGGAAATCCATGTCCCCATGCGCCCATCAAAAAGGGCCTGATGATTTCCAATGAAACATACGCGAAGATCGCCACGGCGAATGCAAATGGCACGTGGAAACCAATGCCGAGTTTGCGGCATATCTCCACTTCACGCAGCGCCCAACTCACGAATGCGCCCGTCGCGCAGAGCGTGATCAATTGCCAAAGCCCGCCATCACGCAGCGGCGCGAATGTCAGGCCATATTTAAGGTCCGGCGGCGCGATGTTGATCTGCCAGATATTCCAGGTGGGCCCGATGGCCGCTCCGTAGACGATCAAGGCAGTGCCGAGCAGAGTGAAAAACGCCGACGTTACGCCGAAGAACCCGACGTAGAACGGACCCACCCAAAAGTCGAACAGGTCGCCACCCAAAAGGGTGCCGCCGCGTACTCGATATTTTCGTTCAAAGCTGAGCATCGACATGTTAGTGCTCCAATTACTCGGGTCGCTTCCGGCAGCGGGCGTCGATTCGTCTCTCGGGCGAATCCACGACCGCCGCCGTCGGCAGTCAGTCCTAAGGCTTCGCCGGGTCCGGCAGCGTCGACATATGCTGCGCAGCCGCCGAGGGTGCCGCATGGCCCCCGAGCCAATTGAACCTGTCGGTACTCAGCAAAATGAAATGAATCAACAGTGCCAGTACGAACAAGAACGTGAACAGAGCGATCAATGCTCTGCGCGGATCGAATAAAAGCCAAATTCGCCACATTTTCTAGTCTCCTTAACCGAACATGAAATCGAGATCGAGGTCGCGGGCTTGCAGGCCTACAGCCACGGTCGCCATTGCCAAACCAGAAAGTGCGCGATAATCGCGATGACTGTGAAAATGATGAAGCTAGTGATAAAAATTCCGTGGAATTCTTTCGCCTCACTCTCCGTTAATCCCGACAGCGATACTCGCTTTTCGTCAACCATACATCTCACCTCCGAACATTGGGCTTTGCGGCCATCCAAGGCGCCGTGTTGGCGCCCCACTAACGCCCGGATCGACTCCGAGCGAATTTCTAAATTTCTGTAACGCGGTGCAGCGGCTCATGCGAGCTCCGGCAGTTGCCCGACGTCGACATGATCGGCGCCGGCCTGTTGCGCGGCGCGTTCCGCGGCATCCCGCAGACGTTTCGCCGCAGAAATCCGGATCAGCACGGGCTCAGCTGCAACCAGATCGTCGAGCGTTTGCTTGGCAGCTTCGGTCCAGCGCATTTCGCGATGCAGCCGCGACGGCGTTGCTTCGACTTTGTCCAGCTCGGTGCCGAGCGGCAGGATGTGAAACAACGCATCGAACAGCGCGTTGCATACTTCCTGAATGATGTAGGTGGCGCCGCTGTAGCCCATGAAAGGCGTGCCGATATGCCGCCTGATGATGGCGCCCGGAAAAGACGCCGGGATGTACATCGCACGCACGCCGCACTCGGCCATGTACATCCGTTCATTGAAACTGCCGAACATGATCAGCGGCGGCGTTTCCTTCACGGCCTTGCGCACGGCCGCGTTGTCGGTCTTCTGTCCGGCACTGCGCGAGAACGAGAAGGTGCAAGGCAGTCCCATCTCCGTTTCGAGAAAATGCCGGATGCCGCGTGAGTAGGTTTCGTTCGCGACCACCGCGAAACTCGCGGTGCCGAAGAAATCCTGCGTCACCGATCGCCACAAATCCCATACAGGCTTGATGGTCGTGTGCTTTTCTTTCTCGATGAATGGCTCGGGGTCGATACCGAGGAGCTCACCCAAGGTGCGCAGAAACTTCGTCGTGCTGTGCAGTCCGATCGGCGCCTGCAGATAGGGACGCTGCAGCGTCTCGCACAGCAGCCGGCCGAATTCGCGGTACATGCAGATGTTGACATCGGCATCGGCGAGCCGCGGCACGTCCTCGAGATGACTGCCCAGCGGAAACGTCAGATTGACCTCGGCACCGATGCCCTCGATCAGGCGGCGGATTTCCGCCACATCGCTCGGCGTATTGAAGGTGCCGTAGATCGGTCCGATGATGTTGACGCGCGGCTTCTCGCCTTCCTTGCGCGGTTTACGCTCCGGGATCTTTTTCTTGCCATACTCGGTCCAGAGCCAGGTCATCGCGCGATTCGCGCTCTGCCATTGATCCTCATCGATGGTCCGCGGCAAGAAACGCTGTATGTTCGTGCCTTCCGGGGTAACACCGCCGCCGATCATCTCCGCGATGGATCCAGTGACCACCACCGCCGGAAGATCCGGGTTCAAAGTCTTGTGCGCCCGCTTCATAGCGCCTTCAGTGCCGTGCTGGCCGAGCTCTTCTTCCCCAAGTCCGGTGACGACGATGGGCAACTCATGCGGCGGCAAGGCATCCGTATAGTGCAATACCGAGGTAACCGGCAGATTTTCACAACCCACGGGTCCATCGATGATCACTTGCAATCCCTTGATCGCCGCGAACACGTACACCGAGCCCCAGTAGCCCCCTGCCCGGTCGTGATCGAGGACCAGCATCAGATCGCCTCCTCGACATTGCGCTTCGCCGCGGCCTTGGCGATCTGCGCCTTGTAGCGCGCGCGAAACTGCGAATGGTCCGTAGGGGTATCCTGCCAGACGCCCGCCGCGTGGCCTTTGCCCACGCCTTCGAAGAAGGCCTGCATCTCGTCGAAACGTGCCTGGTTGCCCAGTGCCGCATTGACGACCTGCGCCAATGAGCCGGCACCGGCGGGACCCATCAAAGGACGCGCCGAGATCAAATTGGTGAAATACAGCGAAGGAATGGCGAGCTCTTTGGCTTTTTGCACCACGGGGGTCGTCCCGATGGCCAGATCCGGCTGATACTCGACCATCGCCGCCAGATCGTTCTCGAGCGACGCACGATATTGAAGATGCACGCCCTTCGCTTCCAGCCACTCCCGATCCGGATCGGACCAGGGTGTGCGCGGGCACGCTGTCCCGACGTAGCGAACGTCCGCGCCACTCTCGATCAGCAACCGCGCCACCAGCAATTCAGAACCTTCATAGCCCGACATCGTGATGCGCCCGCGGATCGGTGATTTTGCGAGCGCGTTCTGGATGGCCGGGAGAAATTGATTCTGTGCGGCGGCCACCTTCTCAGAGCCCACGCCGCATGCCGCGCCGATGGCCGCGAGCCATGCAGCAGTACCGTCATAGCCCACCGGCGCCGAGCCGACGACGTTGCGGCCCGCCGCCGTGAATTCACGCACCGATGCGGTATAGAAAGGATGCAAGGCGGCTACCGCTGCGCAGTCGAGCGCCGCGTATAACTCGCGCCACTCACGCGTCGGCACCACCGGTCCGGCCGCGAGGCCGAGCGGCTCGAGCATCATGCCGATGCCGATCGGATCCGCCGGGAATACTTCGCCGAGCAAGGTCACCGTCGGCTTGGCGTTGCGCCCCCCACGCGGCGCTTGCACAGGGCCGTTGGCCGCCTCGGTTCGCGCGTAGCGGAGCATCGCGCCGGCCAGCACATCCTTGGCTTCTGCATGCGTCGGCACCCCAAAGCCCGGAACGTCGATGCCGATGATGCGCACCCCATTGATTTCTTTCGGCAGCAACTGCAGCGGCACGCCTGAGGCAGTCGGCACACACAGATTGATGATGACGACACAGTCGTACAACGCCGGGTCGGCGAGTTGGAACACGGATTCGCGGATGTCCTCGAACAGTTTTCCCGTCACCAACGATTCTGAATTGAACGGGACGTAGCCGACCGTGCGACGCGCGCCATAAAAATGCGATGTAAAGGTCAGGCCATAGACGCAGCATGCGGAGCCGGACAGCACCGTCGCGGTGCGACGCATGCGCAGTCCGACACGCAGTGAGCCGAACGCCGGGCACATACTCTGCGGCTGATCATGCGGACCCGTTGGGTAATCCGCTTTGAACTGCTCCAACATCGCACTCTTGCCGGCGGCAGCCGCTGCACGCGTCAGCTCGGCTTTGCCGGCATGGCAACCAAGGCCGTCAGTCACGATGTCGGGTTTCTCGCTCAAGATGTCAGACCGTGTCGTAGACCACTTCGAGAGTGGCTTTTTCGACAAAGGAAACGCCACACATGTCTTCATGCGAAGCGGGCTCGAGAACCACATGGCGGCCAACCGCCTCACTCTTGAAGAGCGCCAGCAATTGGTCCTGGGTCAGCGGCCGCGGGCGCAGCGGCGGCGCAGCGGCCACGTTTGCCGATAATTGCTCGAACAGCGGACCCCACTCGGTGCCCGGCCGTCCCACGATGTCGTAGTTCGCGCTCTTGCGGCGGATGTCGTCGTTAGCAGGAATCGCCGCCAGGATCGGTATGCCGGCTGCTTCCGCAAATGCCTGCGCTTCGCCCGTCCCGTCGTCCTTATTGATGACGAGGCCGGCGACGCCGACATTACCGCCCAGCTTGCGGAAATATTCCACCGCTGAACAGACGTTGTTGGCGACGTACAAGGATTGCAGATCGTTCGAGCCGACTACGATGACCTTCTGGCACATATCGCGGGCAATCGGCAGGCCGAAACCGCCGCACACCACGTCGCCCAGGAAATCCAGCAGCACGTAATCGAAGCCCCACTCGTGAAAGCCGAGCTTCTCCAATAATTCGAAGCCGTGAATGATGCCGCGGCCACCGCAGCCACGACCCACTTCCGGACCGCCCAGCTCCATCGCGAAAACGCCGTCGCGCTTGAAGCAGACGTCACCGATCTTGACGGGTTCACCGGCCAGCTTTTTCTTTGCCGAGGTCTCGATGATGGTCGGGCAGGCGCGGCCGCCGAAGAGCAGCGACGTGGTGTCGCTCTTGGGGTCGCAACCGATCAACAGCACCTTCTTACCCTGCTGCGCCATCATGTACGAGAGATTGGCGAGCGCGAAGCTCTTGCCGATACCGCCTTTTCCATAAATGGCGATGACCTGGGTTTCCTTGGTCGGCGCATCGGTCGCCACGGCGTCCGGTTCAATGGCTGCCTCAGCCCGCAGGGCCGTGAGCCGCGCGTGCTCCGAAGAAAGCGCAGAGGAGGACGCAAACGATGTGCTCATGAATAAGCTCTCCAGTCCAGAATCATTTTCAGGCACGCAGGATCGGTGAAAGCCGTTCGATAAGCGGCCGAAGCAGCTGCCGCCTCTTGTCGATGCGTGATCAGTCCATCAAGTTTCAATTGACCCGTGCGCAGCAGCTCCGTCACCGCAATCAGATCGCTCGGGCGCCATTCCGCCGCGATCCGAATGCGCGCCTCGCGCATGAACGCCGCCGGAAAAGAAAAGGACAAGGCGTCGGTGTAGAAACCGGCCAGGACGACTTCGCCGCCAGGCGCCAGTCGTGCAATCAGGGTATCGAGCAAGCTGCTGTCGCCGCTCACATCGCAAATGCTGTGATAGTCGCGCCGCGAATCCGCATCGGGCCGCACCACTGAATAGCCCTGCGCGCCATCGCTGCGTGCGGGATTGACCTCCCACACCACCGGGGGCTGTTCGCTCAGGATCACGGTCAACCGGGCGATGAGACGCCCCAGGACGCCGTGACCCACGATCAGGTCGGGCGCGCGCAGATTGGGTTGAGCGACCGCGTGATAGGCGGTGGCCGCAAGTGCGAGCAGCACGCCCTCCTCGCCCATGCCGTCCGCAATCGGCGTCACGCGCGCGCCGGGCACGACCACTTTGGACGCTGCGCCGCCGAAGAGTCCCTTGACGTCGCCGTAACAGCGTGCGCCCGGAACGAAAACACGTTCGCCGACGCTGCGTGTGCTGAGCGCGCCGACGTGAGAAATTTTGCCCACTGATTCGTAGCCCGGTACCAGGGGATAGCCCAAGCCGGGAAAGAACGGCATCGTGCCGTTCCACAGTAATCGTTCCGTACCCGTGCTGATTCCCGACCACTCCATGTCAACGATCACGTCTTCGTCGCCCGGCGCATCGAGGGCTATTTCGCTGAGCAACAGGCACTCCGGCTTCTGCAGCACGACTGCGCATGTTGTTAATGGGCCGGTCGATGTCGTCATGAAGTGTCACGATACTCGTACTATTAAACATGTCAACTTTTGATTACACCTTTTGTCAGTTTATCTTTACGCGCGATGATCAAACGGCTTTGCAACGGTTGCCGCGTCTTCACCAAGCGACTGCTCGAGAATCCCGCGGTCGCCAGCATTTGTTGCAATTCCTCGGGCGTTCGAGCTCGTCCGCGGCCCATCGCCAGCAGGTAAAAGCCAAAATAGGCATCGCCTACCGGTTCCGCGCCGGGCGTGCCCATCATGGGTTCGGCCAATAGCAGAACGCCGGGCACCGGCAGCGCCTCGAAGGCTGCGCGCAGCATCGCGGCAGCCGGGCCGTCATCGTGGTCATGGATGACGCGCACGAAAGAAATCACATCAGCCCCTTGCGGCAGGCCTGCGGCATGAAAGTCACCGCCAAAGGTTTCGGCGACCAGACCCAATGCGGCGAATCGTTGCTGCGCCCGTTCGGCGACTGCGGGCAGATCGAACAACCGCAATTTGAGATGCGGCCAGCGTTTTGCCGCGGCCACGAGAAAACTGCCATCGCCACCGCCTACATCGAGCAGGCAGCGATGTTTCTGCAGTGAGTACGCATCGAGTATCTCTTCCGCTACCAATGGCAGGGAGTTGCCCATCAAGGCGGTGTACTCGGCAATTTGCGCGCTCGGCA
>CAZZZU010000015.1:14196-51187 GCA_964658805.1 uncultured Steroidobacteraceae bacterium
CGCTCTGGTGAAACGCGGCGCGACTCTGGCGGCGCTCGGCAATTGCGCGGGCTGATCAGACCCTGCATAGGGCCAGTAACCCGCCAATCCGGTCTTGCCGCTTTCGCCGCGCAGCAAGCGGACCGGATCGTGCAGGTCGGCGTACAGCACCGTATGGTGTTCCACCATCGCGCCCACGGACGGATTGCCCACCAGCGCTGCGCCTAACTTCCCGAGGCCATAACGGCCCGCAGGGCGCTTTTCCACGAGTTGCAAAGAGACAGCCGCTTCGAGCAAGCGGTGGGTTGAGTCGGAGGGCAGACGCAACACCGACGCGATAGCTGCTGCGGATTGCGGACCGAGCGCCAGGAAATCGAACAATTTGAGTCGTACACAGGCAAACAGGATCTGTGAATAAACGAACCCCGCGCAGACGTCGAACAGCGCTCGTGCGCGGCGCTTGGCGATGGGACGGGTAAGCGGGAATGCAGCCGCCCAGCGTTGAAATCGGCTACTGGTCAGCCATCGGTCTCGGATCGCGTGATAACGGTCGATCCACGGCATGCAGCCCGACCTTCAGGCGGCGGGCCGCGCCATCTCGCGCGGCAGCAACCGCGCCGCTTCAGACAGAATGTGCGCCCGCAGCTCGCCGCCGCCGGGACAGTCAGGAATCGAATCGATCGCCGCTTCGACCAGCGATTCGAGCCGCGTCACCGCGGCGCCGATACCCAAGCGATGGACGGCATTGGGCCGGCACAGCGCCTGATCCTGTCCGATCGGCTTGCCGAGCTCTTCGGCGGTGGAAACGACGTCGCGAATATCATCCGCGATCTGATAAGCCTCACCGATGCGTTCACCGAGCGCATGCCAGGCTACCGCGTCGTAACCCGCCGCGCAGGCTCCTGCGGCGGTCGCGGCGGCAAACAGCGCGCCGGTCTTGGAGCGCTGGTAACTCGAGAGCGACACATGTTCTTCGCACTCCCAAGCCTGTCCCGCCGCGATGCCATCCGGCGCACCGGCCGAGCGGGCCACGATCGATACGAGCGAGCCCAAACGCGTCGAACCGCTTTCCACGGGACGAACCAGGGTCTGGAAGGCGAGCACGATCAGCGCATCGCCGGTGAGCACCGCGATGCGCTCCCCGAATGCTTTATGCACCGAGGGGCGACCGCGTCGAATTGCGGCGTCGTCGAAACAAGGGAGGTCATCGTGAACCAAGGAAGCGCAATGCATCAGTTCGATGCTCGCCGCCGCCACCGATGACAATGCCGGTCGGTCATCGCCGCAGGCCCGCGCGACGGCGAGACAGAGTCGCGGTCGGATGCGTGCGCCACCCGGGAATACGGCATGCCGCATCGCTGCGACGAGGGTAGGGGGGGATTCCGCGCCACGCGTCAAGCTGAGGGCTTGGGCCAACGATCGCTCGATTCGACTCATTGCATCCACGTTGGGTGCCCCGCTAGTGTATAGGCTGATTGTCAACTTCAACTGTCAGGTAATATAGACACCTGCTTTTGTCCGGTCAATACATATGAGGAGAGCGCGTTTTGGTCAGCCGGCGAATAGCCGTTATCGGCGCCGGGATCGCCGGCCTCACAGCCAGCGTCGACCTGGCTCGCCAAGGCTTTGAGGTACTGCTATTCGAGCGTGCGGCTACACCTGGCGGCAAGATGCGGCAGGTCGCCGTCGGCACTCAGATGCTCGATGCGGGACCCACCGTCTTCACGCTGAAAGAGGTTTTCGAGGAACTGTATGCGGACGCGGGTGAGCGCTTCGAGCACTCGGTCCGCTTGAATCCCGCGCATCTGCTGGCGCGACACGTATGGAGCGGCGGTCAGCAGCTCGATCTGTTCGCCGATCTCGAACGCACCACCGCGGCCATCGCAAGCTTTGCCGGACCGGGCGATGCGCAAGGCTTCACGCGGTTCGCGGCGCAGTCGGAACGCGTGTTCGCGACCTTGAAAAATGCCTTCATCAAGAATTCCCGCCCGTCGCCGCTCGGCTTATCGGCTCGCATCGGTTTCGGACGACTGCCGGACCTCTGGAGCATCCAGCCTTTCGCGACGCTCTGGAATTCGACTGCAAAATATTTTCGCGATCCGCGCTTGCGGCAGTTGTTCGCGCGCTATGCGACCTACTGCGGATCCTCACCCTTTGCCGCGCCCGCGACCCTGATGCTCATCGCCCATGTTGAGCGCAGCGGGGTCTGGTATGTCGAAGGCGGAATGCATCGGCTGGCGCAGGAGCTCGCGGCCCTGGCACAGCGCAACGGCGCCCAGCTCCGCTATTCATCGGAAATCAGCCGGATCCATCTGCAACGAGGGCGGGTCAGCGCAATCGAAACCGCACGAGGCGAGCGCCTCGACGTCGATGCGGTGGTTTGCAATGCCGACAACAATGCGCTGGCGAGCGGCCTGTTCGGCACGCACCTTCGCCACGGTGTGCGTGCCACCACCCCGACGCACCGGTCGTTATCGGCCATGACCTGGAATGCCGTCGCGCGCCCGCGCGGAGTTGATCTCGCGCACCATACGGTGTTTTTCTGCGACGATTACCAGGCTGAGTTCGACGCTATTTTTCGGCGCAATACCATGCCGACTACACCGACCGTTTACGTTTGCGCGCAGGATCGAACCGACGATCAGGGCAGCGAGCAGTCCGCCGAACGGTTGTTGTACCTGATCAATGCACCCGCCATCGGCGACACCCACTCATTTAATTCAGCGGAGATCGATGCATGCGCAGCCCGCGTGACCCAGACGTTTACCCGATGCGGACTTACATTGGAGATGGCGGGGCCGCCAGTGGTTACGACGCCGACGGACTTCAACCGGCTCTTCCCCGCTACGGGCGGAGCACTGTACGGACCGGCGTCGCACGGCTGGATGGCCTCATTCACACGACCGCCCTCGCGCAGCAAGATCCCGGGCCTTTATCTGGCGGGGGGCAGCACGCATCCGGGTCCGGGAGTGCCCATGGCAGCGATGTCGGGCAGGCTGGCGGCAGCGTGCATCGTGGCCGACAGCGCTTCGATGCAGACGTTGCATCCGGCGGCTACGTCTGGTGGTACGTCGATGCATTGAGCGACGACGGTATCCATGGCCTGACGCTGATCGCTTTCGTCGGCAGCGTCTTTTCGCCTTACTACGCATGGGCGCGGCGTCGCGGTGCCACTGACCCATCCAATTACTGTGCCCTGAACGTGGCGCTGTACGGCGGGGGTGCAAATCGCTGGGCCATGACGGAACGCGGCAGCCAAAGCGTGCGGCGCGACGCGACCTCTTTGAGCATCGGCAATAGCGCGATGCGCTGGCACGGCGACGCCCTGGAAATCCACATCGACGAAATCGGCAGCCCGTTGCCGCGTCGGCTACGGGGCACGGTGCGGCTGTTTCCCGGTGCACTCGGCTCGCAAACCTTCGCGCTCGATGCGCACGCCCGGCACCATTGGACGCCCCTTGCGCCCTGCGCCCGTGTCGAGGTCAGCATGTCGCAGCCGGAGCTCAAGTGGTCAGGGATGGGCTACCTGGACTCGAACGACGGCACCGAACCCTTGGAGGCTGCTTTTTCGCGATGGACCTGGTCGCGTGCCAGCGGGCGCGACAGCAGCGTCATTCTCTACGACGTCGAGGGTCGCGACGCCGCACTTCCCTCGCTGGCTCTGCGCTGTGCGCGCGACGGCAGCATCGAGCACATCGACGCGCCGCCCAAGCTTGCCTTGCGGCCCACCCGCTGGCGGATCTCGCGCGAAACCCGTGCGGATGTTGGCACTCCCGGTAAAGTTCTCGCGACGCTCGAGGATGCCCCTTTCTACAGCCGCTCGTTGCTCGAAACCACCGTTTGCGGGGTACGCGGCACGGCCATGCACGAAAGTTTGGATATGGACCGCTTCGACTCGCGCTGGGTGCAATGCTTACTGCCCTTCCGAATGCCCCGTAACACTTTTTTCTGAAGCTGCCTTGCGCCGGTCGATGCGCAACGCCACGAGCTCGAGCACACCCCAACCAACGACAAACAAGAGCACGACGAACAGCTCGATCAGGCCGGCCCAGCTATGCCGATCGTTCATGCCGTTCCAGCCGTTCGAACAGGTCGACGAGCCAGATCACGCGGTCCTCGAGGCGCGGCCAGCGGGCGCGCTCCCGTGCCGTCTCCGCCGGCAGCGGCGCCGTGACCTCATTGCTTGCCGGCATATCAGCCAGCAGAAATCGCGCCTCTTCGAGAACGTCGTTCGATCCCACCCGCTGCCAGCCGTCACCGGCAAGTCGCATCGCTTCGGCCAAACGTCGGGCTTTGCGTTGCCAAGAAACCGTCGCACGCGCGCTCACCGAGTCGAAGCCACGCCGCGCGACCTCATGGCCAATTTCCGCGTACAGCAGGCGCGCGGCATACATGCCTGGGCGACACGGCGTCGGCAGTCGCGCGAGCCCGAACTCGCTGCGCCGATAGAGAACATCCGCCTCCGCCAGCAGTTGTTCGATGACCCTTCCCAATGGTGGGGTGAAGGTCGGTCGGGCGAGCCATTGCTCGGGAGCCACGCCCGCCTCGCGTAACCAAGCGCGCGGCAGATACAACCGCCCGGCGCGTGCGTCCTCGCCGACGTCGCGGGCAATGTTGGTGAACTGCATTGCCACACCGAGATCACA
The DNA here is from genome assembly GCA_964658805.1 of uncultured Steroidobacteraceae bacterium. Taxonomy (GTDB): domain Bacteria; phylum Pseudomonadota; class Gammaproteobacteria; order Steroidobacterales; family Steroidobacteraceae; genus Bog-1198. The sequence goes on from CAZZZU010000015.1 coordinate 18,822, forward strand.
CGCGCGCGCCAAGCGCGCCTGGTCGCGCACACCCATGACCATCGCCATCATCGCACCCACCGTGCCGGCCACGCGCACCGCATAGGCGTTGAGGTCAGACAGGGATTCGTAGGTTCGTCCCGCCGCGTCCCAGGCAAAACCTTCCAGCATCGCCTGCGGGTACGCACGGGGAATCGAAAACTGGCTCACGGCATCGGCAAAGGCTCTATCGGCGGCCACGTTCCGGGGCGCTCCGGCATAGATGGCGTCCAGTCGGCGGTCCAGGTCAGACACAGCGGCAGGATCGTCGGGATTGCAATCGATGGCATCGTCAGCCATGCGGCAAAATGCATACAGCCCGGTAGCAGGCGCACGCACGCTTTTCGGCAGGACTAACGACGCGGCAAAAAAAGTTCGCGAGCCGCCACGCAGCATCTCACGACATGCGGTCACATCGGCCACCGTCGCAAATGTTTTAAGGTTCGATGTGCTGCGCATCCGGCACTACTGTATCAAGAACGCGCGCGGAAGAAAGCACTCCCGGGACGCCCGCGCCCGGGTGCGTGCCTGCGCCAACCAGGAACAATCCCTCGATGTCCTCGCTGCGATTGTGAGGGCGGAACCACGCGCTTTGCATGAGGGACGGTGCCATGCCGAAGGCCGCGCCACGATAGGATGCAAGCCTGCCGCCGAAATCGACCGGTGTCATGATGCGCGAACTGATGACATGCGCTTCGAATCCAGGCAAGACGGTCGCACTCAGGTGGTGCGCGATCGCCTCCCGGTAGCGCTCGCCAACGACCGCCCAATCGACATCAGCCTGCAGATGCGGGACTGGTGATAAGACATAAAACGAATCGCAGCCTGATGGGGCAAGCGATGGATCGGAAGCAGTCGGACGATGCAGATAGAGGCTGAAGTCCTCCGCCAGGATTTTTCTGTCAAAAATATCCCGCAGCAGTTCCCGGTAACGCGGGCCGACCAGGATCGTATGATGCGGGACGTCGGGGTACTGCCTCGAGGTCCCGAAGTACCACACGAACAAACTCATCGAATACGCCGCGCGTGCAACCCGCTTCGCGCTCCAGCGCCGTGGCAACGACTTGGGCAACAGATCTGCATAAGTCGACGCAGAGTCTGCATTCGACACGACGATATCGGAGTCGATGCGCGTGCCGTCGCTCAACGTGACGCCGGTAGCCCGCCGACCATCGAGATTGATCGCCTTGACACGGGCACCGAAGCGAATCTCGCTGCCCTGCCCTTCGATCAGCTTGACCATGCCTCTGACGATGGCCCCCGTGCCGCCGACTGCGTAGTGGACCCCCCAGCGGCGCTCCAGGAAGGCGATCATTGCGTAGATAGAAGTGGTGGTGAAGGGATTCCCGCCGACGAACAACGGGTGGAAACTCAAGGCGAAGCGCATGCGCGGACTTTTTACGAAGGACGCCGCAAAGCCATACACACTGCGGTAGCTCTTGAGCTTCGCGAGGTCAGGGAGCAGACGCAACATGTCCGTGACGTTGCTGAACGGCACGTGCGCCAATTTCTCGAAAGCGATCGCATAGATGGCTTCACTGGCCTTGAGAAAGCGCTGATAGCCGGCGTAATCCCCGGGGGCCAGCGCATCGAACTGGCGCCGCATGTGCTCGTCGTCATCGGTACAATCGAGTATTGCGCCATCGTGATAGCGAATTCGATAGAACGGCCGCAACGCCTTGAGTTCAACATCGAGCGCGAGGTCCCGCCCGCACAGCCGCCATAGCTCTTCGAGCAGGAACGGCGCAGTAATGATCGTGGGTCCGCCGTCGAATACGAAGCCATCCTGGCGGAAGACGTAGGCGCGGCCACCCGGCGCATCGAGCGCTTCGAGCACGGTCACTTTGTAGCCGCGTGCGCCAAGCCGAATTGCAGCGGCCAGGCCCCCTAAGCCGCTGCCAATGACCACTGCGCTGGGCGGTCTCCTGCCGTTCACGAGTTCACGCCGGTGCGACAGAATTTCAGGATCGACGCCGTCACCAGCGCGGGATTTTCCTCGTGCGCAAGATGCCCCAGACCGTCGAAACTCACCACCGTCGCGCGCTTGACCCGCCGCGCGATCTCGCGCGCCTGGCCAGGCGGCACGGTTCGATCCGCGCTTCCCACCATCAGGATCAGCGGTGTGTCGAGCCCGACCAGTTGCGGCGCGAAATTGGCCAGGTTCCAGTGACTCATCATGGCGAGCGCCCCGGATACATGTGCGGGATTGCGCACCAGACGCCGATATAAATCGATGCCGCCAGCGTCGAGACGGGAACCGGTGCCGGCCAGGATGCGGCGCACCTGCATGGGACTCGACGCAAATCGAGCCAACAAACCCGGCAGCAGCGAGCCCTTGGCGAGGAATTGGGCCATGCCCGAGAACAGCGGACCCGATGCGCCCGTCAGCGGCAGGAACGCACCGTTCACGCTGACGATCGCCGTGGGTGCGATCAGCTCATCGAGCGCCATCCGGCACAAGATTACCGCGCCCGCCGAGTGGCCCACGACGAAAGCGGGTTCAAAGTTCAGGACACGAAGCAATTCCCCGACGCTGCGGCTCATGCCCTCGATGGACATGCGGTCAGCCGTCGCGCCATCGGTAAAGCCGTGTCCGGGAAGATCAATGGCCAGCACGGTAAAGTGCTGTGCGAGCAACTGGATGACGTCGCGCCACGAGTGTGTCGAGGCACCTGTGCCATGCAGGAGCAACAGGTTCGGTCCGCTACCCATCTGCTGAACGTGCCATTGCAGTCCGGCGGCGGTGACGAAGCGGCTCCATTGCCGGTTCGGCCAGGTGGACTTTTCGTTTTCCCACCAGATTTGGCGCAGCATTGTCATCAACGATTCGAGATCGTTACGCCCTGTACGACGGCCGACAATGCGTGGGGGTTGGCCACGGGAAGCGCCACATAACGGGCGTCCATCGCAGCGGCGATGGCAAGCCCGAGAGCGCTCGGTCGCGGCGACGTGTCCACGAAGATCGACGCCACCCGCGCCTGCCGCAGCGTCGCAGCGGCCTGCATCGCGTCGCGTTGCGCCACGTCGCGGCCGCCGGTGCCGTTCAAGGACACGTTCGCACGGCCATCCGTCAGCATCACGAGCGTCGCCGTCTCGCCGCGGCGCCGCGCCTGGGTGACCATTTGCAAACCGGCCTGCAAGGCGGTGGCGAGCGGTGTAGCGCCGCCGCCTGGCAACCCCGCCAGGCTGCGTTTCGCACGCACCAGCGAGCGCGTCGGCGGCAGCAAAATGTCGGCGGCGCGGCCGCGGAAGGCGATGACCGCCACTTGGTCGCGGCGGATATAGCAGTCCGCCAACAACAGCTCGACCGCGCCTTTGGCTTCCGCCAGACGTTGCATCGCTGCCGAGCCGGACGCATCCACTACAAAGATCGTCAAGGTCTGTGAGCGCTGTTTGAAGCGGGTCACTTTGAAATCGCTCGACTGTACCTGTAGCCGGGAGCGCTCCCCCAGTGCCCGACCGCGCAGCCGCTGCCAGGGTGCAGCGCTCCGTAGCGTTGCAAGTACGTTGAGTCGCGCACCGCCACGCAACGCACCGCTGCGGATGCCGATCGGCCGACCGCGCGTGCCGTCGCCACACAAGGCGCCGGCGCGTCCGCCGTTGTTCGCTGAACTGCTGCCGCGCGCCTGCGTCACGCCTGCCTGCATACGCGAGAGCAGCCCGGCAGGGATGGCCGCCTGCGTCGCCGCGACCACGCGACTCGCCATCTCCTCAACCGGCGCCGCCTCTTCTTCACCGTTCGATTCCTGCGACTCCGCTTGCGCGTCAGGCGGCTGCGCGTCGGGTGCCTGCGCCTCAGACGGCGGCGGTTCTGCCGGCGGGGTCGGCGATTCCCGCTCCGGCGCCAGCGTTGCGCGCGGTGCCAACACCAGCCGGCCCGCAACGATGACGTCGTCCTCTTCAACCTGTGTTCGGCCGTCGAGTGCCGCCGCCAGCCGGGCGACGCGTGCGGCCAGCACCGAGATACGGGCCGAGCCGGCGCCCAGCGTCAGCGCGGCAGCAGCCAGCGCCTCGATATGGTGGTCGGCGATCTGTGTCTGCGGAAACAGGAGCCGCGCTGCCACGATATCCTCCGACTCGAAGCTCGCAAGCAAGCCCGTGCGGGGATTGAAGCGATTGAAATCCAGCAGAAAGGCAAACCGATCTGACAGGCATCGCGGCACGGCTTCGTCATCGTTGATGCCCTCGTCCAACGCGACGATACCGATACGTGCAGGATGCGTGAGTTGAATGGATTCGCGCGCAATCGATACCTCCCCCAAGTCCAGCACGGCACTCAGGCATGCGGCGGTGTGAGCGGAGAGGCGCTCTGCCATGGACACGAGGATGACGCCGCCATCGGCCGCGGCCAGCACACCTTGCTCGGCGACGACCCGATTGGCGCGCAGGGTCGCTACCAAATCAAGGCCGCCCAACAAACGGCCGTCCTCGATATTGCACGGGATTCGCCGCATCGCCATCTCAGGCGGCAACAGCTCGCGCACTATCTGCAACCATTGTGCGCGCGCCGGCTGCACTTGCGAGCGCACGCAGATGCCCCCTACGCCAGTGGGATCGATCGCGAACAGCGCCGCCGCCAGAACGGCGTCGTCCACCGCACTCATGCGCCGAACGTTTCCTGCATCGCCCGGTCAACGCGCACCGATGAACCCGCCTCGTCCAGCGGATCGCGTCGCAAGCGGTGCCGCAGCGCCGAGGCTGCCATGCGACGCACGTGTGAAATATCGACGACGGTCGCATGGTCGTAGCCGGCCAACGCACGCGCAGCGCGGATCAGGGTGAGTTCCGCGCGCAGTCCATCGGTGCCCAGATGCATGCAAAGCTTGGCAACGGCTTCCAATACGTCATCAGGCAGCACGACATCCGGGAGCAGCTTGCGGGCCGCAACGATTCGACGGCGCAGCGCGTCGTCCTGTTTCTTCCATTTCGCCACGAATGCCTGACGGTCTCGCTCGAATTCATCGCGGCGCTTGATGACGTCGACCCGCAGATTCAACTCAGTCGGTGTTTTCACCTCGACGGACAAGCCGAACCGATCGAGCAACTGGGGGCGCAGTTCACCCTCTTCCGGATTGCCGCTACCAATCAGGACGAAGCGCGCAGGATGACGAATACTCAGACCATCCCGCTCCACCAAATTTTCACCGGACGCGGCGACATCGATCAACAGGTCTACCAGATGGTCTTCCAGCAGGTTGACTTCATCGATATAGAGAAAGCCTCGGTTGGCACGCGCGAGCAGACCAGGTTCGAACGCCTTGATGCCCTGCGCCAGCGCCTTCTCGAGATCCAACGCGCCGATGACGCGATCCTCGGTAACACCCAGAGGCAGATCGATCACGGGCACTGCACACTGGCGGCTCTTGAGCTCGCCGTTTTGCAGGCGACTGCGGCAGTCATCGCACAGGCTGTGGCGCGCTGACGGGTCGCAGGAATAGACGCAACCCACCACAGCCGCCATTGGCGGCAATAAAGCAGCCAGCGCCCTGACCGCGGTCGATTTCCCAGTGCCGCGATCGCCCAGAACCAGGACGCCACCAATACTCGGATCGACGGCAGAGGTTACCAGGGCCAACTTCATTTCTTCTTGGGCGACGATGGCGGAAAACGGAAAGACCAGACGCGAAACGGCCTGCATACTTACAATGCACCCCCCAGGTGTGACCCGTTAGTCTGACACGTCAACAAGCCCACTGCCGACAATTGATAATGTCTCCATGGCTCAAAATCCTCGCGGATTTGAGGTCTTATCAGGAGAGTTTGGCATGGGCATCAAGCGCTGGAATGACAGATCGCAACTCGGGGTTTGGGCTGTCGGACTTTGGCTTTCGGTTGCCGCTGCGCCTGCGGCCTACAGCGCGGCGTCAAGCCAGACTGACCTTATTGCCAAGGGCAGGTACGTCGCTCTGGCCGCCGATTGTGGCTCATGTCATACCGCACCCGGCGGCAAGCCCTACGCCGGTGGTAACGCGCTCAAGTCCGCGTTCGGCACGCTCTACGGTGCCAACATCACCCCTGATGAGAAGACGGGGATCGGCACCTGGACCAAGGCCGATTTTGAAAAAGCCCTGCGCCGAGGTATCAGCAAAGACGGCTCGTATATCTTTCCAGCGATGCCCTACAGTGCATATACCAAGATGACACCCGACGACATGGACGCGCTGTGGGCGTATATGCGCAGTGTTGCGCCGGTGGCGTATACCCCGCCCGAGAATACGCTGCCGTTCCCGCTGTCCATCCGCAGCGGCCAGGCAGTCTGGCAAAGTCTGTACTTTAAACCGGGCGAATATGCGCCGGAAGCGAAGCATGACGCGACCTGGAATCGGGGCGCATATCTGGTTCTTGCCTTGGGCCACTGCAACGAGTGCCATACACCGCGAACGCTTGCGCAAGGTCTGGAAACCAAACATGCATTGACGGGCGCACAGATTGAAGGATGGTACGCGCCGGACATCAGCAACGATCCGATGTCGAAAATTTCCAAGTGGAAGACGTCCGACCTGGCCAACTATCTCAAGACTGGAGTCGGTCCAGGCAACGTCAAAGCGTTTGGTCCCATGCAGGAGGTCGTGCACGACAGCCTGGGTAATCTCACCATGGAAGATCTAACCGCCATGGCGGTGTACCTCAAAGATCAACAAACGGGCGCGACCCCTATCGCTCCCACCAAACCGAAGTGGGACACCGCGAGCGCAGCCGCCGGCAAGCAGGTATACGAAGAGAATTGTGCTAACTGTCACCAGAGCAACGGCAAAGGTGTGACGGGATCGGCTCCTGCACTCGCCGGCAACGATGCGGTGACGGCCAGTGAGCCTTACAACGTCATCATGGCGATGCTCGAGGGCTTCCCGCCGCAGGGTACCTGGGGCGCGATGGGATCCTTTGCCAATACGCTCAGTGATGATCAGATTGCGGACGTCACGAATTACGTGCGCACCGCGTGGGGCAACTCTGCATCCCCCAATGCGGCCCCTTGGTCAGTCGGCAACTGGCGCAAGAATGCGGAGGCACCGCAGAATGAGCAAAACGCCCTGCTCTGCCCGAACCTGCCCAAGGATGAAATGCAACCCGCACTCAAGACTGGAACAACGGCAATTAAAGCCGCGTCTGCCGGTGGTGCTCCAATGAACAAATTGGTGGGCTCCTATCTTGCCGCTCGTCCCAAGGCCTCACCGGGCGAAATTATTCAGGCGCTGAGCGCGGCTTACTGTCAGACCGTATCGGCTGACAAGCTGTCACAGGCCCGCGTGAGCGCACAGATTTCCAATTATGCGCAGCAGGTCGCCATCTCGGTAAGCAAGCGGCACGCCGCGAGTTAACGCGGCTTTTCGGCCTGGCCACTGATGGTTAAGGGGAACGCCGACAAAAACGCTGTCCGGCCGCCGTTGGGCGCTGGCCCAGTCCGCCTGTTGCTGCGAATCATTGCGCTCACGCATGGATTGATGGCGGTCCTGTTTGCGGCAGCCTCCGTTGCGTTGATTTTCATGGCCTCGAGATTGGGCTGGGATGCTGTCTCGCACGCGGCTGATCAAGGTGCGCCTGAACGTGTGATCGAAGCCATCGGCTTGTTGGCAGCAGCAGTGGTGGCGCTGCAGATTGCCCAGACCATTGCAGAGGAAGAAGTGATTCGCGGCGCCCATGTTAGCGGGCCGACACGCGTACGACGTTTTCTATCGCGCTTCATGGTCGTACTCGTCGTCGCGCTGGCCATCGAGGGCCTGGTCGCAACCTTCAAAGCCCTGCATGAGAATCCTGCACAACTGCCCGCGGCGGCCAGCATCCTCATCGGCACAGGTGTACTCCTGGCAAGCTGGGGCCTGTTCATCCGGCTGAATCGATACGCAGAAGAACTCGAGCCAGAAGCGATGGAAGAAGCCAAGCTAGAGGACAAGAAGCTGCGCTAGAATCTAGCTCCGCGCCGCCACGGCTTGCACTTTCACCTTGGCCCCGTAGGGCAACCGCGCCGCCTGGTACACCGTTCGAGCCGGTCTCCGGTCGGGCGCGAACAGTTCTTCATAAAGCGAATTGACCTGGATTAGATCGTCCAGGTTTTGAAAGGCCAGGTCGACGAAGACGATCTCTTCTCGACTGAAACCCGCCGAGTTGGCGACGAGGAATACGATATCAAATGCGCGCTGCGCTTCTTGCCGCGCCGTGCCCGGCAAATAATGCCCATCCGCGCCGACGGACAGTTGGCCGCTGATCCAGCAGGTGTTGCCGACGACAACCGCATTACTAATCGGGGACGCCGACCACGTCCGTGATGAAGCGCCGGGTATCTGGTGGAATGCTCATATAAAAACTGGTGGGACGACTGGGACTCGAACCCAGGACCAAAGCCTTAAAAGGGCCTTGCTCTACCAGCTGAGCTACCGTCCCGATTCAGGCGCGCATCATAGCCGAACTCGCCCCAGAACTCACGGTCGGATCGAGGCCTGATAGCGCGTAGGATCCGTGACGCCGGCAGCCGCAAAACCGTCGGCGCGCAATCGGCAGGCATCGCACCGTGCACACGCCGCTCCTTCATCATCCGCCTGATAACACGACACCGTCATGCCGTAATCCACACCCAATAACGTGCCCGTACGAATGATCTCAGCCTTGGACATATTGATCAGCGGCGCCTGCACCGTGATCGGCGCACCCTCCACGCCCGCCTTGGTCGCCACCCGGGCCAGGCGCGTGAATGCATCGACGAATGCCGGACGACAGTCCGGATAGCCGGAGAAGTCCACCGCGTTCACACCCACGAAGATGTCGTCGGCCCCGAGTACCTCCGCCCACCCCAGTGCCAGGGATAAGAGCACGGTATTGCGTGCAGGCACATAGGTCACGGGAATGCCCGGGGAGGCGGTCAACGGCACGGCGATGGCCGCATCGGTCAAGGCCGATCCGCCGATCCCGGCAAAGTCCACGCGCATGACTCGATGCTCGATCGCCCCCAAGGCCTGCGCCACGTGTTTTGCGGCATCGAGCTCCGCGTCGTGTCGCTGGCCGTAATGCGCACTCAGCGCATAAGTTCTGTAACCGGCATCCCGCGCCAGCGCCAGTGTCGTGGCCGAGTCCAGGCCGCCCGACAGCAGGACTACCGCCGCCTTGGCTTTCGTCATCGTTACTTGCCCGGCACGTCGCCCCACAAGATCTTGTGAAGCTGCAGTTGAAAGCGTACGTCGAGACGGTCGGCGAGGATCCATTCTGCCAATGCGGTCGGCGGGACTTGCAGGTAGCTGGGTGAGAACAACACCTGACAGCGCTGACTCAAGCCGTGCGTCGCCATGTACGCCTTGCTCCACTCGTAATCGGCGCGTGAGCAGATCACGAACTTCAGCTGATCGCGTGCCGTGAGGTGCGCAAAGTTCTCGCTACGATTTCGGCCCGACTCGCCCGAGTCCGGTGTCTTGACGTCGAGTACGCGCGCAACCCGCGCATCCACGGGCGCAATGTCCATGGCACCGCTGGTCTCCAGGGACACCTTGTAACCGGCATCGCAGAGTCGTGTCAGAAGCGCCAGACTGGTCGGCTGTGCAAGCGGTTCACCACCGGTCACGCAAACATGTCGCGCGCCGAATCCGCTCACCCGCTCCAAAATGGCATCGAGCGTAGACCAGCCGCCGTTATGGAAGGCGTACGCCGTATCGCAGTACTGACAGCGCAGCGGACAGCCGGTCAGGCGCACGAACACCGTGGGGAATCCCACCGCGTCGGCTTCGCCTTGCAGGGAATGAAAAATCTCGTTGATCTTGAGCCGTTCGACCCGGCTTACCGTTTCCACGCCGCTAACCGTCAATGACCCTCAGAAGTCATCTTGTCCAGGCGCTGCTGCGCAAGCCGCGCCGCGGGCGAGTCTGGATACTGGGTAACCGCTTGACGCAACACCTGCCGGGCCGTGTCCCACTGCTTCAACTCGTAGCGGCAGAAGCCAACCTTGACCAGCGCGTCGGGCACTTTTTTCGACTGCGGAAACTTTTCCGACACTTTTTGGAAGGCGACCTGTGCATCGTAGTACGACTTATTGACGTAATACGCCTCACCCAACCAGTACTGTGCATTCTCCGCCAGACTGCTGTCGGGGTAAGCGGCCAGGAACTTCTCGAAGGCCGCGATCGCGCCGTCGTACTTGCCGTCCTTCATCAGCGCGAAGGCCGTCTGATAGGCGTTCTTGTCGTCGGTCGCGGCTGCCGTCGCCATGCCGGAACCCGCCGCGGCGGCACCCGGTGCGGCCGCTCCGCTGACCGGACCGCCGCGCCCTTCCAGCGCTTTCATGCGTTGATCCAGGTCCGCATACAAATCGCGCTGTTGCTTGCGGGCCAGCTCTGCGCTGTTGTTCAGCTGATCCACCTCGTTGTGCATGGCGCGCACGTCGGCGCGCAGCGCTTCCAGCTGGTTGCTGACTTCCAGCAGACTCTGGTTCGCCAGGATTTTTTCCATTCGCGACAGGCGCGCATCCAGATCACCTATCCTGACGTAAACCGGATCGTCTTCGGAAACCGTCCTCGCGTCCGCAGCCATCGACAATAACGCGGTGCAGGCAATGCCAAGTCGCATTGCCGCGAGACGCTTCATTGCGTGAAGACCAGTTCGACGCGACGGTTCTGCCCAAAGGCACTTTCGTCCTCGCCTTCGGCGGCAGGCCGCTCAGCGCCAAAGCTCACCGTGGTGAGCTGGTTCGCCGCAACGCCCTGCAGCATGAGCGCGCGCCGCACCGACTGCGCCCGCCGTTCACCCAGGCCGATGTTGTATTCACGTGTGCCGCGATTATCGGTATTGCCTTCGAGTTTCATTTTCATGGAGGCGTTACTGGTGAGCGTCCGCGCCGCAGTCGAAACCACATCGGCAAACTCCGGCTTGATTTCCGATTTGTCGAAATCGAAGTAAATCACCTTGCGGGCGTTCGGACCGCTCAATTCGCCGTTCGCGCCGCGTCCACCGTTGGCCGCCGCATCATCGAGCGCTGTGGTCGAGGTGGACGGGCCACCTTCGGCACCGGAGGTACTCGCAGAGCCACCACTCCCGGGTACCTCTGTTCCCGCCACCGGCGGTTCGTTCACGTTGTGTTTTTTCGGGCAGCCCGAGAGCAGCACCGTGCCAACCAACATCAACGCAATCGAAAGCACTTTTTTCATGTAATTCTCCGTACCCGAGTTGCAAGCGTCATACATGGGCGGCAAGGGTACCGGCGTTGAAGCCTTTTGTGTACTGGCGTCACCCGTGCCGGCGTTTAAAGCGGTCCCCAAGCGGGCTCTTGCAGCTCTCCCTCGCCCCCCGCGAGTTTCTCCTGCACACGACCATCAGAGCTCACCAGCGCCAACACGCCCCGGCCTTTCTCCCGGGTGGCGTACAAGATTACCGCCCCATTGGGCGCATAACTCGGCGACACGTCGGCCCGGCCTTTGGTCAGCACCTGCACCTCCCCGCGACCACGCAGGTCGAGCGTCGCGATGCGATAGCCCCCCTCTTCCTGCGTCACGAACGCCAGTTGCGACTCATCCGGGGAAACTCGCGGTCGTGCGTTGTAGCTGCCTTGGAAGGTCAGTCGACGCGGCTTGTCCCCCGGTCGCAGCCCCACCTTATAGATCTGCGGTCCGCCGGCACGATCGGAGGTGAAGTACAGCGCCTGCCCATCCTTCGACCATTGCGGCTCCGTGTCGATGCCCGGGTCATCGGTGATACGCGTCACGGCCTGCGAATCGACGTCCATCACGTACACATCGAGGTTGCCTTCGCGGGTGGACAACGTGAGCGCCAGCTTCCTGCCATCGGGCGAGAACGCCGGCGCCTGGTTGACGCCGGCGCGCGCCGAGACGCGGTGCCGCTCGCCGCTGCGCAGTTGTTGCACGTATACCGTCGGCAGGCGGTCCTCGAAGGACACATAAGCAAGACTCGCCCCATCCGGTGACCAGGCCGGCGACATGATGGGCTCGTTCGACTGCGTCACCACGTGCGGGTTTTCGCCATCCGCATCAGCGACGATCAACCTATAGTTGCGCGTCGGGACCTTGCCGGTCACCGATATGTAGGCGATATGCGTCGCAAAGGCGCCGCGAATGCCGAGGATCTTCTCGAAGACCGCATCGGCGATCTGGTGGCCGGCAAGCCGCAGGCCCGGCCGGTTCGAGGCAATCTGAAAACCGAGCATGCGCTGGCGCGTGAGCACGTTGTAGAGCTCGTACGTTACGGTGAAGCGATCGGGTCCGGCCGACTGCAACGAGCCCACCAGCATGTAATCGTTGTTGAGACGGCGCCAGTCATCGAAGCCGATGTTGGCGCCCGTATGCGGCTGCTCGATCATGTCCTTGCGGTCCATGGTGCGGAAACGGCCGCTGCGCGTCAGATCATCGGCCACCAGTTGCGCCACGTCGAATGCGACATCGTTGGCGCCCGCCGGTGCAAATGGCACGATCGCGATGGGGATGGCCTCGGTCTGGCCTTTGGTAACCTCGACCACGAACTGCGCGTGCGCCGCTGCCGCCAGCAGCAGCGACGCAAAAAGTGCAGCAATCGAAATTCGTTTTTTGACAGACATGTTATTCATCCGGATGAAAGTGAATCACCAGACTGCGCTCGAACAGCGCAGGATCCGGCGGCAACGGCAAAGGTGAGGCGCGGTACACGGCATTCTCGATGGATTCTTTGGCCGGGCCATCGCCGTTGCATTTCGTCACCTTGGCGGCGGTGACCTCGCCGCTGGGAAGTTGCGTGATGCTGACCAGGCAGTCCAAACCCGCACGCGCGGAGGGCGGCTTGATCCAGGCGCGCTGGATACGCGCCCCCAGCGTCGCCAGGTACTGTTGCTTCATCGGCCCCGACGCCACGGTGTTGGCACGCTCTTCACTGGCCAGTTGTGCTTTGAGGTCCGCTTCGCGTTGCGCCTTGTCGCGCTGCTCCTGCGCTGCGCGTTTGGCATCCTCGGCCTGCTTGAGGTCCGCCTGTTTCTTGTCCTGCACGACGCGCTGCGCCGCATCGGCGCTGGCTTTGGCATCCACCACACTTTTTGCGTCCGCCGCTTTTTTCTGGGCGATGGCCGCCGCCACCTGCGCGGCCTGATCGCTCGCCGCCTTCTTGGCAGCCGTTTGTGCCTCGGCGCGGGCCTGCGCATCCGCCACCGCCTTCGCATCCGCGGCTGCCTTGCTCTGCGCAGCCGCGCGCGCGTCTGCAGCAATCTTGTCCTGCTCCGCCTGCGCCTCCGCCACCCGCTTCGCGTCGGCAGCGGCCCTGGCCTCGGCCGCGGCCCGGATCTGTGCTGCTTCCGCCGCTGCGCGTTCAGTCTTGGCACGCTGCGCGTCGCGCAGGATCTGCGAGTCCACCACCACGGCGTCGATGGGCAGCGCCTGCATGACCGCGCGCGGCTGCTGCAGATGAATCATCGTCGTGAGCAGCAGCGCGAGCACCACCGCACCGTGCAACAGCACGGAATAGACCTACGGCAGCGAATGTTCGCGCAGGAACGGCATCAGCGACTGCCGTTGGTGTTCTTGACCGGATCTGTGAGAAAACCCACCTTCGAGGCGCCGGCGTGCTGCAACAAAACCATGGCGCGCACCACGCTGCCGTAGGCCACGGTCGTGTCCGCCTTGACCAGGACCGGCGTTTGCGGCTCACGTCGCAACAACGCCGCAGTACGCGACGCAATCACATCCTCGGCCACCGGCTGTTCCTGGTTCTGGCCGAAATTCAGGTAGAGCCGGCCGCTTGCATCAATGGTCAGGATCAGGGGCTCGTGGTTCTTGAGGAACTCCGCGTCGATGGGCTTGGCGCTCGCGTCCGGCAGATCCACCTTGACGCCTTCTTTCAGCAGCGGCGCCGTCACCATGAAAATGATGAGCAGCACCAGCATCACGTCGATGTATGGCACCACGTTGATTTCGGCCATCAATCTACGGCGACGCGTCGGCGCGGCAGCCATCGCTTACCCCTGTGGCGGGCGCGCAGGCCCGTGACGTTGCAAAATCGTCGTGAACTCTTCGACGAACGTATCGAAGCGAAGTTCCAGGCGGCTCACCTGATCGGCCAGACGGTTGTAGAAAATCACCGCCGGAATGGCCGCAAACAAGCCGATGGCCGTGGTGATCAACGCCTCCGCAATGCCCGGCGCAACCGCGGCGAGCGTCGCTTGCTGCACGTTACCGAGGTTGTGGAAGGCACTCATGATGCCCCATACGGTACCGAACAGGCCGACATACGGACTGGTCGAACCGATGGTGGCCAGCGTTGCGAGATTGCCTTCCATGCGTTCGAGTTCGCGCAGTTGCGCCACCTTCATGGCGCGGCGCGCGCCGGTCAGCAACTGATCCGACTCCACGCCGAGTTGTCGCAGGCGGCTGAACTCACCGAAGCCAGACTCGAACACGCTTTGCAGCCCGGTCCCCTCACGCCCCTTGACCTCGATGTTGCGGTAAAGCGTCGCGAGATCCCCACCCGACCAGAACGCGCTTTCGAAGCGCTCCGCCTGCGCGCGGGTTTTAGAAATCGTCCGGCTTTTCTGAAAAATGATGGCCCATGACACCAAAGAGGCCACTACCAACAGGAATACGACCGCTTGCACGATCGGACTGGCATCGAGCACCATTGTCCAGACTGATAGATCACTCGGCATTGCTGCGCCACTCCACGAACAGGTCTTTGGGGATGGCACGCGGTTTCAACGTACCGGAATCGAGGCACGCCACACGCGTCTGCGCGTCGATCAACTGCTCGGTGCCGCGCATGATGGTCTGCTTGAATAGAATTGTGGCACCGGTGAGCCGTTCCAGCTCCGCAGTAACGAGAATTTCATCGTGTAATACCGCAGGCCGCAAAAAATCCACCGTCACGTTGACCACCACGAATTGCATTTTCCGCTCCCCTCGCAACCGCACCTGATCGATACCGAGTGCCCGTAACCATTCGGTCCTGCAGCGCTCCATGAACTTGAGGTAATTCGCGTAATAGACGACACCACCGGCATCGGTGTCCTCCCAGTAGATGGAATAAGCATGTTCATAACGCGGCTTCGGCATCTCAAGACCCTTCTCGAAACAAAGGCAGGTTGCGGTCGTTGTCAGAGGGTGGTGCAGGGAGCCCGAAATGCTGGTAGGCGGTGCGCGTCGCGACCCGACCGCGCGCGGTGCGCATCAGAAATCCCTGTTGGATCAGAAACGGTTCGACCACGTCCTCGATGGTGCCGCGCTCCTCGCTCATCGCCGCAGCCAGGCTGTCGACGCCGACCGGGCCACCGTCGAATTTCTCGATCACGGTCATGAGCAACTTGCGATCGAGCGTATCGAAACCTTGCGGATCCACTTCCAGCAGGTTGAGGGCTGCCACCGCCACCGCCGCGGTGATGACGCCGTCGGCCTTCACCTCAGCGAAGTCACGCACGCGCCGCAACAGGCGGTTGGCGATACGCGGCGTGCCGCGCGATCGCTCCGCGATGCGCACCGCACCCTCGGCTTGAATCGACAGTTTGAGGATGGCAGCACTGCGCGCGACGATACTGGTGAGATCGGCGGTCGAATAGAATTCCAGACGCTC
Organism: uncultured Steroidobacteraceae bacterium; assembly: GCA_964658805.1. Taxonomy (GTDB): domain Bacteria; phylum Pseudomonadota; class Gammaproteobacteria; order Steroidobacterales; family Steroidobacteraceae; genus Bog-1198. The sequence continues at coordinate 34,350 of CAZZZU010000015.1, forward strand.
CACGATCCCGAAGCGGTCATACAACGGCGAGGTCAGCAGCCCCGCACGTGTGGTCGCACCGACCAGCGTAAACGGCGGCAGATCGAGTTTGATGGAACGCGCGCCGGGACCCTCGCCGATCATCAGATCGAGTTGCTGATCTTCCATCGCCGGATACAGCACTTCCTCCACCACCGGACTCAGGCGGTGGATCTCATCGACGAACAGCACGTCGCGCGGCTCGAGATTGGTCAGCAGCGCGGCCAGGTCGCCCGGGCGCTCGAGCACGGGTCCCGACGTCTGCCGCAGGTTGACGCCGAGTTCGTTGGCGATGATATGGGCGAGGGTCGTCTTACCGAGGCCCGGCGGCCCAAAAATGAGCACATGATCCAGGGCCTCGCCACGCTGCCGGGCTGCCTGGATAAAAATCTCCATCTTGCTCTTGACCTGCGGCTGGCCGACATAATCCGCCAGTGTCCTCGGACGCACCGCCTTGTCCACCACCTCGTCGTCCCGCCGGACTCCACCTGCGATGATGCGATCTGCTTCGATGCTCATGGTGCGCTCAAGACGCCACTGCAGATTTGAGCGCGCGGCGGATGATTTCGGTAGTCGACAATCCCGGTTCGTCGGCCGCCTTCAAAAGCCGCGTTACTTCGATCGGCTTGTAGCCGAGCGACACCAGCGCGCTGAACGCCTCCCCTTGCGCCGATGGCGCGGCGCTCTCGCCCAGCACGTCGACACTGCCCACCGGCCGCTGCACCAGTTTTTTGACGCTGTCGCGCATCTCGATGATCACGCGCTCGGCGGTCTTGCGGCCGATGCCCGGTATCCGGGTCAACATCGCGATATCTTCGGCTTCGACGATTCGCAGAAAATCGTCGACACTCACACCGGAGAGGATGCCGAGCGCAACCTTGGGACCGACCCCCGAGATCTTCAGCAGACTGCGGAACAGGCGGCGCTCGCCGTCGGTCCCAAAGGCAAAGAGGATGTGCGCATCTTCACGAACCACCAAGTGCGTAAAGAGCGCCACTTGCTCGCCCTGCGCCGGCAACCCATAGAACGTCGACATCGGGGCTTCCAATTCATAGCCCACACCATTGACGTCGAGGAGCAGCATGGGCGGTTGCTTCGCTGCCAGTCGCCCTTTCAAAAAACCAATCATCCGCCTCCGCCCGCGCGGAGCAACGAAGTTCTGACACGACCGCGAAGTGCGTGGCAGACCGCGGTAGCCAGCGCATCCGCCGCATCCGCGGCCACCGGACCGTCCAGTTTCAACAGGCTGCGCATCATCAGCTGCACCTGCGCCTTCTCGGCGCCGCCGGTCCCGACCACTGCCAGCTTGATCTGGCGCGTCGCGTATTCGAAGACGTCGGCATTGGCGCCTGCAGTTCCGCAGATGGCGGCGCCACGCGCCTGACCGAGTTTCAAGGCGCTGTCGGGATTGCGGTTGACGAACACCTTCTCGATGGCGACTTCCTGAGGGCGATACTGCAAACAAATTGACTGCATGCAACGAAAGATCTCGCACAAGCGCACGGCGAAATCACCGTCCGAGGTGCGGATCACCCCGCTCGCCACGTACACGAGCCGCGGTCCCGATACATCGAGTACACCGAAGCCGGTGCGTTGCGAACCGGGGTCGATGCCGAGCACCCTGATTGTCGTTGTCGCTGGCATTGCCCGGTATGATACCGGCAAGAGACTCATGGAGACCACAGCCACCATCCGAATGCCGAGCAGTCGGCTGCACGCCGGCTACCAGGCATTGCGTGAACTCGACCTGTCGGTGGCAGGTGAACTTGCACGCGCAGGTGCGCTGGAAGTCGCCGATATCGTCAGCACGCTCGAGGCCGACGACGACGTGGTGCTCGCGGCGTTGATTCAACCGCTGCTGGGCGAATTTCTCACCGAAGCCGCTGCAGAGAAATGTTTCGGTGTGGAAGCGGTGCGACTGGCGCGCGCTTTAAGTCAACTCGGTCACTTTGGCCTGCCCGACGACTGGACGCCTGAGCGGGGTCTCGATCCCGTGCAGGCTGAATCGCTGCGCAAGATGTTGCTCGCCGTGGTGGGTGACGTGCGGCTGGTCATCGTGCGCCTGGCGGAACAGTTGCAGCGAATGCGCTCCGCCAAGGATCTCCTGCCTGCCCTGCAGCGCAAACTCGCCATGGAGACCCGGGAAGTCTACGCGCCGCTCGCCAACCGTCTCGGCGTCTGGCAGATCAAATGGGAACTCGAGGATCTGGCCTTTCGCTACCTCGAACCCGCGCAATACAAGTTCATCGCGGCCGCGCTCAAAGTGCGCCGCACCGAACGCGAGCGCTATATCGACGAACTCAAAGCGCACATGCTGACCGAATTGCGGCACGCCGGCATCGAGGCCAGCATTGCCGGCCGCCCGAAACACATCTTCAGCATCTGGCGCAAGATGCAGTCCAAGCACCTGGCCTTCGAGCAGCTCATGGACATCCGCGCAGCGCGGGTGCTGGTCGATACGGTTGCTGAGTGCTACGCGGCACTCGGCGTCGTACATTCGCTCTGGCAGTTCATTCCCGGCGAGTTCGACGACTACATCGCGACGCCGAAGGACAATCTGTACCGCTCCATCCACACCGCCGTGATCGGGCCCGGCGGCGAACCGGTGGAGATTCAAATTCGTACACACGAGATGCATGCGCATTCTGAGCGCGGTGTGGCGGCGCATTGGCGCTACAAGGAGGGCGGCCGCTCGGATCAGGCCTACGAACGCAAGATCAACGAGCTGCGCTCACTGCTCGCACCGGTCGACGGCGAAGAGCGCGACCGCGATTTTCTCGACCGCATGCGGGTGGATCTGTTTCAGGATCGGGTCTACGTCGTGTCGCCGCGCGGCGCAATCGTCGATGTTCCGGTGGGCGGCACACCGCTGGACTTCGCCTACCAGGTGCACACGGATCTGGGCCATCGCACGCGCGGCGCCAAGGTCAACGGCCGCATGGTGCCGCTCGACTACCATCTCAAAAACAGCGAGACGGTGGAGATCATCACGGCCAAAACGCCGCAGCCCTCGCGCGACTGGTTGTCGGCGCAATCGGGATACCTGGCCAGCCCCCGGCATCGCAACAAGGTCCGTGCCTGGTTTCGCAAACAGGAAGTCAGCCAGAATACCGCCGAAGGGCGCGCCATGCTCGAGCGTGAGATGCAACGGCTCGGCGTCAACGCCGTCAATGCCGTTACCATGCCCGAGTTACTGAAAGACCTCGAGTTACCGAGCCTCGACGCGCTCCATGAAGCGCTCGGCCTCGGTGAGATCAGCGCGGCGCAATTGGCCGGTGCCATGCAGAGGCTGCAGCATTCACGCGATGGCCGCGACGAGGTCATACGGCCGCGTTCCGTTCCGAAGCACGAACCTGAGATTGAGGTCCAGGGAGTGGGCGACCTGCTCTCCACGTATGCACGCTGCTGCAAGCCGGTCCCGCCCGAGGATATCGTCGGCTATATCACCGTCGGGCGCGGCGTCAGCATCCACGTGCGTGCTTGCGCCAATTTCGCACGCATCAGTGCCGCATCGCCCGCACGCGTGCTGGCGGTCGCATGGGGCAAGACCCGCGCGGGCCACTATCCCGTCGACATCAGCATCCAAGCGTTCGATCGCAGCGGCCTGTTGCGCGACGTGAGCGCAGCGCTGGCGGACGAAAAGATCAGCATTCAGGGCATCACCACGCACACGGACTCGCGCGACAAGGTAGCTCACATGCAGATCGCGATTGCCATCACCGGTCTGCCGCAACTGTCGGGCGTGCTGAGCCGTATTGCCCAGGTGCCGAACGTCATCAGCGCGCGGCGCGCCCGCTGATCACTTCAGTACGCCACCAAGGCCTGCGCTATCCTTGCCTCGCGGCCGCAATTTGCCCATGTTGATCCGGCGAGGCGAGCCAAGCCCGTTGTATACTGAGCGCATATGACTCAAGACACATTTCAAAGCGGCCTCGCCGTTATAGAAGCGGCTTTTCGTGAAGGACTCGAGCGGCATACGCCAGACGCCACGATCGAACGCCGCGCCGAGGGCGCGGACGGTTCAGTTGAATTTGCGATCACCGCCAATGGGCAGACTCAGGCGCAAGTTTTCCTGCGTCAGGAAATTGAAGATTCCGGGATTGCCATCGACGCGCCGGCGGCGCTGAAGGTCCGTATGCTCGTGAGCCACTTCGCCCGCTGACGTTTGATCGAGGCGGCAATCAGCGTGAGGGCCAAACGCGGTAACCCGGTTGTTCTGCGCTGAGCAAGCTACCAGGTGAGATCGCCAAGCAGGCCCGCATACACGTCGATGCCGTCCCAGAGGTTGCCCAAGCGCAAATTTTCGTTGCGCGCGTGCTGGTTGTCGTCGAAGTTGGCGATGCTGACCCCCACCATGGGTGCCTGTAGCTGGTTGACAACCTCGGCGAAGCCGGAGCTCCCACCCATCAACGGCAGCTGGATCACGGGGTAGCCTACTGTCCGACCGATCGAGGCCGCGACTGCATTCGCGGCCGGGGTGTCGAGCGGCGTCTTCGTCGCGAGCGATCCTGCGCCATCCCATTGCAATGAAACGATCTTCGGATGCGCCAGACGGGTGCCCGCATCCGGTGTGTCGCGCACGATGAACCAGCCTTTCGAGACCAGATAGGTCTCGGTGAGCTCCTGGACGTGCTGCGGTGTCTCGCCCGGCGCAAGCCTGAAGTCCACCGAGGCATTCGCCTCTGTGGCAATCGCATTGGCGGCTTGCAGTCCGTCATCGCCCGCATGAATCGCACGGACATTAAGCGTCGGTCCGAGGTAACCGTCCGCGAGGCGCGGCGGACCGACGTTACGCCCGAGCTCGAGGGACTTCTTGAGCTGCTCTTCGATCGGCGGCAGCGCTGCCAGTGCGGCCAGATCGGCGGCACTCGGTGGCGTCACATCATCGTAGATCCCGGGAATGAGGATGTGACCGCCCTCGTCCCGCAAACTCATGACCAAATCGGCAATCATCACGGCCGGGCTTGGCGCCCAACTGCCGTAATGACCGTCATGCAGCGGCAGCTTCGGGCCGTAAACGACGGCCCGGAACCCGGTGATGCCGCGATTGCCGCCATTGATCTGCTGCTTTCCTGATTGATGCATGGGCCCATCGCCCATGATCAGGAGATCGCCACGCAACAATGCGAGGTTCTGCGCGATGATCTTGCCGAAATGGGGCGAACCCTGCTCCTCTTCGCCTTCGTACATGACCTTGATGTTGACAGTCGGTTTGATGCCGCTGGCCTTGAGTGCATCGAAGGCACTGAGCAGCGCTTGGATCGACACCTTGTCGTCGCCGGCACCGCGTGCGTAAAGCCGCCAGTTCGGATCCAACTCGGCCGTTGCCTGCAGGTCCACAGGCGCCGAATCCGGCGGCGCCGTGCGCAAGGTGGGCTGGAAGGGAGGCCACAACCAGCCCTGCTGATTGATGGGCTGGCCGTCGTAGTGCGCGTAAAAGACCACGGTGTGCCTCGCATACGGTACGTCGTATTCGGCGAATACCGTGGCAGGCGTGCCGGGAAGCGCCGTCAGCAGACGCGTTGTGAAGCCACGCGCGGCGAGCAGACTTTGAATGTAGGCAGCATTCGCGGCGATATCTGCCGGCGTCGTCGCCACGTTCGGGATTGCCAGCATCTTGGTGAAGTCACCGAGAATCTCGCGCTCGTGCGCCATCCGCCATTTGCGCACGGCGGTGCGCGGCGACGCCGCCTCTGCGACGAGCGGCGCCAGCAGCGCGACTGCCAGCGCCGCCATGAGAGTTCGCCGAAGGTCCATCATGACTCCTGCCCTTAGAATTCGTATAGATTCTAGCGGATGAAACTCGCTGTTTATCTCAGCATCACGTTGGCTGCAACTTTGGCCTGTGCAGGCGCCGGCGACGCGCGTGCCGACGACATGGCAAGCATGCCCCCCGGCATGGCCGGCAAGTTGATCGCGCACTACCACATGCAGCGCGTGCCACAGGAAGGAGTCTGGTTCAGTCTGGGTTACGTCAGCGAAGACACACTTGCCGGCTCTGCACTGCCTGAGCGCTACGCAAACCAAGCGCATGCCGCCGGCAGCGCCATCTTCGTGGTGGCAACAGACACGGACTTCTCGGCCCTGCATTGCCTGCAGACTGACGAAACATGGCATTGGTATGGTGGAGCGCCGCTCGAGCTGCTGCTGCTCAATCCCGATGGTCATGGGCAAAGCGTCATTCTCGGCAACGACGTGTGGCACGGTCAGACCCCTCAATTCACAGTCCCACACGGCGTGTGGCAAGGCGCCGCACCCATACGCGGGAGAGGCACCGGCAGGTATTCTTTCGCGGGGACCCAGCTGTCGCCGGCGTTCGACGCGCGCGACTTCGCGATCGGCTATCGCGATCAATTACAAACTCGATACCCGGCATTTCGACGAGAAATCGAAGCGTTCACGAGAATCGAATTCGCAACGGCGCCAACGGCCCCGCAAGCCAAGAATGAGGCGCCTGCCGGGTCCGAGGCCCATGTGTTCAACACGAGCGCTGTCCCGGTCGTCACCGCCGCGCCCGGCGTGAGCCTGCAGGAACTCGTCGGACGGCTGGCTCCCAATGCCGGCACGGCAAGCTTGAGCGTCGCCCGCTTCAGCCTGGCACCCGGCACCGGCTCAGGTAAAAGCTTCAATCACCGTGGTCTGGAAATCCTGTTGGTCACGCAAGGCCAGGGTCAGGTGCTGCTCGATCGCGAAATAGTCCCCGTAGAGCGCGATTCGGTGGTGTATCTGCCCCCGGGCGCCGTGCACGAAATCACCGCTGCAGCGAGGGGCGAACTCGGGTTTTATGCCATCACCGTCCCGGCGTTCAGCCCGGAGGACTACGTGCCTCTGGGCAAGTGATGCGTTTCCGGGCATGGTGCAGGCATGTCACGACTGATCGCCGTATCGAATCGAGTAGCGTTGCCTGATCAGGTCTCGCCCACGGGTGGACTTGCCGTAGGCGTGCTCGCCGCGCTGCGCGGGCCGGACGGCGGCATCTGGTTCGGATGGAGCGGCAAAACGGCAGAGACACCCTGCACCACCCCGAGCATCCAGGAAAGCGACGGCATCCAGTTCATCACGGTGGATCTGCCAACAGCCCGCTTCGATGCCTACTACAACGGCTTCTGCAACAGCTCACTGTGGCCGTTGCATCACTACTTCCCGGGTGCCTTTCGTTATGATGCCACCGAATATGGGGCCTACCTCGACATCAATCGCTACTACGCGGACGCATTGCTGCCGTTCATCAAGCCCGATGACGTTGTCTGGATTCACGACTATCAGCTGATGCCGCTCGGCCGGATGCTGCGGGAAGCCGGCATCAAGACACGCATTGGTTTCTTCCTGCATATCCCGTATCCGAATATCGCGGTACTCCGGTTGATACCGACGTACGCGGAGTTGGTCAAGGATCTGTGCCAATACGATCTGATCGGCTTTCAAACCGATGAAGATCTGGACGGGTTTCGCTCAGCCGTCCGCAATGTGTATCCCGATGAGGTAAGGGAGGAAGCCCATGTGCTGACCGTGGGAGAGCGCGAAGTGCGTACCGGGGTTTTTCCGATTGGCGTGGACGTCGACGTCATCGCACGCCAGGCGCAGGTGGCGGAGGAAGAAGAAGAGCAGGTGAGCCGCCTCACCTACAGTCTGCTGGGCCGGCAACTGTTGCTCGGCGTCGATCGCCTGGATTACAGCAAGGGCTTGGTCGAGCGCTTCAACTCCTACCAGACGCTCCTGGAGACCGCACCGGAGCTGCAGGGCAACATCACCTTCGTGCAGATCGCACCCTTGAGCCGCATCAACGTCGCGGAATATGCCGAGATTCGCGACACCTTGGAACGTACCGCGGGACACATCAACGGCAAGTTTGCCGACACCGACTGGACGCCGATTCGCTATCTCAACCGGGATTTTTCGCATCAGACCCTGAGCGGTTTCCTGCGCGTGACCAACGTGGCGATCGTCACGCCGGTACGCGATGGGATGAATCTGGTTGCCAAAGAATTTGTCGCCGCGCAGGACCCCGAACGCCCCGGTGCGTTGGTGCTCTCGATCCTTGCCGGCGCCGCCCGCGAGCTCGGCGACGGGGCACTGATCGTCAATCCGTACGACAAAATGGGCGTCGCGCGTGCCCTCAAGCAAGCTTTGATCATGCCATTGGACGAACGTCGCGCGCGTCACGCCAGCATGCTCGCCGTATTGCGCAGCAACTCGATCGCCCACTGGCACGAGGAATTCCTGCTTCGACTTAACGAGGCTTAAACACCAGGGCCGCTGCGATCTGCAGCAGCACTTCGCCCGGTCAGCGATTCAGGCCGTCGATTGCCTTCTTGTCGACTGCGAGCGCGGCCTCATGCACGGCTTCCGAGAGCGTCGGGTGCGCATGAATGGTGCGCTGGATGTCTTCGGTGCTGGCTGAATATTCCATCGCCAACACGGCCTCACTGATGAGCTCGCCGGCATAAGGGCCGATGATGTGAACCCCAAGCACTTCATCGTCATCCTGCGCCGAGATGATTTTGGTCATGCCGGCGCCGGCCTCCATGGCCCGTGCCCGTCCGCTCGCGGCAAACGGAAACATGCCGACCTTGTAAGGTCGACCGCTCTGCTTCACCTGTTCCTCGGTCTGCCCCACCCAGGCGATCTCGGGGGCTGTGTAGATCACGGAAGGAATCACCTTGTAATTCACCTCGCCGTACTGGCCGGCAATCAGGTCGGCGACCATCGTGCCCTCTTCCTTGCCCTTGTGCGCCAGCATGGGACCCCGCACCACGTCTCCTACCGCCCAGACGTTGGCGACGCCAGTGCGACAGTGATCGTCCACCTTGATGACGCCGCGCTCGTCGACCTCCACACCGGTACCCTCGCCGAGCAACCCTTCGGTGAACGGGCGGCGACCGACGGCGACCACCAATCGGTCGACCTGCATGATGTGGTCGCCCTGCGCATCGCTATACGCAAGGTCCACCGACTCGCCCGAGACTGCAGCGCTCGTCACCTTGGCACCGAGCTTGATGTCCAAGCCCTGCTTCTTGAAATGCCGCATGGCCTCTTTCGCGATGGTACCGTCGGCGATGGGCAGGAATTGCGACAGCGCCTCGAGCACCACCACTTCGCTGCCGAGGCGGCGCCATACGCTACCGAGTTCCAGGCCGATCACGCCCGCGCCAATCACACCCAGTCGTGGGGGCACCGCGTCGAATTCGAGCGCATCCCATGAGTCGACGATGTATTTCCCATCGTGCGGCACGCTGCGCAAACGGATCGGCACAGAGCCTGATGCGAGTACGACATGCCTGGCCTCGAGCGTACGCTCGCTGCCGTCCGGCGCAATGACCAACACCTTGTTGCCCGCCAACAGTTTGCCGTGACCCTGGATCCCGGTGACGCCATTGGCCTTGAACAAGGCGTTGATGCCATTGGTCATGGTCTTGACCACACTGGCACGACGCTTTTGCATGGCGGCGAGATCAAGCTTCAGGTCGCCGAATTTGATGCCGTGCACGGCAAATTCGTCTTTGGCACGTTGGAACAGCTCGGAGGACTCGAGTAGCGCCTTGGAAGGTATGCAACCCGCATTCAAGCAGGTACCGCCGAACGCATAGCTGCCGTCGGTATTCCGCCATTCATCGACACAGGCCACTTTGAGTTTGTTCTGGGCGGCTCTGATCGCCGCGGGATAGCCAGCCGGCCCTGCACCGATGACGACGACGTCGTATTGATCGCTCATAGGCTCAGCAGTATCCGCGCCGGGTCTTCCAGGCATTGTTTGACCGTCACCAGGAATTGCACGGCTTCGCGCCCATCGATAATGCGATGGTCATAGGTCAGGGCGATGTACATCATCGGCCGCACCACGACTTGCCCGTCAACCACTACCGGACGGTCCTGAATCTTGTGCATACCCAGAATCGCACTCTGCGGCGCATTGACGATGGGTGTCGACAGCAGCGACCCGAACACACCACCATTGGTGATGGTGAACGTGCCGCCGGTAAGCTCTTCCATGGTGATCGTGCCCGCGCGTGCGCGTGCAGCGAAGTTACCGATGGATTTTTCGATGTCGGCGAAGCTCAACTGATCTGCGTCCCGTAAGACCGGCACGATCAGGCCGCGGTCCGTGGACACAGCGACGCCGATGTCGAAATACTCGTGATAGACGATGTCATTGCCTTCTACGGACGCATTCACCGACGGAAACTTTTTCAACGCTTCGACGCAGGCTTTGGTGAAGAACGACATGAAGCCGAGCTTGGCGCCGTTCTGCTTCTCAAACTGATCTCGGTAGCGCGCGCGCAGTTCGCTTACCGATTTGAGGTCGACCTCATTGAAAGATGTCAGGAGCGCCTGGGTAGCCTGCGCCTGTACCATGCGCTCGGCAATGCGGGCGCGCAGCCGCGTCATCGGCACGTGCTGTTCTCCCCGTCCGCTACGGGCCTGCACCGTGGGAACGAACTGACCCACGTTCTTCGCCGATGGCGATTGTTTCGGTTGCGCCGGCGGCGATCGTGACACGGTTGCTTGTGCCGCCGGCGCCGGGGTAGGATCTTTTGACGACAGATAGTTCACGACATCTGTCTTGGAGACCCGGCCATCCCGCCCGGATCCGGCCACGGCTTTTGAATCCAGGTTGTTCTCTTCCAGCACGCGACGCGCCGCGGGACTTGCCTTGCCGCCACCAGCGGCCGTTACAGGGGCAGGTTCAACCACAGCTGCGTGGGTCGTCACAGCGGCGACACTTTGCGCGGCATCACCGCCCTGTTTTGCCATGATGGCGGGGGCGCTTGCCCCGGGTACTGCCGTTGCCCCTTCTTCGATGACCGCCAGCACCTGTCCGCTGGTCACAGTGGTGCCATCCTGCAATCGGATTTCTTTGAGCACCCCACCCGATGGCGCCGGCACCTCCAGCACCACCTTGTCAGTTTCCAGGTCGACGAGATTCTCGTCACGGACCACGATTTCGCCAGGCTTTTTATGCCAGGAAAGGAGCGTCGCATCGGCCACCGACTCCGGTAGCTGCGGTACGCGGACTTCGATTGTCATGATCCCGTCCTGGTATTGGCGGCCGGCATCCGCATGGTCTGGCGGGAGGCTTCTTCCGGCGGGACGCCCTGCAAAGCGGCCGTGACCAGGTTCTTTTGCTGTTGTTCGTGCAGCCCCGCGATCCCGGTCGCCGGCGCGGCGGCGCCCGCGCGGCCGGCGTATAACAATTCGTGTTTGGCCAGCAGTTTCGATTGCAGCCGGTGCCGGATCTGATACCAGGCGCCTTGATTTTGCGGCTCTTCCTGACACCACACCACTTCGCGCGCGTTGCCGTATTTTCGCAACAGCGCATCGTATTCGTCGGAGGGGAACGGATACAGCTGTTCCAGCCGCACGATGGCTACGTTGTCGACCTTGCTCTCACGGCGCGACTTCAAAAGATCGAAGTAAACCTTGCCACTGCAGAAGACGACCCGGGTGACCGTCGATGGCTTCGGGTCGTCTATATCGTCGATGATGGCGCGAAAACCGCCGGTCGCCAGCTCATCCAGCTTGGAGACCGACAACGGATGCCGCAGCAAGCTTTTCGGCGTCATGATGATGAGCGGCTTGCGCAGATTACGCACCATCTGCCGGCGGATCATGTGAAACATCTGCGCCGGAGTCGATGGCACGCAGACTTGCATGTTGAACTCTGCACAAAGCTGCAGAAAACGTTCGAGCCGCGCTGACGAATGCTCGGGGCCTTGACCTTCGTAGCCATGCGGCAGGAACAGCGTGATGCCCGACAGGCGACCCCATTTCGCTTCACCGGAACTGATGAATTGATCGATGATGACCTGCGCGCCGTTGCAGAAGTCGCCGAACTGACCTTCCCAGATGGTGAGGCAGTGCGGTTCGGTGCTCGAAAAACCATACTCGAAACCCATGACCGCTTCCTCGGACAGCACCGAGTCGGTAACCGTAAAAGTGGGCTGATCGGTCGCCAGATGTTGCAACGGAACGTACTGCCGACCGGTCAGCTGATCGTGCAAAACGGCATGACGATGAAAGAAGGTGCCGCGACCCGAGTCCTGGCCGGTCAGGCGAATCGGATAGCCCTCCTGAATCAATGTGGCATACGCCAGATTTTCGGCAGCGCCCCAGTCGAGCGGCTGCTGCCCGGACAGCATCTTCTCGCGAGTTCGCATGATGGCAAGCACGCGCGGATGTAAATTCCACTCATTGGGATAGCGGGTGATGGCAGCGCCCAACGCCCGGAGGCGGCCCATGTCGACCCCCGTCTTCACCGGTTCAGCCCAGTCCGCCCCCAAGTACTCGCTCCAGTCCACCGTGTACTGATTGCCGATCAAGCCGAGAGACGCGCGCGCCTGCGTGCGCCCGGAATCGAGGCCTTCGCGATACTGTTCCATCATGGTCGACGCTTCAGCCGCCGTCAGGCTGCCTTCCGCGACCAGCCTGTCCGTGTATAACTGCCGCGCAGTCGGCTTCTTGCGAATCACCTGATACATGAGCGGCTGCGTCGCCGCCGGCTCATCGGCCTCGTTGTGACCGTGGCGCCGATAGCAGACCAGGTCAATGACCACGTCCTTGTGAAATTTCATCCGATATTCGAGCGCGAAGCGCGTCACGAAACACACCGCTTCCGGATCGTCGGCGTTGACGTGCAAAATGGGCGCTTCGATCATCTTCGCGACGTCCGAACAGTACAGCGTCGAGCGCGCATCGTGCGGGTCGCTGGTGGTGAACCCGACCTGATTATTGATGATCACGTGCACGGTGCCGCCGGTATAAAACCCGCGCGCCTGACTCAGCTGCAACGTCTCCATGATGACGCCCTGTCCCGCAAAGGCAGCGTCGCCGTGGATCTGCACCGGCAAGACCCTGCCTCCGGTGCTATCCCCGCGCCGCTCCTGGCGAGCGCGTGCCGACCCTTCGACCACGGGGTTCACCACCTCCAGATGCGATGGATTGAACGCCAGCGCAACGTGCATGTTGCTCGCACCGGTTTTCAGGTCGGAAGAAAACCCCTTGTGATACTTGACGTCACCCGAGCCCCGCAGCTTGGCAAGATCGTAGTTGCCTTCGAACTCACCGAACAATTCTTTAGGCGATTTACCGAGCAGATTGACCAGCACATTCAAGCGCCCACGGTGCGCCATGCCGATGATGGTCTCCTCGATGCCGGCGATCGCGCCTTGTTGCACAAGATCGTCCAGCAACGGAATGAGGCTGTCGCCGCCCTCGAGTGAAAATCGCTTCTGCCCTACGTACTTGGTATGCAGATAGCGCTCGAGACCCTCGGCCGCCGTGAGCTGCCACAGAATGTTCTTCTTCTCGTCAGCCGTGAAACGCCGTTCGAGCCGCGCGCTCTGGAACAGATCCTGCAACCAGAGTCGCTCGTCCGTGTGCGATACATGCGCGAACTCCGCGCCAATGGTATCGGTGTAGATGAATTTCAGGTCGGCCAAAATATTCCGAAGCCTGGCTCGCTCAGGAATTGCGGCAACGCGGCTTCCCGTGAAAAACTCGCTGTCGAGGTCGACGTCCGACAAGCCGAAGTACTCGAGGTCGAGCACATACTGCTTGGCGCGCTCCTGCAGACCGAGCGGATCGAGTTTGGCAAGCAAGTGGCCACGGTTTGCATACACCTGGATGAGACGCGACACAGCCCCCTGTTTGGCGCTGGCCCCTTCAGCGGCGGCGGTAATACCTGACAACGCCGGCGCGCTCTGGGCACGCTCGCGCAGGCGTTCGCGAACGGGGCTGTGCGCGACGTCCTGGCTGCCCTGCAGGCGCGCAAAGTACTCAGCCCAGGTCGGGTCGACGGCACCCGGATCCCGCAAATAGTGTTCGTACAGTTCTTCGATGAAACCGGCATTGCCGCCGGAGAGTGCCGTCGTGGCGAGTAAATCGGCGAGTGATTGGCTCATGAGCTAAGGCAGGACGGTAAAAAACCCCAATTACATCAGGAGATTAGAAAGCTGAAGCGAACTGATTAGAGGGCATGATTCTAACGGAAAGCTCTGCAATATGGAATGTGACTCATTACGTCATGTTCACCAGGTTGCCGTCCAGCAACCACACTTCGTAACCGATCAGGGTCACATAGCCCGCCAGAATCACGTAAAGCACATACTCGACCTTGAACAAACGCAGAAAACGGTAGCGTGACAAGGCGACCATCAGCACGACACTCACACCGGTCAGCGCCATCTTGATCCCGGTGAAAACCGACACGTCGTTGACGACCAATGCCATCAACGGATTGACCTCCTCAGCACCGTTACGTAACAGCACCAGCGTCAGAAAGGCATCGGTCGCGCACAGCACGAGTATGCCGAGGGACACGGCCAGCAAATGCGCCGCAAACCAATCCACGTATTCGAGGCGGGAATCGCCGGCGCGTCGGGTAGGCGCACGACGTCTCGGCCTGAAGCCGCCATACCAGATTGACCAAAGATGCCGTCGCCGACGCTCGATGCGTTCCCGACGCTCCACCCTTGCCATGGATGGTTGCGCATCGATATCGTTCATTGGAAGAGTCACTCAGCGTTGATCAAGATGCACTATCCGTGCGTTGGGCCGGAGGAGCAAGGCCGATGCGTCATAATGCTCAGCATTAAGTGTTTAAAAGATGCGACGCTCACGCAGCCGAAACCAGTTTTGCCATGAATGCATTCACCGGCATCGACGCCAAAGCCCTGCCGTCTGCAAACAGCGCCTTGATGGTTTCGGTCTGTTTCGGTGCGAAGTGCGCTGCAACACTCGTTTCGAATTTCTTCACCAACACCGGCATGCCCTCGGCGCGGCGCCTGCGATGGCCGATCGGAAAATCCACCTGGACACGTTCGCTCGCGGTGCCGTCCCTGAAGAAAACCTGCACCGCGTTGCCAATATAGCGCTTGTCGGCCGCGTAATACTCGCTGGTGAAGGTCGGATTTTCCCGCACCTGCATCTTCGCGCGCAGCGCGTCCACGCGTGGATCGTGCGCCACCGTATCCTCATAGTCCGTCGCGTCCAGACGGCCGAAGATGAGCGGGATGGCCACCATGTATTGGATGCAATGATCGCGGTCCGCCGGATTGTCGAGCGCCCCCGTCTTGTCGATGATGCGCACGCCCGGCTCCTGCGTTTCGATCACCACGCGCTCGATCGAATCGAGCTTCGCGACGATCTGCGGATGCAGGGTCATCGCGGCCTCCACCGCGGTTTGCGCATGAAACTCGGCTGGAAAGGAGATTTTGAACAGGACGTTTTCCATCACGTAACTGCCGAATGGCTGTGCCAACGCCAGCGCCTTGCCCTTGAACAAAACGTCCTGGAATCCCCACGTCTTCGCGCTCAGCGCGGACGGATACCCCATCTCGCCCTTCAGGGCGAACAGCGCGTGACGCACGGCGCGGCTGGTGGCATCGCCGGCCGCCCAACTTTTGCGCGATCCCGTGTTCGGCGCATGCCGATAGGTCCGTAGCGCCCCGCCATCGATCCAGGCATTCGACACCGCGTTGATGATCTGATCGCGACTTCCGCCCAGCATCGCGGTGACCACCGCGGTCGATGCCACACGCACCAGCAGGACGTGGTCGAGGCCCACCCGATTGAAGCTGTTTTCGAGTGCCAGTACGCCCTGGATCTCGTGCGCCTTGATCATACCGGTAAGCACGTCACGCACCGTGACAGGATGTCCCGAGCGTGACAGATAGTCAGCCACGGCGAGGATACCGCCCAGATTATCGGAAGGGTGGCCCCACTCCGCCGCCAACCACGTGTCGTTGAAGTCAAGCCAGCGAATCATGCACCCGATGTTGAAGGCGGCGTTGATCGGATCAAGCTCGTACGCCGTGCCGGGCACGCGCGCGCCATTCGTCAAGGTGGCGCCAGGCACCACCGGTCCGAGTAGCTTGGTGCAGGCGGGGTACTGCAGCGCCTGAAAACCGCAGGCCAGCGTGTCCATGAGGCAGTACGCAGCGGTCTCATACGCAAGCGGACTGCTGATCCCGTAACTCAGCGCATAATCGGCGATGGCCGTGATGAGTCCGTCCGGCGCGGGCCGTGCCGCGGACTTGATATCGTTCGACATGTTTTTAGATGCGCTCCTCGATCGGGATGAATTTCAAATTTTCGGGGCCGGTGTAGGTCGCGCTCGGCCGAATTATTTTGCCATCCGCCCGCTGCTCGATCACATGCGCGGCCCAGCCCGACGTGCGGGCAATCACGAACAACGGCGTAAACATGGGCGTCGGCACGCCCATCAGGTGATAAGACACCGCTGAGAACCAGTCCAGATTCGGAAACATCTTCTTGCTATCCCACATCACGCTCTCGATGCGTTCCGCCACGCTGAACCCCAGCGTGTCGTGCGCTTCCTGTGCCAGGGTGCGCGCCACTTCCTTGATGATTTGATTACGTGGATCACTGATGGTGTAAACAGGATGCCCGAAGCCGATGATGACTTCCTTGGCGGCAACCCGTCGACGGATGTCCTGCTCTGCCTGCTCCGTCGATGTATAGCGGCTCTGGATCTCGTAAGCCACTTCGTTGGCGCCACCGTGTTTAGGCCCGCGCAACGCGCCGATCGCCCCCGTGATGCAGGAATACATGTCGGACCCGGTGCCCGCAATCACACGTGCAGTGAATGTCGAGGCATTGAATTCGTGCTCGGCGTACAGATTCAGGGACGTATGCATGGCCCGCACCCAGGATGCCCGCGGCGTTTCGCCGTGTAGCAGATGCAGAAAGTGTCCACCGATGGATTCGTCATCGGTTTCAACCTCGATGCGCCTGCCACTTTGAGCGAAGTGATACCAATAACAGAGCATCGAACCCAGGGAAGCCATCAACCGGTCAGCAAT
>CAZZZU010000016.1:0-50408 GCA_964658805.1 uncultured Steroidobacteraceae bacterium
CGGCGCACGGGAGGCGGTCAGCGGCGGCGTCGACGTCAACCAGGCGCTGAGGCGATCGCGCACCCGGGTGTCGTCGTAGCGATGCAGCGCGAGTCCCGTCGCGCGCCGCCCGTCGAGCACGGTGCTGAGTTGCCAGTCCTCGCCCTCGAACACGAATGGCAGGTCGACGGCGAGCGGTGCGAGGGTCGGTGCCGCGGTGGCCGCGCGGACTTCCGCGGCGAACCGCTGCAGCGTGCGCATCTCTTCCGCCAACGATGTGCTGCCGAGCGCGCCCGGCGGGTACTCGATCCCGGCCTGCGCGAGACGCCCCAATTCGGTCGGCCCAAGTCCCTGCAGGGCCTGCGGCAGCAGCCGCTCGGCGAGCGCTTGGCGCTGCAGAAAATCCGGCACGAACGGCTCTTCGTCCGACACGCTTGCGTCGTCCCGGAACATCGCGATGCCAAGACGCTGCTTGAGCAAAAAGCGTGCCGGGTTGCCAAAGAATTGCAGCAATTGAGCAAGCGTGACGCGGCGCCATTCCGGGCCGGGCACGGCCAGTGGCGTCAGGAAGAAATGCGACAGCGTGCGACCGGCCGCGCCGTCTTCGTCATCCGGCTCCTGGTCATTGTCGTCATCCGGAACGGCATCCGGATCCGGCCGCGCGTGCCGCAAGGCGTCGCAGAGCTCGCGGTTGTAACTACGGCGCCGCGGGTCACCATCGGCACTGAAATAGCGGGCATCGAAGGCCTGCAGCGGATGCTCGATGACGATCTGCGCACGCGCCGCGTCCAATGCCCGCGCATCACCCGGTGCCTGCGCAAGCGCGGGCAGCAACGCGTCGAGCAATTCGGCCACGACGACCGACGCTGGGCGCACGCTGTTGTCGCGGATGCTGCGGCCGGTGTAGCTCAGGTAGAGCCGTTCGCGCGCCGCGAGCAACAGGTCCAGGAACACGTTGCGGTCATCGAGGCGCCGCTGCCGGTCGCCGGCGCGCGGGGCGGCGGCCATCAGATCGAACTCGAGCGGCCGTGCGGCAGCCGGAAACGCGCCGTCCGCGAGACCGATCACGCCGATGAATTTGAACGGCAGATTGCGCAGGCTGGTCATCGAGGAAAAAGTGATCGAACCCGTAGGCACGCCGCCGCGGGCGCCGGCGTCGAACAGCGCTTCCAGGCTGACGCGCAGCACGGCGAGCGGCACCGGCGTGCGCAGGCCGCCACGCTGCATCTGCGCCTGTAGTTCGCGCAACGCCTCGCGCACCTCGGCGACGTCGTCGAGGTCCTCGCCGCTGGGATCGAGCATCGAATCGAGGATGCCGAGCAGGCCGGCGAGCCAGGCCTCCGGCAGGCGCGGCGCTTCGAGCTCCCGGCGCAACGCCGTCAGGCGTCCGATGAATTCGCCGAAGCTGCCGAGAATGTCGGCCTCCGAGCCTTCGATGTTGCCGGCGGGAATGCGGCCGAAGGTCGGTTCCGCGACGTGCTGCGGCAGGGCATAGCCCAAATACAGACGGTCGAGTCCGTCGGCAATGGTGAAGCGCTCCGTACCGGGCAACCCCAGCAGCGTGCTGCGATGCTCGGCATCGAGCCCCCAGCGGATGCCGCTGACGTGCAGCCAGTTCTCTATCACCTGCAATTCTTCGGCCGCGATATGAAAACGTCGGCCAATCAGCGGCTGTTGCAGCAATTCGACCAGCGCGCTCGCCGGAAAGCGTGATGGCAGGATGGCGAGCAGCGCCAGCAGCGCGCGCGCCGCGCCGTTGACCGTGCTGCGTCCGCGCCCCGAAATGGCATACGGCAGCCGTCGCTCTTCGGGCACGTTGCCGAACACGGCTTCGATCAGCGGCGCCGCCGCCTCGAGGTCCGGCATCACGATGAGGACCTGATCCGGCCGCGGCGGCGACGCGCCCGCGAACAACGCCAACAGCTGATCCTGCAGCACCTCGAGCTCGCGTGTCAGGGAATGGCAGACGTGCACCTCGATGCTGCGATCGGCCGCCTGCATCGCGAGACTGCCCGGTGCCAGTTCGTGCAGCTTGAAAATGGCGGAATTTAACTTTCCCAGGCAGGTGTCTGGAAATGTGTCGACGTAACCGGCGTCGTCGAGCGGCGCATCCCCGGCACGCGTCAACAGCAGTTCGATATACGCCTTGGTTTGCTTGCCCCACGAGGCGAGCAGGCGGTTGCCGGTTTCGTGATAGGTGGCGGCGCCGCGCACGGCGAGGGCATGCAGGCGCTTCGGGTCGACGATGTCGAACCAGTACTCCTGGCAGGGGCTGAGCACGTAGACGGTCACGTCGACCCAACGGGCGAGGCCGGTGAGCACGTCGAGATACAGCGGCGGCATGGCGGGCAGACAGAACACGTGCACGCTTTGCGGCAGACCGAAGGGGACGGCGTCGCCCGCCTTTGCGTCGCCCAAACGCCGCAGGAACACGCTCGCGGGGTGCTCCGGCGCCGCGCCCAGGTCCGCGCTGATGCGCCGCCACAGTTCCGCCTGCCAGGCCTGATCGTCGCGTTGCGCCGCACTCGCGTTTGGCATCGGCACGCCAGTGCCCTCGAGCCAGGCGGCCATCCAGTCCTGACGATAGGTGATGTACTGCTCGAAGAGCGCCGCGACTTCCGCGGCGAACTCGAAGCGCATCACCTCGCTGGGATTGTCGAGATAGCCTTTGAGGCGGGGGAAATCACGCCATTGCGACTCGCGCAAGGTTTGATAGATGCGCCACTCGAGCGCGTCGGCCGCGAACGGCGACTCCCCGGCGATACCTTTCACCACCTTGGCAATTTGCTTCCAAAGCCATTGCGCGAGGTACATGGTCTCGACGTTGGCGCAAATGCCGTGGCGCTGCGCGATCGACAACGTGAGATGGCGGCGCATGGCGCTGCTCGGCACGACGACCTGCTGCGGCGCGAACGGCGATGCCGGCGCCACGCCGAGCGCGTCGACGACGGCGTCGCACAGAGTCTCGATGCGGTTGGAAAACTGAATGCGCAGCATGGGCCATTATATGGCTTGGGTGATGCGTTCTCCGGTGCTTCGCTGCGGTCGCAGAAAGAGGCGTTGCATGTCGGTGCATCGAGGCCCCGATCAGCAGCCAGAGCGCCAGTTTGACGGACAGCAGGGCGAGTGACCGCAGCTAAGCCGGTGTGGAACCCGCCCCATGAGCGCTTGGCAAAATGCCAGTGGCGCAAACAGCAACATCCCGCCGCACCTTGGTAGCTCTCTATTCATCTAGGGAGGGGTCGAGTCTATCTTTGCCGCCTTGTGTAGCAGACGCGACATTCCCTGCCAAAGGTTATGCTCCCCCTTATTCTCTAAGCCTTCGCAGAGGGACCTGACTTTGAGCAAAACCCAGTCCGTTTTTAAGGCCTCCTTGAGTTTAGTTCTGCTGGCGGTGCTTACGGTCGCCCGCGCTCATTCGGCCGAACACCTCGGCACGGTGTCGTTCCCGGTTTCCTGCTCCCCGGCGGTGCAGGCTGACTTCAATCGCGGCGTCGCCCTGCTGCATGACTTCTGGTACGAAGAATCGAAGCCGCAGTTCCAGCGAATCCTCGCGAAGGACCCCGGCTGTGCCATGGCGCATTGGGGCATCGTCATGAGCCAATTTCATCAAATATGGGACCGACCGGATGCAGCGACCATGGCGTCCGCTCGGCAGGAATTGCAAGCTGCCCGCTCGCGCCCGCCCCGCACGGCGCGCGAGCGCGCGTACCTCGCAGCGCTGAGCGGCTTCTTTCGGCCCGTGAACGCGGATTACCAAGCCCGTATCGATGCCTATGCAGCAGCGATGGGACGGATATACGCGAGCCACCCGGGTGACGTGGATGCAGGCGCGTTCTACGCGCTGGCTCTGATGGCGGCCGAGGCCCCCACGGATACCAGCCTGTCGCAAGAGCGCAAGGCGATGGCGGTGTTGACACCGCTGTGGACGCAGTATCCCGATCACCCGGGTCTCGTGCATTACATCGTGCATGCGTGCGATACCCCCTCGTTGGCGGCCAGTGGCCTCAGCGCCGCGCGCCACTATGGCCGGATCGCCTCGTCCGGTCCGCACGCCGCGCACATGCCCGGCCATATTTTTTCGCGACTCGGGCTGTGGCAGGAAGACATCGACTCGCAGCTCGCGTCCATTTCTGCCTCTGAAGCGGCCGCTGTAAACGGGCAGAGCGGCTGGATGGACCAGTTTCATTCGGACGACTTCATTGCATACGCCTATCTGCAGCGCGGGCAGGAGGAGCGCGCCCGGAAAATCGTCGCCAATTCGCAGCAAGCCATCGATCACTATGAAACGATGCCGGACATGGCAGAGCACGTGATGATGCAAGGAATGTTCCCGTACTATCGGGTCAAGTTGCCGATATTCGTCGCGCTCGAAACCCGCGACTGGCACGCGGCGCAAACGCTCGAGCCGATCAGCGGCGCCCCGCCTGACACGCAGGTCCTGATTTCCTGGGCACGCATCATCGGCGACGGACATCTGCATGACGCCGCGCGCGCACACACCGATCTTGCCATGTACGATGCGCTGATGGACGCTGTGCGGACGGGCGAGCATGCCTACTATGCCGACTCCACGGGCGCACAGATCCGACGCGGCGAGATGCTCGCGTGGCAGGCGTTTGCCGACGGCGATATCGAGGCCGCCATCAAGCAGATGCGGGCGAGCGCCGATCTGCAGGACACGGTAGGGCAGGGCGAGGTCGATATTCCCGCGCGCGAAATGCTCGGCGATATCCTGCTCGAGGCGAATCAACCGGCCGACGCGTTCGCTGAATATCAGCAAGCCCTTCAGCTCAGCCCGAACCGTTTCAATGGCCTGTTCGGTGCGGGTAAAGCGGCTGAGGCTGCGGGACAGCCAGGAGAGGCGCGAAACTATTATGCGAAGCTATTGGCGTCGACGGATGACGGCGCTCAGTCATTGCGCGCGGAAATTCAGCACGCCAGAGCGTACACGTCGACCGCGAGGGTCATGCAGTAGGCAGCAGGTCGTCTATTTTTTTCGATAGAGATTGACCTGGGCCACGCGGATTGCGTCGAATCCCAGCTTGCCGTACAGCCGCTTGGCCTTGTCATTGTGCGATCCCACGTGCAGAAACGGGGCGCTGCCGCTGCGCCGTATCTCGTCCGTGAGAAATTGTGTCAGGCGCCCTGCCAGACCCCTGCCCTGGTGGACCGTGTGTGTGCATATCGAACTGATCTCGCGCATGCCGGGCACGGAGAGACGTTCGCCCGCCATCGCAGCAAGGTGACCATCGATGAAGACGCCGTAGTACTTCCCGAGCTCGATCGTGCGCGGTCGAAAATATCCCGGGAACACGGCTTCGATCAACGCGGTCATCTCCGGCAAGTCTGCGGCGGTGAGACGCCGGATGTCGTCGACGGATCCCAAAGAAATATCCTTCGACGCGTGGACCATTTGTACCGCTTCGTAACGCGATACGACTTCGAATAGATCAGCCAGGTTGGCCTCTTGATCGAGCAGGCACACTTCCTCTCCCGAGCTCATGAGCTGCGCCAGTTGCTGCACGCACGACGGCGTCTGTTCTGCGATAGCACCGAACGGTGCGACCTCGGGTTGATAGCGCATCGCGCCCATGTTGCTTTGCGCAAATGCAGCGTGATGGTCAGCCAGGCTATTCCAAACCAGTTTGAGAAATAAAGTGTCGGGCACAGGTAGTCGATGGCGTGAATCGTTGGGCGTTCCCGTATTACATATATACGAGACGCAACCCAACCGGAGAAATTCCCATGGCCGACAACGAAAACCAGTTGAACATTCCCCGCGCAGCCAGGATTCCATTGGACATGAAGGGTGTCTATTCGACACCCGCCCTGCCGCACGGTTTTAATTTCGACAAGGCGACACCCGATGAGCTGGCGCGGTATGGTTTTTCCTGGCTGAACAAGCATCCCACGGCGCACGTCGCATTGCAGCGTCTCGCCGACGCGAACCAGCTGAAGCAGATCCAGCCGAAGCTGACGGTCGAACGCCACAAGACGCATTTGCGTGGCTCAAAAGGCCGAAAAGGTGTCCTCAATGATCCATTGACGACCAACTGGGGCGGCGGCGTCGTGTTGGCCCGAGGCGTGCCGGTGGTGCCCGTGCCCGGACAGCGAATCGACGCGTATGCCACGGAGTTTAACAATCAGCAACACATCAATTTCATCGGCGCGGAAGGCCATGTCTGGGAATTGGTCTACACCGACGGCTGGTTGTTGAATGATCTGACGAATGCCGCCGGCGCCCCCATCGCGGTGATCAACGGTCCCATCGATGGTTACCCCTCCAACTTCAATCAGCAGCAGCACGTCAACTTTCTGGGCGCCGAGAATCACGTCCACGAGCTGTTTTACGATGGCGGCCGCTGGCAGCATAACGACCTTACGGTGGCGGCGGGCGCGCCCAATGCCAATGCGGATACTGCGTTGGTGGGTTACGTGACGGAATTCAACGAGCAGCAGCATGTCATCTTCATCGGCCCCAACAACCATGTATTCGAGTTGGTCTACGACAACGGCTGGACCAGCAACGATCTGACCGCAAATGCCGGCGCACAGAACTTTCCCGCAGCCTCCGGCTCGGCGCTCGCCGGATACGCCACCGCGTTCAACCAGCAGCAGCACGTCAACTACGTGGGTTTCGACGGCCACATTCACGAACTCGTCTATGACGGTTCCTGGAAGCATAATGATCTGACGCAGCAGGCCAGCGTACCAGGCGCACCCGATGCACCGAATGCGGCGCTGGGCAGTGCGCTCAATTCCTTTTCCACCGAGTTCAACGAGCAGCAACATGTTCACTACCTCAGCGCTGACGGTGACGTGCATGAGCTGTTCTATGACGGCAGATGGCAGCACAGTGATCTCACCCAGATCACCGGCGCGCCCAAGGCCCTGGTCGGCGCCGGTCTTGGCGGCTATGTAACGAACTTCAACAGCCAGCAGCACGTCAACTACATCGGCGCCGATAATCGGGTGCACGAGCTGTTCTACGACGGCAGCTGGAAACACAATGAGTTGAACCTGGCGTCCGGATCGACCGCTTTTCCGAGTCCCAGCAGCGCGCTGGCGGGATATGCCACCGAATTCAATCAGCAACAACACGTGATCTATGCGGACGTCATCGATCATCTCGACGAACTCGTCTACACGTCGAAGTGGGGTTTCAATGATCTGATCAACTCAACCATTCACGGCGCCCTATCCGATGCATGGATCTTTGCGACCGGTACCTGGACGGTTCCTGCAGTGAGCCAACCGGATCTTGTGTCGGGCTCGGGAGGCGGATGGGATTCGTCCTCCTGGGTGGGCATCGACGGCAGCGGTTCAAACGATGTTCTGCAGGCAGGCATCGAACAGAAGTACGACGATGGCGCGCAGTACACCGCCTGGTACGAGTGGTTTGCGCCTTCCGTGGCGGGATCGCCTGACTACGTGAATCAAACCAACATCGATAATTTCCCGGTATCCGCCGGCGACACCATCCTCTGCAATTGTGCCTATATCAACAGTCAGACCATGGGCAGCATTTTCATCGCCAACCTCACCAACGGTTCGTTTCTCTCCATCGTGCTCGATCCCCCGCCGGGCGCCGCATTCCTGGGGAATTCAATCGAATGGATCATGGAGACCCCGACGATCGACGGGCAATACACGGCGCTCCCTGCCTTTACCGAGATAACGTTCACCGCGGCGACCGGACTCAATCTCAAAGGCCTCGACGCCAACCCCCTCAATGGCAGCATCGCGACCATCGTCAAGAACGATGTTGCGCTGACGGTCACCGCCTTGGGCAACAACACGGTCACCATCGACTACCTGCCGTGGCATGCCCTGGACCTCACGGTCGAGGGTTCAGGTCCGCCGGCTACCGCGAGCGCGGTGGACGGCTATGCGACCGACTTCAATCAACAGCTGCATGTGAATTACGTGGCGGCAGATCAGCACGTGCACGAGCTTTTCTACGACAACGGCTGGCAGCACAATGATCTGACGCTGCAGGGCGCTGCGCCGCTGGCAACGATCGGCAGCGCGCTGTGCGGATTCTCCACCGAGTTCAACAGCCAACAGCACGTGCACTTCATCGGCGATGATCAACATGTTCATGAGCTGGTGTACGACGGCAGCTGGCACCATAATGATCTGACGCAACAGGCCGCGGCACCCGCGGTGGCTGCCGGTACTCCGCTGGATGGATACGCCACCGGGTTCAACGAGCAGCAGCACCTCAATTACATCGGTACCGATAACCACGTGCACGAGCTGTTTTACTCTGGCAGCTGGCAGCACAACGACCTGACGCTGGCGGCGGGGGCCCCCAATTGCGCCGATGCGGCGCTCTCCGGTTACTCCACGGAGTTCAATGAGCAGCAGCACGTCAACTTCATCAGTTCAGATGGCCACGTACATGAGCTCTTCTATGACGGGAACTGGAAGCACAATGATCTGACCTTATCGAGCGGTGCACCGGTTGCCGCCGCGGACAGTCCGCTGGACGGCTACGCCACGTCGTTCAATCAGCAGCAGCATGTCAATTTCGTCGGCGCCGATGCGCGTGTCTACGAGCTCGTATATGACGATGGTTGGAAGTGGAACGATCTGCTCGCGGCGGCGGGCGTGCAGAATCTGACGGTGGCGCCCGGCGGCAAATTGGATGGCTTTTCGAGTGAGTTCAATAATCAGCAGCACGTGCATTTCGTGGGATCGGACGGGCACATCCATGAATTATGGTATTCGTATAGCTGGCAGCACAACGATCTCACGGTGCAGTCGAACTCAACCTTGCCTTTGCCCGGCAGCATGCGGGCGGGTTTTGTGTCGTCCTGGAATCAGCAGCAGCACCTCGTGTATCTCGACACGACGTCGCATGTGATCGAGCTGATGTACTGACGCCCAAGGATGCGTGGGTCACCAACGGCCCACGCATCCTTGCCGGAGCTACCCTCGTGACCCCGGCCCGTCACGACGAAGACTGCCGTGCGCTCGCCGCGCGAAGTTCCGATGCTGTTATCCTATTTTAGAGATAGCACACGGCGATTAGTATGAGTTTCATTGCTTGATTGCGTTTCTAGATGCCAAAGCGGCGGGGCTCTGGTCGCGCCGGCACATCACCAACAATGTGCTGTCGGGAATTGTTGTGGGTATCGTCGCATTGCCGCTGGCGATGGCTTTTGCGATCGCGTCAGGCGCCCGGCCGGAACAGGGCCTGTATACCGCCATCATCGCCGCGCTGCTCACCTCACTGTTCGGCGGCACGCGTTTGCAGATTGCCGGCCCGACCGGCGCCTTTATCGCGGTCTTATCGGTGATCACGGCCACCCACGGGATCGCCGGCTTACAAATAGCGACGCTGATGGCGGGCATCATTCTGGTCGGGTTCGGGGCCGCGCGGTTGGGTGCGGTGATCAAGTACATCCCGAATCCGGTGATCGTTGGGTTTACAGCGGGCATTGGCGTCATCATTTTTGTCGGCCAATGGAAAGATTTTCTGGGCCTGTCACCGGCTCCGTCGGGACTGCATTTTCACGAGAAGATCGTGGTTCTGCTTCAGGCGCTGCCGACGCTCAATGTGGCTGCTACCGGGATGGGGCTGCTGGCCCTGTTCATTCTGATAGTCGGTCCGCGCTATATGAAACGGGTCCCCGCACCGTTGACTGCTCTGGTCGTGATCACGGTTCTGCAGGCCGTGTTCAAATTCGAGGGCGTCGCCACGATTGGCAGCGCCTTTGGAGGCATCCCTCGCAGACTGCCCGCATTCGCCTTACCGTCAATCGGCATCCCCGAGTTGCTGTCGCTGATCGGCCCCGCGTTCACCATTGCGCTCCTGGGCTCGATCGAGTCACTCCTCTCGGCTGTGGTTGCGGACGGCATGGCAGGAACCAAGCACGACTCGAATCAGGAACTGATCGGCCAGGGCGTTGCCAATATCGTCGCCCCGCTGTTCGGCGGATTTGCTTCTACGGGTGCCATTGCGCGAACGGCGACCAATATCCGCAATGGCGCTACGAGCCCACTTTCCGGCGTCATTCATTCTGTGTTTTTGATTCTCGTTATTTTGCTGCTCTCGCCGCTCGCGTCATCCATTCCCTTGTGTTGCTTGGCTGCGATCTTGTTCGTTGTCGCATGGAACATGAGCGAGCTCCCACATTTCATCAAATTGATCCGCGGCTCGCCCATTACGGATGTCGCGGTTTTGCTCATCACCTTTACGCTTACGGTATTCGTAGACCTGGTGGTGGCGGTCAACGTGGGAGTCATTCTTGCGGCGCTGCTGTTCATGCGTCGTATGGCGCAAGCTGTGCGCATAGATCCCGTGAGAGAGGGCACTGATGAGCCATCCGGCCCGCTGCCCCCGGGGGTGGTGATCTACAACATCCAGGGCCCGCTTTTCTTTGGTGCCGCGGAAAAGCTGGAAAGCACGCTGGCGCACATACAACGCCCGGCCACCACGTTGATCCTGCGCCTGGGCGAAATGCCCTTTCTCGACGCCACCGGTATCGCCGCCATCGCGCAAATCGTCGCCGATTTCCTCAAGCATGGGTCAGCCGTCATCTTGACCGAAGTGCGCCCGAATGTACTGCAAAAATTCGAACGGGCTGGACTGCTGCGTCAGTTGGGCGCGGACTGCGTTGTCGCTACGCTGCCAGCAGCGCTTGACCGAATCAGGGCTGCTCATGCCTCCACTACGCCACCTGCCCACTAGTCTCCTGCTGCTCGCGACCTGCATAGCGCCCGCGTGGGCCGGTGCGACCCTCGATCGCGTGATGAAGACGCATGTCCTCAACGACGTCCTGGTCAATTCCTACCCGCCGTTCGGCTTTATCGATGAGCACAATGAGCTCGCGGGCTTCGATGTCGATGTGGCGCGGGTCTTTGCCGGCAAGCTCGGTGCCACGCTGCGCCTGGCGACGCCCGGCTGGGAAACCATCGTCTCCGGGCACTGGCAGGGCCGCTGGGACATCTGCATCTGCTCGATGAGTCCGACTGACGCGCGCGCGAAAGTTTTGAATTTTCCGGTCACGTATTACAGTTCGCCGGCCGTTCTCACCGTGCACGAGCGCGAGCAACGGATCCGGTCGGCCGCCGATCTTTCCGGCAAACGCGTCGGTGTAGGAATGGGTTCGAGTTACGAGAACTATTTGAACAAGGCGCTGCGCATTCCAGGGGGGCCGCCGATCACCTATCCATTTCACGATGTCATCGCAACGCCTGGAGATGAAACAATCAACTTCCGCAATCTCGCGCTGGGACCCGGCATTCGTCTCGACGCCATCGTGTCCGATCTGGCCACGGCTGAAGCCAGCATCGCTGCCACGCACGCCTTGAAGATCGTCGGCCCCGCGCTATACGCGGAACCCAATGTGGTGGCAACGGAGAAGGGTGATCCGGAGTGGGACCAGCTGGTCAGCCGCACGTTTGGCGAGATGCAGGCGGACGGGACGATGGAAAAGCTATCGCGGAAATGGTTCAAGCGGGATATCACGCGCGATGTCCACTGACGCATCGAACGCACCGACGGCCACGGTGTCGGGTTTTCGCCGCAAAGTTTGGTTGACCTGGGCCATTCTGGCTATCGCGCTGGGCGGCGCCTGTTACGGCCTGCATCTGGATTTTGCGTACATGGCTGCAAAGCTGCCTTTTTTGCTGGGCCTGCGGCTGGCGCCCGATGGTTTCATTCAAGGGGCGGTGCTGACCCTATTCGTCACGGCGCTGTCGATGTGTTTTGCATTGGTCGTGGCTTTGATCACCGCGTTCGGACGACTGTCGCGCAATCCCGTGGCGTTTGCGCTGGCAACGTTTTACGCCTCGTTGTTCCGCGGCACGCCGCTGCTCGTGCAGGTGTTGATCATCTACCTCGCGCTGCCGCAGGTCGGCATCGTGCTGGGCGCATTGAGTTCCGGCCTGATCGCGCTGTCGCTCAACTACGGCGCCTACCTCGCAGAAACCATTCGCAGCGGCATGATGGCGGTACCCGCCGGGCAACGCGAGGCGGCCATGGCGCTTGCCCTACCGCGCTGGGTCATCTTCTGGAAGGTCTCCGGACCGCAGGCACTGCGCCTCATCATTCCACCCGCCACGGCGTTGTTTGTGTCCATGCTGAAGGACTCCTCGTTGGTTTCCATCATGGGTCTGTGGGAACTCGATTTCCTGGCACAATCTTATGCCCGTGCCTCTTATCACTACATGGAAATGCTGATCGCCGCCGCGTTGATTTACTGGGCATTGTCGATCGGCTTCGAACTGGTGCAACTGAGGCTCGAACGCCGGTTCGGCAAAGGCGTTGCCGTGGTCGGCCGGCCTTGAGCGTGTCGTTCGATGCGCCGGTGACCATCCTGGACGGCGGCATGGGTCGGCAACTGTCACGCATGGGCGCGCCGTTCAGACTGCCCGAATGGTCGGCCCTCGCGTTGATCGAAGCGCCGCAGTTCGTCAGCGCTGCGCACGATGCATTCATCGCGGCCGGCGCGCAGATCATCACGACCAACAGCTATGCGCTCGCGCCGGAGCGGATTGGCGAGACACGTTTCGCGACCGATGGCTTGCAACTCGCCCATCTGGCGGGCCGGCTCGCGCGAACGGCAGCCGATCGCGCCGCCGAACGCGTGCTCGTGGCCGGCTCAATCCCGCCGGTGTTCGAATCCTATCGGCCGGATCTGTTCGATGCCGAGCGCGCACCCGCGATCCTCGACGTGCTGGTGGCCGGCCTCGCGCCCTATGTCGATTTCTGGCTCATCGAAACGCAAAGCTCCACGCTCGAAAGCGGCGTCGCATTGGCCGCTTGCGCACGTCATTCGAAGCTGCCCGTCTGGGTTTCTTATACATTGCGTGATGAGGCCGGCCGGGTAGCGCCCGCTGAGCTGCGTTCAGGCGAGAGTGTGGAACGGGCCGTCGCTGCCGACCTGCAAC
Organism: uncultured Steroidobacteraceae bacterium; assembly: GCA_964658805.1. GTDB lineage: Bacteria > Pseudomonadota > Gammaproteobacteria > Steroidobacterales > Steroidobacteraceae > Bog-1198. The sequence goes on from CAZZZU010000016.1 coordinate 12,886, forward strand.
GCGGCGCGCAGGCGATCCTTTTTAATTGCAGTCAGCCGGAAGCCATGGATGCCGCCGTCCGCGCCGCGTCGGCCGTGATAGCCGACAGCGGTCGGCTCGTCCGGATCGGCGTCTATGCCAATGCGTTCGAGCCGGAAACCGACACGGTCGAACCCTACGCCGGCATCTCCATGATGCGCGACGATGTCACGCCGCAGTGCTATCTCGAGTGGGCGGAGCGATGGGTCCGCTCGGGTGCCACCATCGTGGGTGGTTGCTGTGGCATCGGGCCGGAGCACATCGCGGCGCTGCGTGCGCGCTTTCGATGACCTTGTTGACCGTCGAGAAACTGAGCAAATGGTATGGGCAACGGCAGGTGCTGCGCGAACTCTCGCTCGAAGTCGCCGCGCATGAGCGGGTCGCCATATGCGGCCCCTCGGGATCCGGCAAGTCCACGTTGCTACGCTGCCTGAACGGTCTGGAGTCGCATCAATCCGGCCGCGTTCTCGTCGACGGCATCGAACTCGACGGCGCGCGTCCCGACGTCGGCATGGTGTTTCAAACGTTCAATCTTTTCCCGCACATGACGGCGCTCGAAAACTGCACGCTCGCGCCGATCTGGGTTCGCAAGTTGCAGCCGGGTGCGGCGGCCGAACTCGCGCTCGATTACCTGGCGCGGGTGCATCTGGCCAGCCATGCGCATCGCTATCCCAGTGAACTCTCAGGTGGCGAGCAGCAGCGAGTGGCCATCGCGCGTGCGCTGTGCATGGCGCCCAAGGTCATGCTCTTCGACGAGCCGACGTCCGCGCTCGATCCGGAGATGACCAGGCAGGTACTCGACATCATCACGGAGCTCGCGGATGCCGGCATGACGATGGTGTGCGTCACGCATGAAATGAGCTTCGCCCGTCGGGTGGCGGATCGCATTGTGTTCATGGACCGTGGCGAAATCATCGAGCAAGGCACGCCCGCTCAGCTCTTTGATCGGCCGGAAACCGGCCGCCTGCGACAGTTTCTCGACGCTCGCGATTGAATCCGCGCACACCCGTTGCGGGTGGGCTAACGCACAGACGGTAGGCACGCCCTTGATGCAACGTGACGAGGTTTCAAGGAGGCCGACCATGTTACGAACCATCCATGACCTGAAGGGCTACACAGTCAGCGCGACAGACGGCAACGTCGGTCACATAACGGACTGCTATTTCGACGATGAAGCGTGGGTCCTGCGGTATTTCGTCGTCGATACCGGCGATTGGCTGATGCGTCGCCGCGTATTGATCTCGCCGCTGGCCATCGCGCATCCCGGATGGGCCGAGCGCTCCCTCGTCGTCGCGTTGACCCGGCAGCAGATCGAGCACGCTCCGGACATCGACACCGACAAACCCGTATCGCGTCAGCACGAATCGCAATATCTCGGCTATTACGGCTATCCCTATTATTGGGGCGGTACGGGCCTTTGGGGTAACGCTGCCTATCCCGGCACATTGCTGACCGGCGTTGGAGCAGATGGGTTCGACTCGGCTGGCGGCGCTCGGGAGGCGAATTCGCCCTCTGTTGACGGTGCCCGTCTGGCAACGGATCAGCATCTGCGCAGCTGTAAAGAGGTCAGCAATTATCGCGTGCATGCGATCGATGGTGACCTGGGGCAGGTGGAAGGCCTGATCGTGGAAGAGCGGTCTTGGTCGCTGCGCTACATGATCGTCAACACGGGTCATTGGTGGGCCGGGCATTCGGTACTGATCTCACCGGAATGGATCGATTCGGTGAGCTGGATCAACCAGAAGGTATCGATTGACCTGACGCGCCAGTCGATCAGGAGCGCGCCGGTTTATGACTCGACGTTACAGCTCAATCGCGACCACGAATTGGGGATCTACAAACATTACGGCCGGTCGGGGTATTGGAATGACAGCGGCAAGCGCAGGGTCGCCCCACAGGCCTGACGTGCGTCGACGACAGTTCTTGCGGTCGACGCCGGCCGTGCTGGCGGGAAGCATTCTGTTGTCAGCGTGTGATAGCGGAGCGGACCCTGAAGGCTATGTTGCCGTCGCGACACGCATCAGGCGTGCCGGTCCGGGCGCCGGCATCGACGGCGCGGCCCTCATGCGGCAGCTCGTGCGCTATGCGACGTTGGCGCCGTCGAGCCACAATACGCAGTGCTGGAAATTCAGGTGCGAAGAACACGGCATCGTCATCTTGCCCGATCGCTCGCGGCGCTGTCCTGCGGTGGACCCGGATGATCACCACATGTTCGTGTCACTGGGTTGCGCCACCGAGAATCTCGTTCACGCCGCGAGCGCATACGGTTTCAGAGCGGACGTCTCTTTCGATGCTATGAATGGCGCCGTGCGTGTCGCGTTCGCACCCGCACCCGCCGCTGTGTCGCCGCTGTTTGCTGCTATCTCAGCGCGCCAGTGCACGCGCGGTGATTATGACGGCAAGCCGCTGGCCAACGCGGAACTGGCGTTGCTCGAAAAGGCCGGCAGTTCCGGCAGCGTGAGAATGTTGATCATGACCGATCGCACCGTGATGCAAAGTTTGCTCGATTATGTCGTGGCAGCGAATACCGCCCAGATGGCCGATGCGGCGTTCATCCGTGAGCTGAAATCCTGGATCCGCTTCAATGGCCCCGAAGCGGTCCGCAGCGGCGATGGCTTGTTCAGCGTCGCCTCCGGCAATCCGGCGATTCCTACCTGGCTTGGCAGGCGGGCATTCGGCGGCTTTTTCAGGACCCAGGAGGAGAATGATAAGTACGTGCGCCAGGTGCGCAACTCCGCGGCCCTGGCGGTATTCGTCGGCCAGACTGCGCAGAAATCGAGTTGGGTCGAGGTGGGTCGATGTTACGAACGCTTCGCCTTGCAAGCCACGGCCCTTGGCATACGCAATGCATTTCTCAATCAGCCGGTCGAAGTGCCGCAGGTTCGCTCGGATTTTGGCGCGGCCCTGGGACTCGCCGACCGACGACCTGATCTGGTGGTACGGTTTGGCCGTGGACCGGCGCTGCCTTCTTCGTTGCGCCGACCGGTGGATGCGGTTTTGATTTGAGCCGCAGCAGTCCGGACCCAAGCAGGTGACATCCGGATAACCCTTCGAATCTTGGCTTCTTCGATTCCAATCGGTACATTGCGTATCGGTTGTGCGCAGCAATATCGCCGCCTGTCTCGGATAAAAATGCGAATTGCCGCATCAAGGATACAAGCGAATTCTGTAAAGCTGTCCTACTGATATGGCTGTAATCAAGGATTCAAATGCCTTGCCGGCGCGGGCGGGTCAAGGCGCCGTGAAGGGTGACGTCGAGCTGCGCCAACGGGAAGAGCAGTTGCGTCTTGCGACCGAGGCCGCTGAGGTGGGTCTCTGGGACCTCGAGATCGCGACCGATACCCTCTATTGGCCGCCGCGCGTGAAGGCCATGTTCGGCATTTCAGCGGATGTGCCGGTCTCGATGGCCGACTACTACGCGGGTCTGCATCCCGACGACCGGGAAAGAACCAGCCAGGCCTTCGCTGCTGCCCTCGACCCCGTCAAACGCGCGGTATACGACGTTGATTATCGGGCGATCGGTAAGGAGGATGGTGTCGTGCGCTGGATTGCCGCGAAGGGCAAGGCCATATTTGAAGGCGACCGGTGCATCCGCGTCATCGGCACCGCGATCGACATCACGGCCAGGAAAGCGGCAGAAGCGCAGCTGCGTGAACTCAACGAAACCCTGGAACGGCGCGTCGCCGATGCCTTGGCGGAGCGCAAGGTGTTTGTCGACATCGTGGAGGCGACCGATGCCTTCGTCCAGGTGATCGACATGGACTATCGGTTTCTGGCGATCAACAAGGCAAGTGCGCGGGAATTCGAACGCATATTCGGCATGCGGCCCAAGATAGGGGACTGCATGCTGGACCTGCTGCAAGATCGACCTGAGCACCGCGACGCGGTGCAAGCGATATGGGGCCGCGCGCTCGCCGGTGAAGTGTTCACCGCCGTGAGCGAGTTCGGTCATCCCGCGCTCGATCGTCGCTTCTATGAAATGAAATTCAACTCGCTACGCGATCGGTCGGGCCGGCAGGTGGGCGCCTTTCAGTTTGTCTACGACGTCACCGAACGGCTGCGCGACCAGGAACGTCTTGCCGAGGCGGAGCGGCAGGTGCGGCAAGCGCAGAAAATCGACGCCATCGGTCAGTTGACCGGCGGTGTCGCACATGACTTCAATAACCTGCTCATGGTCATCACCGGCGGCCTGAGCCTGCTCGAGCGGGTGTCGGAGCCTGAGCGACGCAAGCGCGTCATCGCACAGATGCGCCAGGCTGCCGATCGCGGGGCCTCGTTGAGCAGACAGTTGTTGGCCTTCTCGCGACGGCAACCGCTGAAAGCAGAGGCAGTGGATCTGCCGCGACAAATCAGCGGGATGCGTGAGTTGCTCGATCGCACCCTGCGGGGCGACGTACAGGTGAAGACCGATTTCCAGGAAGATCTGTGGCCCATCCATGTCGATCCCGCAGAGTTGGAACTCGTCATACTGAACCTGTGCGTCAATGCGCGCGACGCCATGCCTAACGGGGGTGTCATCACCATCGTGGCGCGTAACGTCCCCCGGGGAGACGCTTCGCAACTGGCGAGGGATTCGGTTCGCATCGACGTAAGGGATACCGGCACCGGGATGCCCCCTGAAGTGCTGTCACGCATCTTCGAACCATTTTTCACCACCAAGGAAATCGGCAAAGGTTCAGGCCTGGGGTTGCCGCAGGTGTACGGCTTCGTTCAACAATCCGGCGGCGCGATCGATTCACACAGTGTCGTTGGACGCGGGACTGTCATCACGATGATGTTGCCGAGGTCATCAACCGCTCCGCCGCCGCTGCCTGAACCACTCGCCGACCTCGATACCACTGCGCGCAGCCGCGTGCTCAAGGGATCCATCCTGCTGGTCGAAGACGACGATGAAGTGGCCGTTCTGGTGACAGAGATGTTTCGTGAGCTCGGCTATCGGGTGGTGCGCGTCGCGAGTGCGCAGGCCGCACTCGGCGCTTTGGCGGATGACGTGAATGTCAATCTGATCTTCTCAGACGTGATGATGCCCGGACAGATGAATGGGATCGACCTCGCGAAAGAAGTGAAGCGGCGGCGCCCCGATCTGCCGATTCTGTTGACCACCGGTTATGCGGGGACGACGCTGGAAGCCGCGGAATCCGAATGCATCCGGGTGCTCGCCAAGCCCTATGACGTTGTGTCGCTGGAGGCCGCCGTCAAAGCCGCACTGCAACACTGAAACCGCGCCGCACGCAGCGCGCGGGATAAACGCGCGACGCAGCATTTCGGTTACCATTCGGCCATCGTCACTCACGTCAACGGTGTCCACATGAATCCAAATAAAATTTTGTGGGAAAAGGGTGATTTCACGCAGATCGCCGCGTTGATGCGTGAGTCCGGCGAGAAACTCGTCGCTACCCTGGATGTTACGCCGGCGTCGCGCGTGCTCGACCTGGGGTGCGGCGATGGGACGACGGCACTGCCGCTGGCGCGGATCGCGGCAGAAGTGGTCGGCATCGACATCGCGAAAAATCTGGTGGCTGCGGGAAATCGGCGCGCAGCCGCTGCCGGACTCAAGAATCTGAAATTCCAGGAAGGTGACGCATGCCATCTGTCGGGCGTCAGCGATCACGACTTCGATCTGACCGTCTCGATATTCGGCGCGATGTTCGCGCCCAAGCCGTTCGAGGTCGCCAGTGAGATGGTGCGTGTGACCAAGCCTGGCGGGTCCATCGTCATGGGAAACTGGATCCCGAATGATCCGACGTCATTCGTGTCGCAGGTGTTGAAGATCAGCTCCGCGTACACCCCAGCGCCACCGGAAGGCTTCATCAGTCCCATGACCTGGGGTGTGGATAGCCATGTCATAGAACGCTTCGGCAGGGCCGGTGTGCCGGCGGAGCGAATCTCTTTGGTCAAAGATCGCTTCAGCTTCTCCTCGACGCAGATGAGCCCCATCGAGCTCATCGACTTGTTCAGGCAATTCTACGGCCCCACCATGAACGCGTTCGACGCTGCGGAAAAGAATGGCAGCCAGGAAGAGTTGGCGCAGCAACTCGTCGACATGGCTGAGCAGCAAAACGCGAGCACAGGCGACGGCGTTGCCATTACAGCGAGCTTCTTGCGGGTGACCGTCCGCCCCTGAACTTGACCTCCTGACACGTGTAATATATAACTTACATGTGTCATCTGGAAATACATCTCGCAAGGGCGATGAGTTGCTGGCCATGCTGTCGGCGCTCGCGAACCCGCATCGATTGCGCATCGTCGCGTCGTTGTCGTCCGACGGGCGAAATTATGTCAGCCAGCTCGCGCGTGAACTCGGCATCAGCCGGCCGTTGCTTCATCTGCATCTCAAGAAACTCGAGGAAGCCGGTCTGGTCACCAGCCACCTCGAACTCTCGCAGGACGGCAAAGCGCTCAATTACTTCGAGGTAGCGAAATTCAACATCGCCCTCACGCCGACCGCCATCGTCGCGGCGGCGAAATCGCTCACGATCACTCTTGAACCGTAGGGGCTCCCATGACTGAAAACGCTTTTTTCGCGGCCTTCTTTTTCCCGGCGGCTGCCGCCGTGCTGGTGTTCTTCATGAAGTACGTATCGGCTGTACTTCAGGCCCGGGTGCGACTCGGCCAGGACGAGGCGTATCGCGAACTGGCCATGAAAGCGACTGCTGCCCAATCCGAAACCGCGGCGGCAGTCGCGGCGCTGGGGCCGAGGCTTACCGAGATCCAGTCACAGCTGAGCTCGGTCGAGAAGATATTGAAAGACGTTGGGTAATGCAGGAGTCATCTCATGAAACCGGTCTCGTCATTTCGTTTGTATGTCCTTCGGGCCATGTATCTATTCATCGTGGGCGGTCTCGGCCTTTACCTATGGCCCGGCATCCTCAGCCCTGAGCGGCATTGGGAACTGCTCGAGGGGGAATCTACTTGCATGCTCGCTGCGTTCTCGATCATGTGTGTTTTCGGGATACGGTATCCCCTGCAGATGCTGCCGGTGCTGCTGTGGGAAGTATGCTGGAAGACGCTTTGGCTCTTCCTGGTGCCGCTGCCGCAGTGGTTATCCGGTCATGTCGATGAAGCAATCAAGCCGGCGATCTTTGCAATCTCAATGGTGGTGCTCGTCTATCTCGCCATTCCGTGGCCCTATGTGTTCTCGAGATACATCAAAGCACCGGGCGATCGCTGGACGGTGTCGGCGGCGCGTGCCGAACGAAAAGGCGAGGCGGCTCGTGCGTGAATTCGCGGCGGTGCTAATCGGGCTATGTCTATGGGGTTCGGTCGCACTGGCGGGCGAGGGCGAGTCCGAGATCGTTGTATCCGGCCGGCAGCCCGGGCCGGCTCTTTGGCAGGTGATGAAGGATGATCACGTCCTCTCGATCTTGGGCACGGTTCCCACGCTTCCCAAAGGGATGAAATGGAAAGCGTCCGAGGTCGAGCAAATTATCGCCACCTCTACGGCTTTTTTGTCGTATCCCGGCATCACGCCGGACTCTGATATCGGTCTGGGCGCCGCGGTCTGGCTGCTGCCGACCCTGATTGGAATCGAGAAATTACCGGATGGACAAACGTTACGACAGGTGCTGGATGCAAAGTCATACGAGAGATGGACTCTTGACCGCGAGAAGTACCTCGGCAACAGCACGCGATTCGAGCGCCTGCGACCGTTCATTGCGGCCGACAAGTTGGCTGACGCGGCGTTCAAGAAAGCCGGCTTCACGGACGACGGCGAGGTGATCTCCGCCGTGCGTCACCTCGTAAAGAAATACAAGCTAAAGAACGTCGACGCCGAGTATCACCTCAAAATCAAGGATCCGCGATCGTTGATCAAGCAATTCAAGAAGACCTCCTTTGCGGAGGACGCATGTTTCAACTACAGCCTCGACGCACTCGAATACTCGTTGTCCGAGTCGTCGCGGCGTGCGGTCGCCTGGTCGACGGGCGACGTTGCTGTGCTCAAGTCGAAGCTTGAGCGGAAGCCGGTCGACCCCTGCTGGCAGGGCTTTGGAGAAATCGATTTCATCAAGGATCTCGGCATCGAGAATATTGCATCGAGCATGAAAGGCGCCTGGCTCGACGCTGCGGAAAAATCGCTAACGGACAATCAACGAAGTTTCGCGGTGCTCGAGATGAAGGATCTGCTGCTCGCAAATGGACTACTTGCGGTCTTGGAAAGTCGCGGCTTTAGCGTCCGAGGTCCCGGCGAGACGGTAACCCCTTTGCCGCTGCCGTTGTCGGCGCAAAAATAGGCGCCTGATCCAGGCTTACCTCTTTTGGGTGTCGTCAGAGTCCACATCAGAGCGATCTATCTCCGTGGACAGCGGTGCATGATTCAGGAGCGCCACCATCGCGACACCGCCCAACGTGTTGCCGATCAGCGTAGGGACCAGGAAGCCGGTCAAATATTGAGCTATCGATGCGTGCCCGTTAAAGACGGCGTAGGCACTGTCCACCGAGCCGGCAATGATGTGAGAGAAATGACCGATGCCGACGATGTAGGTCAGGAACATGACGATGAACATCTTTGCCGTCTGGGCACTCGGCAACAGCCAGACCATGATCGCGATGATCCATCCTGCGAGCAAAGCCTTTACGACTGTTGGCCAGAATGAGCCGCCGACGGCTTCCACTGCGATGGACAGAAGGCTGGACTTCACTTCCGGGCTGAACACGCCAGGTATGCTGATGAGTCCGGCAAAAACATAAGTGCCGAGAAGATTGCAGGTAAGAACGACCGCCCAGAATCTGAGCGTCGCAACCAACGTACGCTGGTTTCGTCGCACCAAAATTGGGAGCACGGCCGTGAGCGTGCTCTCGGTAAACAATGCCTGGCGGCCCAGGATGACGACCAGGAAGCCCAGCGTGTATCCGATGCTGTCCACCAGTCGGGACCACGGCGCATCCGGCAGCGCGCTGCGCATCAGCGCCAAACCCAGAAACGAAAACCCCATCGACATACCGGCAGCCAGGCCGGACCACGCCAGCGCGCCGATCGGTCGCTTCAGTTCTTCTTCGCCTTCCTCGCGGAGAACTTCATGAATGACCAATGCGCGCAGCGCCGAGTGTTCGTCAGCTTGCTCACGCTCCCGGTGGTCCAACAATTCACTTTGGGAGTCGGTATCCTGCGTTTCGCTGGTAGGCGCCATCTTCAGTGCTCAACAAATTAAAAATGATCGGTAGCAGCGATTGCCGCGCCAGGTGACTTCATTACAAGCGAAATCGCTGCAACGTGCAATCGCGCAGCCTGCGCGCGCTGCTGTAATTCGTTCTGATATCCAGGGAGAAAGTGTTGGTAGCCGACAGAGTTGATGATCCATTCAACCTGCAACGCTTCGTGGAAGCTCAGGACGGCGTTTACGCGAGCGTCCTGGACGAGTTGCGCGACGGTCGAAAAAAAAGCCATTGGATGTGGTTCATTTTTCCTCAGATCAGGGGCCTGGGAACCAGTGCAATGGCGCAGCGCTATGCAATCGCATCGCTGGCCGAGGCACGAGCGTACGCCGAACATCCCTTGCTCGGCCCGCGGCTGCGCGAATGTACCGGTCTGGCGCTAGGTCATCCCCACCGGTCCCTCGCGGACATATTCGGATTTCCTGACGACCGTAAGTTTCATTCATCGATGACGCTATTTTCCAAGGCCGTTGCGCAGGAGGAGGTATTCGCTCGTGCGCTCGTTCAATACTTCGATTCAAAAGAGGACGCCAAGACTATTGCGCTGATCGCGCAGTGACGATGGCCGCAATGCTTGCTGGATTCACTGCATGCCGTGGTTGAGCTATTCCTGAATCTCGATCGTGACGTGCGAGAGGGAATTGTAGCGTGCCAGTTTCGCACGGTAATAATCGGGACTGCAGCGTAACTTTGGGCGCACCGACACGATTGCCCCCAGGTGCCCGGGCCCCAGGCGCCAAAGATGCAAATCAGTGAGTGTGCTGCCATCGCTCTCGATGGTCTGGCGCAGGTCGCGGGCTAACTTCGGGTCTGGAATTCGATCGAGCAGTATGGCGCCGGTGTCGCGAATGAGGCCGAAGGACCAACTGGCGATGACACAGGCTCCAATGATGCCGGCCAGGGGGTCCATCCAGAGCCAGCCGTATGCACGGGCAAGGAGGAGGCCCACGATCACGAGGACCGACACGGCGGCGTCCGCCATTACATGGATGATCGCGGCGCGCATATTGTTGTCACGCCCGGTTGCGCCATGGTCGTGGCCATGTTCCTCGAAGACGGTGGTGTAAGTCTCATCACCGACTTTGATGTAGGCGGTGAAGGCGTGCGGCTCGGGTATCTCCTCGACCGATTCCAAAAACTCCGGTCGAGAAAGCAGGGAAAATTCTTGTGTTACGCCGCCTGGCCGCTCGGTGATGATGCGCGTGGTGCCAGAGGGCCGCAGGCCGCTTGCCGCGCGCAGGCGAAAGCGTGGCGGCACCCCTTCCTCGAAAACTTCGAGAATGAGCTCGCCGGCGGATGTTTTGATCAGGTGGGCCTCGTCATGGTCATGTTCGGCGTGGCCGCCATGGCTGTGGCCGTGGTGGTGATGCCCGCCGCTGCTCAAGAGCCAGGCGCTTGCAACATTCACGGCCAGACCCACACAGGCGATCGGGATGGCCTCCGCAAAGTGAATCGAGACCGGCGCCAGCAGGCGGGTCACCGATTCATAGCCAATCAAGACTGAGATCATGGCGAGCACGATGGCGCTGGTAAATCCGGCGAGATCGCCGAATTTTCCGGTGCCGAAGGTGAAACTCGTGTTCTGCGCATGGCGACGTGCGTAGGTGTACGCGAGTGCCGCCAGCAACAGCGCACCCGCGTGCGTGCTCATGTGCAATCCGTCCGCCACGAGCGCAATGGAGCCAAACAGCAGGCCGCCTGCAATTTCGGCGCACATCATCGCGCCGCACAGCCAGATCACGGTCCAGGTCTTGCGCTCACTGTGCGCATGCTCTTCTCCCAAAAAGTTATGGGTATGGGGTTCGGCGCTTTTGGCAGGGATGCTCATGGCTGTGCTCACTTCAAATATGTACGAACAACGTCCAGCAACTCTCGAGCACCCCGCGTGCGCTCGGCATTGCTCGTGATCGACGGACTCGCGATATGCGTGTTGACGTGGTCCTCGATGACCTCGTTCATCAAACCATTCATTGCTCCGCGGAGGGCGGCGATCTGCTGGAGCACCGCCGCGCAGCCGGTTTCAGCCTCCAGGGCCCGTTCGAGCGCCTCAACCTGGCCTCGCATCCGTCGTACCCGGATCAACAGCTTGGCTTTCTCACGGATCGTATGGCTCACTGGTGTCGCTCCTACATACCTTACCCCAGTATAGTATCAATAGGTGACGGAAGCCCGCGGCGTATCCTGGAGCAGGATGCGTATTTCTCAAGCTCGCGTTTTGTCGAGACATTACCGGACCCTCTGACGCGCACCGGTTTCGAACCGGGTGGCGTCTCGTCTGCTGTTTCCAAGATGGCATTCATCCGAGATCTACGGACCTGCTGAGGAGTCAGGAGTATTTTGCGCGACGTGATAAACAATTTGACACCGCGCATGGGCTTAGGCGATTCTCTGATTGTCTAGACAATAATTATCAATACATCAGGGGATCGTTGGCTTTTATACGACTGTAGAGAGCGACGTCATGAATAAGCGGATATCAGGAACGGGAGGGTGGGCCGCCCTGGTGGGAGTCGTCATTTCGACGAGACTCATGGCGGCCAACTCGGCAGACCAACCCACTGCCGCTGAACTTCAAGAAATCACGATCACAGCGGCGAAGCTGCGCTCCCTCGAGCAGTTCACGCCTACGGGCAGTCGGCTGGGTTTGAGCCAGCAGGAGCTGCCGGCGACGCTTGATGTGATCGACAACGATGAGATGATCGGGCGCGGTCTCTATAACATTCAGGAGGCGGCGGATAGCCAGCCTGGCGTCACCTCGGGAGGATCGCCAGGCGATCAGTCGCAATTCTCGATCCGCGGGTTTACGGGTAACCAGATTACGACGTTGCGCAACGGGCTTTACGTTGGTCCGTCCAACATGACGACCCGCGATAACAACTCCTTCAATGCTGCGAGCGTGGAAATTCTCAAAGGTCCGGCTTCCGTGCTTTACGGCCAAGGAGCCATTGCCGGCGCCATCAACGTGGTCGATAAAGCCCCGAGCTTCGGTCCATCACAGATCGAAGGGCTGGCGACGGGGGGAAGTTATGACACGACCAACGTCGGCATCGGCGGTACGACGCATTTGGGCGATACGTTCGCTATCCGGGCCGATTTCAGTCGCACAGCAACCAATGGCTATATCCATAACCGGTCCAATACCACCGAGGCGACTGTCACTGCCTTGTGGAAGGTCGCTCCGGCACTCGACGTTCAATTTACCGTCGACTGGCTTGCGGACAATCCGTCGAACTATTACGGCACGCCATTGGTGCCGGCTGCTTTCGCCGGCAATCAGGCCCAGACCGGCGTTGTCAGTGGCGTCAATTTTCAAGGCTATGGTGCCATCGATCGACGGACGGAAGGTATCAACTATAACGTGTCGGATTCCTATATTCACTCTCAGCAGGTGTGGCCACAGGTGCTCATCAAATGGACACCGCTTGAGAATTTGACCATCCAGAACTTTACCTACTATTTTCATGCGCACCGCGAGTGGGATAACGCAGAAACGTATGACTTCACAACGGTTGCGTTGGATGGCACGACACCGCTGCCCACTCCCGGGATCAATCGCGATCGCTTCTACGTATTTCATAAGCAGAATTTGATCGGGGATCAGGGCAGCGCAAGCTATAAGGGCACGATTTTTGGTCTCCCTAATACCGTCGTCGTGGGCTTTGACTATAGCCACCTGAACTTCAATCGCATTCGCGGATTCCCGGACAACGATATTGTGGACCCTTTCAATCCAAACCCAGGGTTGTTCGGTCCTTTGCTCGCGCCAGGCGATATAACTGCGCGACAAAGTCCCACGCATTGGAATGACTATGCCGCGTTCTTTGAAGATGTGATCGACCTGGCTCCCGGATTGAAGCTGGTGACGGGTGGTCGATATGATCGGTTGGACCTCGTTCGCCAGAACTTCAACACGCAGGGCGTTGAATTGGCAAACGGCTTCAGTGAAGACTACTCGTCGAAGAACTGGCGGGTTGGCGTGGTCTATGACGTCACCGACTACCTGACTCCCTACATTTCGTGGACGACCGGCAAAGATCCACCGGGCACCAATAATATTTTTCTGGTCAATGCGCCGGAAGGCACACACGCGCTCAGCAGCTCCCACCAAATCGAGGCGGGTGTCAAAGCGCGTACCCCGGATAAAAGAGCGGACTTCACTCTATCGATATACGACATCAAAAGGTCGAACTTGCTGGTGCAGACCGGCGAAGAGACTCAGGCATCCGCGGATCAGACCTCCAAAGGTGTTGAGTTGTCGACGAACTTCAAAGTCCTCCCGAATTGGACGGTGAGTGCGAATGCAGCCTACACGGACTCGGTCTACTCGACGTTCACGGATCCCTCGACCGGCGCTACCTACACCGATGTACAGCCGGCGAACATTCCCCGCGTCACCGCTAACCTGTGGACGAGCTTCAAGCGAGTTGCGGGTCTGCCGCTCGAAATCGGTGGCGGCGTGCGATACATCAGCAATCGACCTGGCAACACGGCCAATACGCTGACTCTCGACAAATATGCGCTGACCAACGGCTATGTCTCTTATGAGGTGAAGCCTGGAATCCTGGTGACCGGCCGGGTCAACAACCTGTTCAACAAGGAATACGCGCAGTGGGCGGACATCTATTACCCGGAGCAGGTTATCTTGGGTCAGCCGCGCTATTGGGAGCTTGGGGTATATTTCAAACTGTAAGGAATGAGAACGCTCTGGGATCGCTGCAATCGGTGGCTCACTTGGTTTCATCGCTGGGCCGGCGTGGTGTTGTGTCTCTTGTTCGCAATGTGGTTCGCAAGCGGGGCCGTGCTGCATTTCGTCGGATTTCCGGCGTTGTCGGCGCACGACCGCCATCAGGGCAGTGCGGATGTGAATTTCGATCAGGTGACGGTGCCCCCATCGCAAGCGCTGGCGAAAATCCCCGAGGCGCGAGACCTTCGTCTGCTCGACCGGGCCGGGCAGCCGGCCTACCTTGTGCAAAGTGGCGTCGGAGAATGGACGGCCGTCAGCGCGCGAAGCGGTGAGTTGCTGAAGGATCTTACGGTAGCCGAAGCGCGCAGCACCGCAGAACACTTCGGACGTGCTGGCGTGGCCTCTGCAATAGGCCCTTTCCCCTATGACCAATGGATCGTTCATCAGAACTTCGATCCTTTTCGTCCGTTCTATCGCCTCCGTCTAAATGATGCGGCGCGAACGGATATATACGTTTCCGCGAGAACCGGTGAAGTCTTGCAGCGAACCCGGTTTACCGAGCGCGCATGGAACTGGGTTGGTGCGGTGATGCACTGGATTTACTTCACCCCGCTTCGACAAAGCTGGTCGGCGTGGAATCAAGTCGTGTGGTGGGTTTCGCTGGCGGCATTGACATCGGTTGCGGCGGGGACCTGGCTTGGGGTGGTACGGATGATCGCGAATCGCGCCGCCGGGCGCGCCGGATTCTCGCCATTTCGTGGCTGGATGCGCTGGCATCATCTGATCGGCTTGTTTGCAAGCGTCATTGTCGTGACCTGGATGTTAAGCGGCTGGTTGTCGATGGACCACGGCCGCATCTTCTCGATGGGTCATGCAACCGAGGTCCAAGAGTTGCGGCTGAGCGGGATGCGCGTAGGAGACGTCGCGCACGGGGTGACACTCGAGTCGTTGCGCAAACTGGCGCCCGCCTCGGAGATTGCGTTCAACGCAATCAACGACCAGGGATTTTTGACTGCGTATGAATCCGGCGACGGTACGAGACGGGTCGTTTTCCTCAATGACGCTGCAGACGTCCTGGACCACATTCCGGACGCGCTGCTGCTCGAAGGCGTCAAGCGGGTCTGGCCCAATGCGACGCCCGTCGTACCTCAGGCCGGTGCCGACGGATTGTATCGGCATGCGGAGTCGGTGGGCGAGGATGTGGCAGGCTTCGTTGCAACAGATGGTGCGACGGTTCGCGCCTACGTCGATCGCTTGACTGGACGGATTTTGGTCGTCATGGATGTGAGCCGCCGCGGCTATGCCTGGATTTACTACGGTCTGCATACCCTGCAATTTCCAGGGTTGATCGAGCATCCCGCGGTGCGCACCGGTCTGGTCCTCGTGTTATTGGCGCTCGGTTTCTTATCGAGCGCGACCGGGGTCGTGCTCAGCATCAAGCGCCTCAGGCGCGAGTTCGCCTGACATGCTTTATTCACTTTAGATAGGTACTTACATTGTGAAAGATCAGCTTTTTTTGTTGCGTCCCGGTTTCAAGAACGCGGGTCTGGGGCCCCTGTATTGCTCGGATTCCGCGCCTGTCGAAGGGGTCTTAAGCTTTTTCCCCGAGTTGCGCAAACTCGTGGATGTACATTACCTCGAATTTCCGCGGCCCCGGCAGGAACTGGTGACGGCGCTGGGTGCAGAACATCAGGGGTTGCCGGTGCTGATCCTGGCAGACACGCGCAAGATCAAAGACCCAGACTTGGCGCCGCAGAGCGCTAATGGCAAAGCTTACTTCACCAGCGATAAGGAAATTCGTCACTACCTGTCGACCCAATACGATCTGCCGGTGGCAAGCGAATAGGCTATCGGGCCGGCTTGAAGTGACCCACGAGGTTGTGCCGGGAATCAGGATGCCACAGGCGTGCAAGTGTCACCGGGGTGCTCTCGTTCCAGGTACGCCGATCCACGACCAAACAGGCCATCCCTGTTCGCACCTGAAGGTCGTCGGCGATTTCAGTCGGCGCCTCACGTGCTGAGATTTTGTGTTCAGCGTTCGTCCACGGAACATGCGACAAGAGCCAATTGCTCGGCCCCTGAGTCTCGAGCGGCTGGCAAGTGATGTTGGGCGCCGCCTCGATGTTGATGAGCCGCTCTTCGAGTTGAATCGGCTTGTTGTCGCTCAGGTGCAGACAACGCATCCATAGCAAGGGAGTTCGCAGAGACACACCTAGCAGCTCGCGTCGTTCTGAATCGTTTCCAAGCTTCCGACACTCGAGTAGCCGGTACTCATACACGCCACCGTTGCGCTCAACGAGCTGGGCAATATCCCAAATCTCGAAAACAGGGCGTTCTTGTGCACGCTCTGCGACCAGCGTCCCCACTTTCGGCTTACGCAGCACCAACCCGTCCGCCACCAGCATCTGCATGGCCTTGCTTACCGTCATTCGGGAACTACGAAATTGCTTGGTGAGCAAAACTTCGGTCGGGATCCGCGTTCCGGGAGGCCACTTACCATTCAGGATCGGATCAGCTAAAGCGCGGCGAATTTGTTGCCACATCGGTCCTTCACCATCGAGTTTAGGCACGACGGGGTAGCGTTCCAGCCGAGCCACGCCAACGTGTCTGACGGCAGGGGAAATGGTTCGATGCGCGGTTTTAGTTGCCAAGACTCTCACCCATCCCTGCAGCTATCGAACGGCTGGCGGCTATTTGTATAGTCTAAATGATGCCTCCCAGGCGCGCCACTGGCAGGTTTCAACCGGTGACCCACGGAATCCCCGGCAGATGAAGACCCATGCCGGGCCTGCATGCGGGACTTTGTTTAGAGCAATCGACCAGTCAGAAGAAATGGCGGCGCCCGCGCCGGCGTGCCACTGCCGGGAGACAATGCCGCCTTTTCCTCTCAACGTCCTACCCTATGACGCGCTGCGCCGGCGATCGTGCCCGCGTGTATCACCGCTTAATCTCAGTGATTATTTCTCGTCTTCATCATTCACATCGTTGGCCGCCGGCCTGGTAAGCGGCTGACATCTTCGAATTTGTTCTGATTTATTCATCGACAACAGCGAGCGCGAGGCATCTGAATGACAGCGGCGGCAAATCGGGTCATCGAGTCACACGTACCGGCCCGGATGGACCGCCTTCCCTGGTCGCGCTGGCATGTGCGTATCATCACCGCGTTGGGCATTTCGTGGCTGTTGGACGGACTAGAGGTCACGCTCGTGGGATCCTTGTCCGGCGTTCTTCAGGGCAAGGATGGATTGTCGTTGACCGATCAGCAGGTGACCGGCGCGGCCACCGTGTACCTCGCCGGTGCGGTCGTAGGGGCGCTGTTCTTCGGCCATTTGACCGATCGGCTGGGCCGCAAGAAATTATTCTTGCTCACGCTCGCGACCTATTCTCTCGCGACGTTCGGCACTGCGTTCTCGACCAGTCTGCCCATGTTCGCCCTATTTCGTTTCTTCACCGGTCTCGGCATCGGCGGCGAATACGCTGCCATCAATTCGGCGGTCGACGAACTCATACCCGGCAAGGTGCGCGGCACCGTGGACCTGTTCGTCAATGCGACTTTTTGGGTGGGCGCGACCCTGGGGTCGGTCGCTGCCGTGTTGCTCCTCGGCGCGCACGGTCCACCACTGCACCTGGGGTGGCGGCTGGCATTCGGGATCGGCGGCGTGCTTGGATTCGGTGTCCTGTTGCTCAGGCTCGCGGTGCCGGAAAGTCCCCGCTGGCTGATGCTGCGCGGACGCGAGCGGGAAGCTGACCGGATCGTGCAGGAGATCGAAGCAAAGGTCACCCACGGCGGGCCGGCGCTGCCGCGCGTGACGGAGCCACCGCTCAAGCTCAAGACACGGGACCACACGCCGTGGTCGGACATTTTCAAGAATATGCTGGGCGAGAATCGCAGTCGTTCACTGCTCGGCCTGGTATTGATGGCGGGCCAGGCATTCTTCTTCAATGCCGTGTTTTTCACTTTCGGTTTGGTGGCCAAGAAGTTTTACGGACTCAGCGATGCGCAATTACCGCTGCAGTTGTTGCCGTTTGCCGTCGGCAGCTTTCTCGGACCCATGGTGCTGGGTCCGTTGTTCGATAAGGTCGGCCGCAAGGTCATGATCAGCCTGACGTATGGGATGGCGGGCGCGATGCTGGCGGTGGTGGCCTGGCTTTTTGGTCGCGGCAGCTTGGGACTGCAAGGTCTCAGCTGGTGCTTCTCTGCGATTTTCTTCGTGGCCTCATCGGCGGCGAGCGCGGCCTACCTGACGGTGAGCGAGATCTTTCCATTGGAGATTCGCGCCTTTGCGATCGCGATCTTCTACGCGCTGGGCACGTTGCTTGGCGGGGTAGGGGCGCCCATTTTATTCGGGGTATTGATAGCCAGCGGTTCAAAGTCCGCTGTTGCCGTCGGCTATGGTATTGGCGCCGTTCTGATGCTGGCTGGTGCCCTGTGCGAAGTCCTCATTGGGGTTGAAGCCGCCGGCAAGTCGCTCGAGTCGGTGTCGAAGCCGCTGCAAAGCGCTGGCTGACCCGGGGAAAAAGGTTGCCAGAGGGCCGCCGAGACTTTACGTCAGGGACTTTTCAGTCGCTGGGGAAGGCACGAATCATGCGCTGCTGGATGTACCGGGCGCCCCGAAATTTTTCACTCTTGGACGGCGCTGTTCTTCAAGGCGGCCCCGGAGGAGGACATTACGCGCATGCGCTGACACAGGTGTCGGAGACGCTATGCATATTCCTCGAATAACGTTCGCCATCGGCCGGACAATGCTTCGACCTCGTCTCCACGCATCCAGGTGGCGGCCTGCAAGTGCGCGGCGTGCGCATACGCCCAACCTGCCACGCTCACGCTGCCGGGCAGATCGACGACGATATTCGCGGCGAGCCCGGCGTTGGTGATCGCCGCGTCATGTCGCTCATTTCTCTGCAGCCATCGATCGAGATGAACCTCGGCCGCCAGGAGATCGCTCTTGTTGCGATTGCATGCTTTGTGAGCCAGCACCAGATTGTGCGCAAGATCACGCGGGTAGCGCGACCACGGGACAAAATGATCGATCTCGCCGCCGTCGACACGGCCCTGGCAATAAAGACACTGCCTCTGCTGCGCATCGACCAGCGGTCCGGTCATGCTCCTTAATGCTTTGCGGTCAGCGCCGAAGAGAAAATCGCCTAGGTCGGATGTGGCCCCAAGCAACCCTTGATTGGCAGGCAGCGCTTGTATGAAATGCAGCCACTCGGATTGGGCCAAGCGGATGATGATGGCGTGAAACCTGCGCAGATTGGCTGCCACGCCGCATTTGAGTCGTATGGTGTCAGACGTTGGATTTCTTTCGTAGAGAAAATGGAGCTCCTCATTGCGAAGACGCTGCAGTCGCCACAGCGGCATCGCCGTGATGAGTCGGGCGATACCCGATACGGCACGTGTCCAGGCAGGAGATTGTCTGGCGCGCGTCAGATTGCCGTTTGATAGCAGCCGCAATCCATTGATGATGGAGAAGATGGCGACCTGCCGCCCTGCGTTTTGCCGCAGCGTGTTGTATTCGCCGTCGGCCACGGCGCTTCCATACGGCGTCCCCTGACGCCAATACAATTCGATGAATTTTTCGGCAATCGTGCGGATGGGCAGGTCCAATTCGCTGCCATCGTCGTGACCGTACTCGACCGCGAGATCGGCGATGGCCACGAGCAAGGCATATTTATAAGTAGCCGCGAACAGGCCCTCAGACAACAGCCGCTCGACTTTCCCCAGAAACTCGACCTGCTCTTCTGCAGTGGGTCCGGCAACAGAGATTGATAGATCAAGATGAGACGTATTTTGCCTTGTCGGGAATCACGTGTCGCACACCACCTCGTGGGTCCGCGACGTCGCCCGTGAAGCGAGGAATCAGATGAATATGCAAATGGAAAACGGTTTGCCCGGCCGCGGCGCCGACGTTGATGCCGAGGTTATACCCGTCCGGACGATGACGTTGGTCTATCAATGCTTTGGATATGTCGACCAGCGCGAGTAGTGCAGTGCGCTCGGCGTCGGTCGTGTCGAACCAATTTGCGAAATGTCGCTTCGGTATGACGAGCGCATGTCCCGGGGACACGGCGTAGCCATCCCATAGCGCGAACGCCAAGCCGTTTTCCGAAAAGATTCTGTCTCTTTTCGGTTCGCAGAACGGGCAGATAGACGCGGTGACGGTTTGCATCACATCTAGTATGCATCGGCCCGAAAAGCGGCTCCAGCCGCACTGTCTTGGCGGTTATCCGATCGCGGGATCGGTCATGCTCGCTTCACCTGTCTCCAGATGCCCCGCCAGTTGCTGGCGAAACTCGGGGTCCGATGCCACGGTCACCACGAAATCGTACCAACGCGAATTGCGTGAAAGGACTACGGTTAGGCTCGCCTGCGTTCCGGAGGCCAGCGCATGGGTCGTCGTCACGCCCGTGTAGACATTTTGGACCAGGACCGTGGCGGGCAGTGCACCCACGTTCTTGATCTCCAGGATGACGCTTTGGGCGGAGGCATAGTGCACTCCGCTCTGCAGGTTGACTGCCGAGAGCCCGAACACACCGCCGCGATAATGCCTGAAGAATCCGTTCGGTCCGTGAATCGCCAGGTCGTACGAAGCCGCGCCGTCTGGCGCGAAATTCCAGGTGTCGGCGAGCGACGCCTCGGCGCCTACCGTGTAGTTTCGCGGCCCTTGCAACGGATTGGCCGACCGCACATGAAATACCGCGGCCCTCGCGCCCTGATTGTGAAAAGTCAGTTCGACAGTTTGGTTCGAGAGGTTCGCATTTGATCTCGCGTGCAGACGATACGGAACCGGCCGCGCATGGCGGCTGCCCTTCTCCTGCACCGGCATCGATTGGACCGCCGGTGGCAATGGAACATAGCTGACCGTCTGGCGATCGTTGTTTGGGGGTACATAGGCAGCGGTGCTGGGCAATTGGGTGACCGCGGCATTCGGCGTTGCGAAGTTGAACGCCGATGTGAGATCCCCGCAAACCGCTTTCCGCCAGGGCGTGATATTCGGATTGTTCAGCGGCGACGTCTGGGTGCCAAAGCGCGCCTGCACGAAGCGAATGATCGAGGTGTGATCGAATACCTCTGAAGCGACCCAGCCGCCTTTGCTCCAGGGTGATATCACGAACATGGGCACACGCGCGCCCAGTCCATAGGGCCCGGCAGGCTGAACCCCGCCGGTGGTGTCCGTTCCGCCCGGATAGATTTCGTTGGTGATCGGCACCGTCGAGAGACCTTGTGCTGCGGATTGCGGCGGGGTCGGCGGCACTGCATGGTCGAAGAAGCCGTCGTTTTCATCGTACATGACGAAGAACGCGGTCTTGCTCCAAACCGCAGGGTTCGAGGTTAGTGCGTTGAGGATCTGCGACGTGTAGTACGCGCCATAATTCGCGGGCCAGTTCGGGTGCTCGGAATACGCCTCAGGCGCGACGATCCATGACACCTGCGGCAGCTGACTGCTCGCGCAGTCTGCCTTGAACTGGTCAAAGATGGTGCCACTCACCGCGGCATTTGTTCCGGTCATGCCGCGCTGATGAAGTGCGCTCGAGCTCGGCGCGTTGCGAAATTGGTTGAAATACAGCAGCGAATTGTCGCCATAGGTGCCGACGTACGGATTTGCCGTGTCGTTGCCATAGGCGCCGTTGGCGTCGAGGCCCGCGCCGACGTCCTGGTAAACCCTCCAGCTGATACCTGCATTTTGCAGGATCTCCGGAAACGTCACCCAGCTGTAACCGGCTTCGGCGTTGTCGATGACGGGTCCACCGCCGGCGCCGTTGTTACCCACCCACCCGGTGAACAGGTGATACCGGTTCGGATCTGTCGGTCCCAGTAGTGACGCGTGGTACGCATCGCACACCGTGAAGGCATCCGCGAGGGCGTAATGATACGGAATGTCGGCGCGCGTGAGATGCACCATGGTGAGTGGGGTCTTCGCCGCCACCCACTGATCCCAGCGGCCGTTATTCCAGGCCAGATGCGTGGTGTCCCAGTCATGCAACAGGTCTTCGATGAACTGCAGTCCCAGGTTCGCGGCGGTCGGATGATAGGGCAGCACGTAAGGTGCCGGCGTGCCGGCGACGACCGGTTGGTAGAAGACCGAATTGCCGCCCTGCAGTCTGACGGCGCGTGGATCGCTGAATCCGCGCACGCCGGACAGACTGCCCAGGTAGTGATCAAAGGAGCGGTTCTCCTGCATCAGGATGACGATGTGTTCTACATCAGCGATCGTGCCGGTCTTGTTGTTGGCAGGAATGGCCAACGCGCGGGCAATGCTTTCGGGCACCGCGGAGGAAAGGGCGCTGGCACCGAGCAGGTTCAAGAAAGATCGGCGATCGATGGTCATCGGATAATCCCTTGAAAATAAACCGCAAGTTTAGCGGAGTATGATTACGGACCGATGACTTGCTGAAGCAGCTAAGCACTGCACGTCTGCGAACGCCATCACCAACCTGTACCTGGAGCCACTCAACATAGGAGTGCTGCAGGCGGACGGCGTGGACACCAAAACGGCAACCACTTACACCGGCACGTCGACCTTGTTCGACGTCGTCGGCCGCCACTTTTTTTTGCAACTCGCGGTGAAGTTGTAGGCCGGAGGATCACCTCTGGCGGCTATATGCCATCATGCGATCTTTAACGGAGTCCGTTGGCATGAATGATACGGCTGCTGCCCGCCCCCCTTTCCATCTTGCGTTCCCGGTGCACGACCTGGCGGCCGCGCGTGGTTTCTACGGCGGTCTGCTCGGCTGTCCCGAAGGTCGTAGCTCACCGCATTGGATCGATTTCGATTTCTATGGCCATCAAATCGTGGCGCATCTCGCGCCTGATGAAGTAGGCCATCGCAGCACCTCGACGGTCGATGGAGATGCCGTACCGACGCGGCACTTCGGCGTGGTTCTGACGATGGCGCAGTGGGAGAGCGCGGCGCAGCGGCTCCAGGCCGCCGGCGTCCGCTTCATCATCAAGCCGCATGTGCGCATGCGCGGTGAGGTGGGCGAACAGGCAACGATGTTCTTCCTCGACCCGTCCGGCAATGCCCTCGAGCTCAAGGCCTTTGCAGACCTAAGCAGGCTTTTCGCAAAATAGCGCAGCGACGCCGCGCTACTTGCGCATCTGTACCACGGCCGCCAGCAGCGAAAGGGTCAGCAGGACGCCCGGCAGATGGGTGGCCGAGGTGGTGCGCACCAGATCGTCGCTCGCCGCCACGGTTGCCAGGGTGCACAGGATCACACCCACCGGTAGCGCGAGCGACGTCAGCAGACCAGGGCCGCGTAGTTTCAAGGCGCGTCGCCGTCTCAGGCGCATAACGGTAATCGCTCCGGCCTGATAGTCCGATCGCGATAATGCCGAAAGGTAGAGTGTTGCAAACTCAACATCGCACCGGCTGCGCCTGATTTGGGCGGTTCCGGAAAAATCTCCGCGGGCATCTCCGCCCAAGGCTGACCCGTCGGTGCAACCGTGATGGCGAACAGCGGCAAGCGATCGCATCGATACCAGCGGCCTGCCGCGCCCAGCCCATATGGCAGCCCGCGTAACGTCGACGGGCCTCGCAGGTCATAGACGCGCGCATCGCCCGGTAATCGGGCCAACCACTGCTTCACGCGTTCACTGTTCGAGTCATCGCCACGGGCCTGTGGGCCTTGGCCCAGGGTACGGCGCAGCGCCCAGACGGCTTGCGCCTGAGCCGTCAGGCCTTGCAGCCATTGCAGCGTGGTGCCGTCGCGCTTGCGGGCGGCCAAGGCGTGCGTAAAGGCTTCCAGGGTATCGCTCACGTACACGGCCACTTGCGGCTGCGGAAAAACGCACCAGACCGGACCGGTCGGGCCGTCATCCTCGCCACGCTCCGCAATGAAGCGCCGGCCGTTGTCGTCGATCGCCAGGGTCATACAGGGTTGGAACATCGCCAGCGGTTCGGCAGGGAAACGCCGGCCGGTCAAATCGATGTCCAGGGGCATGATGTCGTCACTGATAGACATGATGGAACCTCGCTATTTCCGGTCAATAAATCAGTTTTACTCGTAGGGCTTAGGCCTCGAGCGATGCGAAATTTAGCAAACTTTTAGCTTTTTTCAAGAGGCTCCCTTGAAGGCCGTGGCGGCCGCCCTATATGGCGACTTGTGGGGCGCGTTGGCTGACGGCGTGCTGAAATTTACATATGACACCAGGAGGACTCTGACAATGGCAATCACGCGCTATGACACCGAGGCAGTCGTGTCACAACTCCAGAATGAGATCAACCGCATGTTCGGCAATTTGAGCGATGCCGAGGGCAGCAGTGCGACGGCCGAGTGGATTCCCGCCGTGGACATCCGCGAGTACGTGGGGCACTTCGAGCTGCTCATCGACCTGCCGGGCGTCGATCCCAAGGGTGTCGACATCACGCTCGATAACGGCGTGCTGACCATTTCCGGCGAGCGGCGCGATTCCAAACCGTCACAGGAAAACGGTCAGGCAGCGGCGCATCAGCAACGAAGTGAACGGCGCTTGGGTCGGTTCCACCGCCGCTTCATCCTCCCCGACACGGTCGATGCCGAGAAGGTGGCGGCCCAGGGCCGCGATGGGGTGCTGGAGATCTCCATTGCGAAGCAGCCCAAGGCGCAGCCTCGTCGGATCACGGTCAACGGCTAGCCGACTGGTTTTGCAAAAATCGAAGCCGCGCCCAACGCGCGGCTTCTTCTTGATCTCCAATCTTCGCTATTTGCGTTTTTTAAACACGGCCGTCAGCAGCAGGAGCGTCAGGAGCACGCAGGAGACATTCGCGGCGCACGGGGAGTGACTGAGTTCATCCTTCCCTGTCACCACCGCCACGCTGCTGCTGAATCCGTCCATTCCGCTCAGGCCTGGGTTCCTACGGCAACAGGATGGAGGTGGGTATCTGCGTACCGATCATCGTCGTCGCCGTTTCCAGCACGTTGCCGCCCGAGTCGATGACCGAGACGGTCAGGACCATCTCGTCGACCCAGAAAAACGTCGTTCCGTTGGACTCGGGGCCGAACGGATCCGCGGCAAACGTGATGGCCGGGGTCGTGGTGGTCACCGTCATGCTGGTGCCCACCGCGGTGCCGCTCGAGGCGGGCGGACTCACGTTGACGCCGATGATGCCGCCGCCCGAACAGCAGATGTCGCGCGGGGCGCCGAAGAGGTCGAAGCCACGGGTCAGCACCCACTTGAAGGTGGTGCCGTCCGCAAATGCGCCGGCCGAACCCGTCACCGTGAAGTTCTGCACGGTCGACGGCAACACCTGCGGGTTCTGCGGGTTGATCCCAACCGCCATGACCGGATTCTGCACGGTCACCGTTGCGCTCTTCGAACCGATCAGGATCCGGTTGGTGTTGTCGACCGCGTAGGCCGCGACCGTGATGGTGTCGTTGCCGGCACCGTTGCTGTTCGGCGTGTAGGTCACGGTGTTGCTGGAGCTGTTGAAGTTGTCGACGTGACCCGCTTGACCGTCGGTCAGATGGCCGTTCGTGGCGGTGTTGCTCCAGGTGTAGACCACCGTCTGACCGCTGTCGCTCGCGGCCGGTACGGTGGCCGTGAAGACCTGCGTGGCCGTCGTCGCAACGGTCGCGGTCAGCGGTGACAGGTTCACTTTCGAGGGCGCCACGTCCACCGTGAACAGGTCGACGCGGTTCGACAGCGCGAGTTGCGTGGTGAGCACGCCGACGTCGTAACTGACGAGCGCGCCGCTCAGCACGTTCAGGAACAGCAGCAATTGCGTGCCGCGCGCCGCTGCGGTCTCCGCCACCGCCGTCGTAGCCACATAGTTGACCAGCGATTGCACCAGCGTCAGGAGCGAGGTCTGCAGGGCATTCTGTTGCGCAAATGCATTGAAGGCCGCCGTCATGGCGTCGCCGACGTTGCCGGCCGCCATCAGGTCATAGATCTGTGGCGCGGCGACGCCGAGCGTGCTGATCAGGTCCGAGATCGCCGCATTGGCGAGCGGGTCCTTGAAGAAATTGTCGATGTTGCTGGCGGAGACCGGGATGATCACCGAACAGGTCAGCGGCACGACGTAGTTCTGCAGCAACTGCAGCAGCACCAGATCGCGCTGCCGCTTCGCTTGCTCGTCCGTCATCGTCACGGTACCGAAGTGCACGCCCGGGCCCACCACGGTCACGTTGTAGGTGGTCTTGGTCGAGTCCTTCTCCATCGCAAGCGGCACGGAGGAGGTCGATACCGGGTTGTAGTCGCCGCTCGCACCGGCGAACACGCGCGCCGCGTCCACCGCCGTGCTCGTGACGTTGCCGAGGCCCGACGTGCTCGAAATCTGCACCGGCTTGACGACGTTGGTCACCGCCTTGGGCTGCACGTTGCCGTTCGCGTCGACGTAGGACACCTCATCGATGTACGCGGTCGCGAGCCGTCGATAATTATTTTGGAAGTGCACGCCATCCGGGAAATCGTTGATCACGGTGATGCCGCTCTGCAGGTTGCTCGGCGTCACCAGCACGTCCTTGGCCTTCATGCGGATCTGCCGTGCCAGCACGGCGGCCGGCGCCGCGTTCGTCGGCGCATACAGTGCGGTGACGAAAGTTTGCAGCGCGGCGCTGACCAGCGGTCCACCGCTCGCGCTGCCGATGCCGCCCGCCACGATCGCATTCGACACGGCGGTCACCACGTCACCGAAACCATCGACCGTGCTGATCTGATCGACGACGTCCACCCGGTACGGCAAGGTCAGTCCGTAAAAACCGGCCGCGAAATAAATCAGCGCCTTGGCGGTGGAGGTCGCGTCGATGGCCGCCGAAGCCGGCGACACGAATCCCGTGGCCACCACCGTGCCGTCCTGGTCGAGCAGATCCGCATACTGCGGGCCACCGGCATAGATCGGCAACGCAAACGTGCCCGCCGCACCGACGCCGACCGCGCCGATGCTGTTGTTCAAGGCCAGCGTGGCAAGGGTCTGCGGTGTGCCGCTGGGCAGGTTCACGGCGACATTGACCACCGCAGCCTGGTCCGGGGTCGGGGTCGAGGTGGGTGTCGAACTCACCGGGGCGGTTGGCGTAATGGCCACCGGCGTGCCGCCGACCGTTCTGTCTCCTTCACACGCCTGTAACAGGAACGCGCCCATCGTGAGCACCGTCATCAGTCGCATCTTTAAAGTCTTCATCGCCTCTCCGTCGTGAATCGTCGTGGTGGTCGGGTTCATGGCGGGGATTGCGGCAGGCGAGCGGGAAATGCCTCAATTTTTTTCAAATTTTTCATATTGCACGCGGAAGCGTGACGATTTGCGCGGGCATCGTGCTGGCCCGCGGCGAGCGACGGATGCTAGGCTGCAACTCCTCTAGAGGGAGTTGTCGAATGCAGGCGCCGGACGGTGAAATAACCTTGCTACTGACCAAGTGGAAGGATGGCGAACCGCAGGCTTTCGAGCAGCTCGTGCCGCTGGTGTACCCGCGACTGCGGGAACTGGCCGCCTCCTACATCCGCCGTGAGCGCAATCCAGGGGTCATGCAGGCGACCTCCCTGGTGCACGAACTGTACCTGCGTCTGTTCGCGCAAAAGAAGCCCGGGTGGGAGGATCGCGCCCACTTCTACACGTTTTCGGCCAAAGTCATGCGGATGATCCTCATCGACCATGCGCGCGGCAGCCAGGCTCAGCGCCGCGGCGATGGCGCGGAGCATATTCCGTTGAACGACGACATTGCCTGGATCGGTATCGGCAGCGCCGAGATGCTGGATCTCCATCAGGCGCTCGAGGATCTGAGTCTGGTGGACGCGGAAAAAGTCCAAATGGTGGAGCTGCGTTATTTCCTCGGCTGCACAGCGGAGGAGACCGCGGCGCTCATGAATCTCTCCAAGGCCACGGTCGACCGTGATCTCAAGTTTGCCCGCGGCTGGCTCTATCGGCGCATGGGCGGCGTTGCACAGGACCGCGCAATTTCTTGAGGCAGATCGCCGGCCGTTGCCGCTGTCTGTCTTTGTCGTGAACCGAATCGAGAACATCTTTCACACGCTGCTGGCGGTGCCGGTCGCGCAGCGCGCGGCCGCCATGCAAGACCACTGCGGCGATGACGCGGTGTTGCTCGAGGAATTGCGTTCGCTGCTCGAGGCCAGCGAAGCCGAGGAGCAGCTCGGCCGGCGCCACGCTGCGCACGCGCGTGAGGCCGCCGATACCGTGGCGCAGGGCCGGCTGCTCGGACCCTACCGTCTGGAACGGTTGATCGGGCGCGGCGGCATGGGCGCCGTCTATCTCGCCATGCGCGACGACGGTCAATTCGAGCAGCGCGTCGCCGTCAAGATCGTCGATCTGCCGCTCGCCACCGACCTGTTTCGCGAACGGTTCCGGCTCGAGCGCCAAATCCTCGCCGGCCTCGTGCATCCGTATATCGCGCGGCTCCTCGACGGCGGCGTCAGCGTCAGCGGCGAGCAATACCTGGTGATGGAATACGTCGACGGCGTATCCATCACGCGTTATTGCGTGGAGAAACAACTGGCGTTGCGTGATCGGCTGGCGCTCTTCGGCGAAGTCTGCAGCGCCGTGCAGTTTGCACATCAAAACCTGGTCGTGCACCGGGATTTGAAGCCCGACAACATTCTCATCGCCGCCGACGGTACGCCGCGTCTGCTCGACTTCGGCACCGCCAAATTGCTCGCCGCGCTGCCGGCCGACCTTGCCAATGGCTTCACGCAACACGGGCTGCTGTCCTTCACACCGCAGTACGCGAGTCCCGAGCAGGTGCTGGGTGACCCCATCACCATCGCCACCGACACCTATTCTCTGGGGGTGTTGCTGTACGTGTTGATCACCGGTGCGCCACCCTATTCGATGACCGAGTTCACGACTGGGGAGATGCTCCGGGTCATCTGTTCCGAGCAGCCGCCCAAGCCGAGCGCTGCGGGTGGTCCGGCCGATGCGGATCTCGATGCCATCGTCGCCAAGGCCATGCGCAAGGAGCCGCAGCACCGCTATACCACCGTGGATCAGCTGGCGGCCGACCTCGTGCGCTGGCGCACCGGCCTGCCGGTCAGCGCACGGCGCGGCACCTGGCGCTACCGCGGCGCGAAGTTCATCCGCCGCAACAAGCTGCCGTTGACTGCCGCCGCCTTGCTCGCCATCAGCATCGTCGCCGGTCTGGTCGGCGTCGTCTGGCAGGCACGCGTGGCCAATCTGCAGCGCGCACGCGCCGAGGCACGCTCCGAAGACCTGCGCCAGCTCAGCAATAGTCTGCTCTCGGAGATCGACGAGGCCATCAAGGAGCTGCCGGGCTCGACCGCGGTACAACAGTTGCTCGTGAACCGCGTGCTCGAGCATCTCGATCGCATGTCGAGGGACGCGAGCGGCGATCGGGCCAGCGGTCTCGATCTGGTCAATGCCTATACCCGGCTTGGCGAAATCCAGGGCGATCCGTACGCGCAGAACATCGGCGATGCGCCCGGCGCACTCGTGAGCCTCGACAAGGCCACGGCCATCGCGCATACCCTGCGGGCCGCGCTACCCCACGATGCCGAGGTCCTCGGCGCCCTTGCGAATGCCGAGCAAGTCCGCAGCGAAATATTGTTTGGTATCGGCCGCACGCCTGAAGCCCTGGCGGCCATGCGCGCTGCGGTCGACGCCTTCAATTTGCGCCTGGCGAACGGTGCAGCGAGCCCGACGGATTACGCGCTCGCGTCGAGCGCGATCGCAGGCCTCGGCGACGAACTCGGCCAGACCGGCGTGGCGAGCTTGAGCGACTCCGGCGCGGCGCTCGCCGCCTACCGGCAGGCGATGTACCTGTCCGAGAAAGCGCTGCGCGTCGAACCCGGTTTTGCCCGCGCGCAACGCGGCGTCGCCATCGATCATCTCAAGATCGCCAATATTCTGGTACAGACCGATCCCACCGCGGCGGTCGATGAGTACCATGCAGCGCTCGCCGCCTGGGAGGCCTTGTCGAGTGCCGACAAAGAGGGCCTGCCCACCCAACGCATTCGCGCCATGACCAATATGAAGCTGGCGCTGGCGCTGTCCGACGCCCGCGATTACGCCGGAGCAATCGCGACCTACGAGCAGGCGCGCAGCTTCTACGAAAAACTGGCCGCAGCGGATGCCACCGACACGCGCGCCAAATACGACCTGGCTGTCTTCATTTCCAATCAGGCCACCACGTATGCCGACATGCTGAATCCCGATCTCTATGCCGACCGCAGTCACGATGCCGAGCATGCGCAGCGCGCGATCGAATCGATGTCGGGGGCCATGGCCATTCTCGAAAGTCTGTTAAAAGTGAATCCTGCGAACGCCACCTGGCAGTTGAACCTGGCCTTTGAACAGGTGTTCGTTGCGACCCTCGAGCAGACCCACGGCGCGGCCGCCGATACGGCCGGCGCGATCCAGCGGGCGAGGGCGGCCATCGCGCAACTTAAAGAAAGTGCCGCCGACCCGGCGGCCACCGTCGACACGCTCGACCACGCGTCCACCGCCATGCTCACCGTGTTGCCACTGCGTTTGCGGGACTCGGGGCTGGCGGTCGGATTCGCGACGCGCCTCGTCGATCTCGTGCATCGTAAGAAGCCGGATTTTCTGCTGACCTTATCGCAAGCCTATCGAGCCGATGCTCAGATGAGCCTCGCCGTCGCGACCGCGCAGGAAGCGCTGGCGCTCCTGCCCACACCCGCCCCCGGCGCCACGCCGTCCCGTACCTACAAGCTGCTATCCGTCGCCGCCCGGTAAGTCATTGAGGGGCTTGTCCTCACGAAGTGCGGCCTCACTCAATTCGAACGCCCGGCCACGATACTGCTCCCCAACGCAGCTTCGTTTTCACCGCCGCTACCCGGTAAAATTCAGACGATAGTCGCGCGATTATGCGCAGGCGTCGGCGACCGTGCCGCAACAGTTGTGTATGATCCGCGCTCGATGACTGCGATGGCACAGCATGTTCAACATAATAAGAAAACTCACATTCTGGCTGGCCTTGAGCGCCTTGATTCCGCTGACGGCTTGCTCGTCGCTGCCGCCGGCTGCCCGCTTGCCGCGGCAGGAATCACATGCCTTGCCGCCCCGAACAGGCACCGCCACCGCATTTGAAAGAGCTCCACCGCCTTCCCCCCAATCCGCCTTCGCCATGCTGGCGAATGGCGTCGACGGTTTGGCTGCGCGTCTGGAACTGATCGGCGCCGCACAGGGCTCGTTGGATCTTCAGTATTATATTTTTCGCGGCGACATCTCGGGTACGTTGGTAGCCCGCGCCTTGCTCGAGGCCGCCGATCGCGGCGTACGAATACGCATAATGGTCGATGACGGCGAGTCCGTTGCCGGCGATGAGCGCCTCTTCGCGCTCGCCGCGCATCCCGCCATTCAGATCCGCGTCTTCAATCCTTTGGACTACCGCGGTCACAACCGTGTGCTCCGTGCGGCCGACTTCCTTCTGCACAAGAAGCGGCTCGACCACCGCATGCATAACAAGCTCACGGTCGTGGACAATGCCGTCGCGGTGATCGGCGGTCGCAACGTCGGCGACCAATATTTTCAAATCGTGCCCGACTCGCAGTTTGGCGATGACGACGTGCTGGTCGAAGGTCCGCTGGTCCCGCAACTCTCCGCGGTGTACGACGAGTTCTGGAACGATCCGCTGTCCATTCCGGTCACGGCGCTCGATCCCCGCCATGCATCGACTGCAGCACTGCAAGCCTTCCGGCAGACGGTACCGGCCGTGCGCGCGCAAACTGCCTTCGACCATGATCTCGCGGCGCGTCTGGCCGCGGGCGAGCCGTTGGCGGGCTTGCGCGAGGGGAGCACGCACCTGTCGCACGCCACGGGGCAGGTGGTCTACGACAGCCCCGACAAGGCGCTCGTTGCGCCCGGCGCGCGCCCGCGGCAGTCGATCTACGACGACGTGGAAACGCGCTTTGCGACCGCGACGTCGGAAGTGTCGATGATCACGCCGTATTTCGTGCCATCGCAGCGACAGCTGACGCTCTTGAAGGATGCGTGCGCGCGCGGTGTGCGGGTGCGCGCCTTGACGAATTCGCTGGAAGCCGCGCCGGATGTGACCGCGCACGCCGGGTATGCGCGCTCGCGCACGGCGCTGCTCGAGTCGGGTGTGGCGTTGTTCGAAATCCGGGCCCGCGTCGAGTCCCAAAAAGGCACAGGACAGCCGAAAAAGTTATCGCGCCACGGCAACTATGCGCTGCACGCCAAACTCTATGTGTTCGATCAAAGCGCGTTGTTCGTCGGATCGATGAATTTCGATCAACGCTCGCAGAATCTCAACACCGAGATCGGCCTGCTGATCGACAGTCCGGAAATGGCGGCGAGCGCCGCCAAACGCTTCGAAGCACTGACGCAGTTGAGCAACGCGTATGCGGTGCAGTTGCAGCCTGACGGCGCCTCAAAGCGCCCGCATTTGGTCTGGGACACGGAAAAGGATGGCATCAAAATCGCGCAGGCCGTCGAACCCGCGCGCAGCCGCTGGCAGCACTGGAAGATGCGCGCGCTGACTTTCGTGCCGCTCGACGACGAACTGTGAGCCTGGCCGCTCACCGGTAGCCTGACCCGCGCGTGTCACCGAGGCAGCGCGAACGCCACGATGCTGCTTCCCGAGGCAGCGCCATTCTTGCCGCCACCGCATACGATCACGATGTACTGTCGCCCGCCGATTTCGTAGATCGACGGCGTGGCATTGCCGGCCGCCGGCAGCACGGTCTCCCACAGCAACTTGCCGGTCAATTTATCGAACGCCCGAAACTTCTTGTCGAAGTTCGTTGCGGCGATGAAGAGCAGACCACTCGCCGTCACCACCGGCCCGCCGTAGTTGTCGCTGCCCGTGTCGGTCATGCCCTGGGCTACCAGTTCGGGATATTCGCCCAACGGAATGCGCCAGCGGATCTCACCCTTGTTCAAATCGATGGCATTGAGCGTGCCCCAGGGCGGCGTCAGCGGTGGATAGCCGTCCGGATCGCGAAATAAGATGTAGCCTTCGTTACGGTACTTCTGCCAGTTGGGATCCCGTGCCGCGGCCGCCGGATCGACCTGCCCGGAATCCTTGCCGGTGATCAGGAAATCGACGATCTCGTCGACGTTCTTCTCCAGGTAATCGAAGGCCGGCATGCGGCCGCCGCCTTCGTTGATCAGCGTCTTCAACTCGTCGCGCGTGCGCCGCTGACCGATGTTCACGAGCGACGGGAAGGTCGGCGGCGCCCCCTCCAGATGATCGCCGTGGCAACTGGCACAGTTGTTCTTGTAGAGCGAGGTCGTATCGTGCGTCACCATGCGGATGATCCACGGCTGCTCATTCGAGTTGACGTACAACAGCCCGGTCGCGGGGTCGTAGGCGGCACCACCCCACTCGGCACCGCCGTCGGTGCCCGGCATCAGCACCGTGCCGCGCAAACTCTCCGGCGTGTAGGTCCCCTTCGAATCGAGAGAGCGCAGTTGCGCGAGCACGGCGTCGTGCGCCGCGGGCGTGCGGGTGGTGACCATGTCCTCGGTAAAGGCCTGCCGCGCAAACGGCGGTGGTTTGACCGGGTAGGGCTGCTCCTGAGCCAATTTCTCGCCGTCGAGTCGCGAACCCGGTACTTTCTGCTGGCCCACCGGAAAGAGCGGCCGGCCGGTGCGACGATCGAGCACGTATACCGTGCCCTGCTTGGTAATCTGCGCCACCGCGTCGACCGGCTTGCCGTGCCGCTGGACCGTCACGAGGCTGGGTGCTGCCGGAAAATCCAAATCCCACGTATCGTGCCTTACCCCTTGAAAGTGCCAGACGCGCCGACCTGTCCTGGCGTCGAGTGCCAGCACGCAGTTGGCGAAGAGATCATCGCCGATGCGATTCGAGCCATAGAAATCGAAAGAGGCCGAACCGGTGCCCGCGAACACCATGCCGAGTTTGGGATCGACGGTCAGTCCCGCCCACGCATTCGCACCGCCGGAAATCTTGTAAGCGTTCTTTGGCCAGGTCTCGTAGCCGTACTCACCGTGCCAGGGGATGGTGTGAAAGATCCAGCGCATCTGGCCGGTGTGCACATCGAAAGCGCGGATGTGCCCCGGGGAGCCCGGCAAGGTTTCCGGCACCGTGCTGCCGAGGATGAGCAGGTCCTCGTAAATCACGCCCGGACTGCTGGCACTCACGCTGAGTGTCTCCGCGGGTCGACCCAGACCCTCGCGCAGGTCGATCTTGCCGCCGCGGCCAAAGCCCTCGATGGGGATGCCGCTCTTGCGATCCAGCGCAAACAGGAAATTTCGGTAGGTGACGAAAACGCGGTCTTCGAATACGGTCACGCCGCGCTGGCGGAAGCGGCGCTGCAGGCTCGAGCCCCCTGACGGATCGAAGTTCCAGAGCTCGCGCCCGCTCGTCGCATCGAGCGCAACCACATGCATGGTCGGGGTGGTCGCATACAACATCCCGTCGACCACGATGGGATTGCTCTGCATCTCCGAGTCTTTGAAGCTGTCGTGCGAGTCGTAGCTCCACGCCACCGACAGCTGGGCCACGTTGTCGCGGTTCACCTGGGCGAGCGGCGAGTAACGAATGTTGTACGGCCCACCGTTGACCGGCCAGTCGACATCCGCACCGGCGGCTACTCCACCCGTGATCATCGAGAGACAAAGGATCAGAATCGATTTCGACTGCATTATAATCCTGGGAAAAAACCCATTGAGGGATTGCGATGCTGAAGATTACCGGGAAACATGGCGATTCATGGATCTGGATTGATCCCGACGGTACCCACTGCAAGGCCGCCGATGCCCTGCGCAGCGCGGCTGGCTATTCGGGAAGGCCGAAATAGTTGCTAACCACACCCGACGGTCGTTATTTCGTCATCCGGGGGCGGTTGTGGCGAATGTCCAACCCCTCCCTGGCGCCGGATACTCGCGAGCTGCTGGTACACGAGTTGATGCAAGCCCGGCGAGACGTGCGATCGGCGCGCAACGACGCCGAAGTTCACCGTGCTCGATCGCGTGTGGATGTGGCAAAACGAGCACTGGGCGAGCGCGGCCCGGTCTGGTGGACCGACGGCGACCCCGATTACAACCGGCACAAGGTCAGGAGTACACCTTATGCTGATTGGTTTGCAGCTCAAGAGAGTCGGTAAAAGGGTTTACCGACTCTTTGTCACGCAGCCTGAGAACTCAGGCCCTGCTATCAATGAATAGCGGCGTCCGCGGCTTTCTTCGCCTTGTGCTTGTGATATTTGGCCTTGCTCTTATGGTAGGCCGCTTTGGATTTATCGACCGCTTTGTCAGGGTTCGATTCAACGGCTGCCTTGGTATTCCTCGCCCCTTCCTTCGCCTTCTCCGAAACCGAGCTTCCAGCCTCTTTAACGGCGTCGACGGCCTGTGCGTTGACGGTCGACATGAACACCCCCGCGACCAGCGCGAGTAACACGGTTTTAATCATAATTCTCCCTTTCTAATAAACGGCGAACGCCCGAAGGCCAGAGTGTACCGCATGCGCCTTTCTCCGCGTTCATTTCACGAAGCCTTCTGACTCGGCACGAAATCCTCCAGCACCGCTTTGCGCATCAGGTTCGGGGGCAGCAACCCTTGCTGCAACAGGAAGTCGTGGAATTTCTTCTGATCGAACTTCGCGCCCAGGGCCGCTTCGGTTTCCTTGCGCAGTGACAGGATCCGCGTATAGCCATAAAAATAGCTGTTGGCCTGCCCCGGGGCCTGGAAAGTGAAGCGCTCGACCTCCTCCTTCGCAAATGCGTGACTCAACATCACGTCTTTTTCGAGCATGTCGTAGGCCTGCGCAATCGTGACCTTGCCGCTTTGCAGCTCCGGATCGAGGATGGCACGCGCTGCACGCAGCAGACGCAATTGCAGAGTCAGCAGCTGGCCTTCGGCCGGCTCGAAGGGCTGCATGATGTATTCCGAATACAAGCCCCAGCCTTCTGCGTTGGTGGAGTTGAAGGCGAACAACACGCGGGCCAGGCTGACACCTTGCTCGACCATGGAATCGAACTGCAATTCGTGGCCGGGCCGGGCTTCATGCGCGGTCAGGGTCCACGCGACGGCGTCATAGGTAAAGTCATCGTACTTGTCGGCCGCACCGCCATCCGTTGAAGGAATATTCAGCGGCAGCACGAATGCGCCGCGTTGGCCGGTGTTGTGCAGGAAGGG
This sequence comes from uncultured Steroidobacteraceae bacterium, assembly GCA_964658805.1. Lineage (GTDB taxonomy): Bacteria > Pseudomonadota > Gammaproteobacteria > Steroidobacterales > Steroidobacteraceae > Bog-1198. The sequence goes on from CAZZZU010000016.1 coordinate 48,766, forward strand.
CGGCGGCACCATGTGCGGCGCAGGCTGTTGCGCCGTTTCCGCCGCCGTCGCGAGACGAATGATGGCCGGGCGGTCGGGCAGGGTCACCAGTTGCTGGGCGGCCACGATCTTCTCGATGTCCTGCAGGCGTTTCTCATAGAACGGCAGGATCGCCGTGCCGGTGATCTGCTGCTTTTTCAGTTCCGCGACCACGGCGCGGTAATCGCTCGACGCGAAATGTTTTTCCTTGGCAATCTGCGCCGCGAGCGGCGCCATCTCCGCCTGGTACTGCGTGAACGCGGCGTGTGCCATCGTCGCGACCTGCGCCGGCGGGATGTCGATGCCGTAGCCCTCGAAGGCCAGCGCATAAGCTTCCGGCGGCAGTTTAAAGTCGGTACGGGCCTTCGGCAGAATGGTGCTCCGCACCCATTGGTCATAGGCAGTCAGCTGCGCCTTCAGTTTTGCGAATGCCGGTTCCCAGCCTGTCAGCTTGTACTTCTTGAACAGATCAGCAATGCCGCTGAGGTAATTGGGATTCCGGCCGAGCTCCGTTTCGATCTCGCCCTTGTAAGGGAACACCATGCCCGGCTTCGCCATCTGTTCCTGGGCATACGCCTGCAGCAGAGTCGTGTACGGCGGGTAGCCGCCTTCGACACCGGCATATTTCTTCAAGCGTGCAATCGCAGCTTTGCGCCGTTCAGGAGCGGTCTGTTCGTCGAGCAGCGTGCGCAGCCCACTGAAGATCATCGAGCTGGCATTGAGATACGGCACTGCGTGTGCCCAGTTGTAATCCTGATTGCGAAACCGCAGATCGAAGGCGGTCTGCAAAATGTCGAGGTCCTGCAGCACGCGCTTGTCGGTCTCGCTCGTCTTCGCGCTCTTGAGCTTGTTCAAGGCTGCCTCGAGTTCGCGCCGCTCCACGCGTTCATCCGCCAATGTCGGTTTGGAGATCAGGGCGTCGAATTTCGCAATACCCTGCTCTGAGCCTGACTCCGGCGAGTGCTCCAGTTGCACATCGAGCAGCGAGCCGGTGTAGCTATTGCTCTTGACGATCCAGTCCGGTGCCTTTTCAGACTCCAGCGCGCGCAACAGGGTCGGGGTCATGAAAAGCACGAGTACAGCCAAAATTCGCATAACGGTTTCCAAGGTAAATGCCGGTCGGGCAGGATAAACGCTGCGGCAGCGAACGGATAGTTGCGTGCGCCGGCATTATCGCGTCAACTTCTGCGGTGGAACCCGCCGATCGATATACACAGTGTCTGGCCGAGCGCGAGCAACGCCTGGCAACACTCGATCGAACGGATGCGCGCCTGGGACTGGCACGCAGTGCCGCTGCCCTGGCGTTCGTCGCGCTGTTCGTCGGTTATTTGGCGCGTGCTCAATTTTCGCCCGCCTGGCTGCTCGCGCCCGTGGTGCTGTTCGTCGCAAGCGTGCTCCATCATCAGACCGTCCGCGGCCGGCGCGCCGTCGCGCAACGCGCCGTGGATTTTCATCGGCGTGCATTGCGACGGATGCAAGGGCTCGAGGTGCCGCCTGGGCCGACCGGGGAGCAGTTCGCCGACCCACACCACGTCTACGGCGCTGACCTCGATCTCTTCGGCGCGCATGGCTTGTACGCGCAGCTTTGTACCGCCCGCACGCCCATGGGCCTGAGCACCCTGGCG
>CAZZZU010000017.1:0-44334 GCA_964658805.1 uncultured Steroidobacteraceae bacterium
GACGTCGACGTGCAGGGGTTCGACATTTCGCTCACGATCGGCCAGCAACGCGATCGGCGCGACGATGGCGGCGGTCCCGCAGGCAAACACTTCCGTGCACGCGTGCGACTCGATCTGTGCCAGCAGTTCGTCGATATCGATGCGGCGCTCGTGCACCCGCAGGCCGAGCGTGGGCGCAAGCTTGAGCAAGGAATCGCGCGTGACCCCCGGCAGGATGGCGCCATCCAGCGTCGGCGTGTGCAATTCACCATCGATGACCGCGAACAGATTCATACCCGACAGCTCCTGGATGTAGCGCTTGTCGCGTGCATCGAGCCATAGGGTCACCGTCAAGCCGCGCTGCACCGCTGCGTTGGTGGCCCGCAGCGACTGCGCGTAATTGGCGGCGGTCTTGGCGGCGCCAACGCCGCCGGTCACCGCACGGACGTCGTCGCGCTCGATCGCCACCCGCATGGCGCCCGCGGCATAGGGCTCGACCGGATTGGCGATCACCACGAAACGGAACGTGGTGGAGTTGCGGATCACATAGCCCGCTTCGGTGCCGTAGAGAAACGGTCGCAGATATAACGCCTTGCCGCTCTCGCGCGGCACGAAGTCGCGACACGCGTCGACCACGGCTTCGATGGCTTGGAAGAACAGCGCCTCAGGCACCTCGGGCATGGAGAGTCGCTTTGCGGAGCGCACCAGCCGCCGCCAGTTTTCCTCCGGCCGAAACAGGCTTGGGTGAGTGGTACCGACGCGGTAGGCCTTCAGACCCTCGAAAACGAGTTCGGCATACTGAAGGGCACGGGCACCCGGCAGAATCTCGATCGGCCCGTATGGCAGCAGACGGCCCCGGCTCCAGGCACCGTCCCAATCGGCGGAGAACATGACCGGCGCATGCACGGCGCCAAAGCCGAGCTGCGCCGGCACTTCGAAGTCGGCGAGCGCCGCGGCGACGCCGGGTTCCACGTCGAATTCACGCGCGGTGCTCAACGCCTTAAATACGCGTCGCTACCGTTGAGCCAGTCCTGTCGCGGCGGATTGAAGACATCCACATCCAGGGTGTCCTCGAGCGCATGCGCCCGATGCAGCAGGTTCGACGGGATCACCAGCGCTTCACCCGCGTGCACGGTCAATTCGCGTTCGCCCTCCTCCCCCAGCCAGAAGTGCAGCGCGCCCTTCAGGATATAAGTGATCTGTTCATTCTCATGCTTGTGCGGCGGGACATCGTCGCCCTTGGTGAAATACACATGCGCAACCATCAACCGTTCCGTGGAGATGAGCTTGCGCGATATGCCGCCCTTCAACGGTTCGGCCGGAATGTCGTCCCAACGATAGAACTTGGCGTCTTCTGCTGTGATGCTCATTTGAATGGTTCGTCCACCTGGAGGTTAAGGGCCGCGGCGTGGCGGTTGGTTTCGTTGGCGAGGCCGATGATGGCCACCAGTTCTGCGTGCTGCTCCGGCGTCATGCCTTTCTTGCGGGCCGCTGCGCCGTGCGAGGCGATGCAGTACCCGCAGGCGTTGGTGACGCTCACAGCCATGTAAATCAGTTCTTTCGTGAGCGGGTCAAGGGCGCCCGGTCCCATCACTTCTTTGGAGTTCTGCCACATGCGGCGCAGGGTGGGCGGATGATGCGCGAGCACCTTCCAGTAATTATTGACCCAGTCGGTCTTGCGCGTCGCCATGATGTCGTCGTACACCGCGCGCACCTCAGGCGCTGCTTCGGCGTATTCGATCGGTGGATTGAACGCGCTCATGGCACCACCGCGATGACGCGCGCCGGAAAGCCCGAGCCGTCCTGCACCTTGGGAAAAGTAATGAACACGAGCCCACCTGCCTCCGGCACCTGATCGAGATTGGCGAGCATCTCGATCTGATAGTGGTTGGTGCCGAGAATATAGGATTCCAACGAGTAATCGTCCTTGGTGGTTTGTATGCCCGGATCGGTGTCCGTGGTCTCGTGACCGGATGCGGTGATGCCGCGTTCTTCATAGAGCAGCTTCAGGACCGGCATGCTCCAACCCGGATAATGGAACGTGCCGGACGCGTCGGCGTTGGCGAGCCTCGCGTTGTCGGGCCAGCGCTTTGACCAATCAGTGCGCATGGCAACGAAGGCGCCGCGCGGGATACGACCATGACGGGCCTCCCAGGCTTTGACGTCCTCGAGCGTGAGCGTGTAGTCCGGGTTCTTCGCCACCTTGTCGTGCACGTCGAGCACCACCAGCGGCATCATCATGTCCTTGGGCTCGATCTGGTCGACGGATTTCTTGCCGGTGTGAAAGTGTGCCGGCGGATCGACATGGGTGCCCCATTGGCCGATGTGGCAGTACTCGTTGATCCGGAAGCCGTCCTTGTCCACCGTATACAACAGTTTCACGCTCTCGTCGGGCGCGCCTTTCCAATGCGGAATGCCGGGCTCGAATGAATGCGTCAAATCAACGAAGCGATGCGACTGAATGACGCTCAACGCCTGCTCCAGCGACTGTGCGGCCGGCGGCGCCGCGGCGAGGGTCCCTCGCGCCGTCAGCAGCAACACGACGGCCACGCTCAAACTCATCCTCATTTATACAGCTCCCCGATGATGACCGCGATCAGCTCAGCGGCATTTCCAGATTAGCATGCCGTGCTGTGTAATCATTCGCAGGAGCAGGAGATCCACCCAGTATGCATTTGACCGCCGCCTTTGCTGCGACTTGTGTTTTGACCTTTGCCTTGAGCACCGCCGCTGCAGCCGCGCACAACGGCTACTACCGATACCCCGCCGTGCACGGCGATTCGGTGGTCTTCACCACCGAGGGCGATTTGTGGACGGTGGGTATTACCGGTGGCACGGCGCGACGCCTGACGTCCAACACCGGTGAGGAATCCATGGCGCGGATTTCGCCCGACGGCACGACCGTGGCATTCGTCGCCCACTACGAGGGGCCGCGTGAGGTCTACACCATGCCGCTGGGCGGCGGCGTGCCGCAGCGTCGCACCTGGAGCGGTGATGCCACGCCGGCCGCATGGACGCCGGACGGCCGCCTGCTGGTGAGCACTGCGCGCTTCTCCACGCTGCCGGATCCGAAATTGGTATTGCTGGGTGCGCACGGTGAGCGCGACATTCTGCCGCTGGCACAAGGCAATCAGGCCACCTACTCGGGCGACGGCAAGACGCTGTTCTTCACCCGCTGGCGCAAACAGCCGAGCGTCACCAAACGCTATCAGGGCGGCGGTGCCGAGGGTATCTGGCGTTTTGATGGCAGTCACGAGGCCACGCTATTGACGGGTGAATGGCAAGGCACCTCCAGCGCGCCGATGTTCCATGACGACAAGATTTATTTCCTCTCGGATCGCGACGGCGTCATGAACGTCTGGTCGATGGGTACCGACGGCAAAGGCGCCCGCCAGGAAAGCCATCAGAAAGGCTTCGACATCGAGACGGCCTCTTTGTCGGCGGGCCACGTGGTGTATGCCTGCGGCGGCGATCTTTGGTCTCTCGACCTCGCCACCGGCCAGGAGCGAATCATTCCGATCGCGCTGGTGTCTGATTTCGATCAGCTGCGCGATCACTGGGTGAAGCGGCCGGTCAACTATCTGAGCTCGGTGCATATCGCGCCGGACGGTAGCAGCGCGGTGTTCGCCGCCCGGGGCGAGGTGTTTACACTCCCGGCGCGCGGCGGACGCATCGTCAAGATCGCCGGCGACTCGGCCGTGCGCTACCGCGACGCGCGCTTCATGCCGGATGGCAAGAGTCTGATCGTCCTGTCGACGCAAAGCGGCGAGACCGAATTCTGGAGATTCCCGGCCAATGGCGTGGGGCCTGCGGAGCAGTGGACCCGCGATGCGAAGGTGCTGCGCTGGGATGGCGTGCCGTCGCCCGACGGCAAGTGGCTTGCGCACCTCGACAAGGACCATCGACTCTGGATTTACGACGTCAGCAGCAAACGCGACAAGCGCATCGTGCAATCGAGCGTGGACGATATCGCGTATCCCACCTGGTCGCCGGACAGCCGTTGGCTGGCCTTCGTCGAGCCCGCACCGAATCAGTTTCAGCAGATCAAGATCGTCAGTCTGGAATCGGGCGAGGTCAACGCGATCACATCGGATCGCTACGACAGCATCGCGCCGGCCTGGAGCAGCGACGGCAAGTGGCTCTACTTCCTGTCCGATCGAAACCTGAAGAGCTCGGTGGAATCACCCTGGGGTCCGCGCGCACCCGATCCGTTCTTCGATCGCACCTTGAAGATCTACCAGGTGGCGCTGGTCGCGGGCGTGCGCTCGCCGTTCATGCTGCCGGACGAGCTGCATCCGGACCAGGAGCCCAAGAAGCCGACGGATGTGAAAGCGCCGAAGAGCGATAAGCCGAAGAGCGATAAAAAGATCGAGGTGCACATCGACTTTGCGCATCTCAATGAACGGCTGGCGGAGGTTCCGGCGCCGCCCGGCAACTACGATTCCCTGCAGGCCACGGACAAGCGCTTGTGCTGGAGCACTCGGAACGAAGAGGTCCCGCCCAAGACCTCGCTGCAATGCCTGGACATCGCCAACCAGGGCGATGAACTCGATACCGTGGCGCACGACATCAAGAAATTCGAAGTGTCGCTCGACCGCAAGAAAATACTGATTGCGAAGGAGCATGATTTTTATATTTTTGATGCGGACGTCAAGGCGGCTGCTTTCAACGATCCAAAGGCCCTGGGCAAGGCGGCCATCGACCTGTCGCGCTGGGAATTCAATACGACGCCGCGCGCTGAATTTCGCGGCATCTTCCTGGATGCCTGGCGACTGGAGCGCGATTATTTCTATGACCGCCACATGCACGGCGTCGACTGGCCGGCCATGCGGGATCGGTACCTGCCATTGGTGGAGCGGGTGTCCGACCGCGCCGAGCTCAACGAGGTCATCGCACAGATGGTCAGCGAGCTGTCCGCACTGCATACCTTCGTGCACGGCGGCGACGAACGGCATGCAACCGACACGATCGATCTGGCCGGATTAGGCGCGCGCCTGCGACGCGACGAGTCCGCCGGCGGGTTCTTGGTCGAGCATGTTTACCTGCATGATCCGGATCTGCCGGACGAGGCCGCACCGCTGGCGCGCCCGGAGTCGCGCGTGCGCGACGGCGAGATCATCATCGGCATCAACGGCGACAGCGCGTTGTCCTTTGCGGACGAACGCGCGGCCTTGCGTGGCAAGGCGGGCACGCCGGTGCTGCTGCGGGTGAAAGGTCCGAGCGGCGACGTGCGTGAGGTACTGGTGACGCCGCTGCGCGCCGAGGAGGAAGCCCGACTGGGCTACGCCGAATGGGAATACACCCGGCGACTGCGGGTGGAGGACGTATCGCAGGCACGGATTGGCTATCTGCATCTGCGTGCCATGGGACCGAACGACATCGCGCAGTGGACGCGGGATTTCTACCCGGTGTTCGCACGCCAGGGACTCATCATCGACGTGCGCCACAATCACGGCGGCAACATCGACTCGTGGTTGCTCGCCAGGCTGCTGCGGCAGGCCTGGTTCTATTTCCAGCCGCGGGTTGGCGATACTTCCTGGAACATGCAGTACGCCTTTCGCGGCCACATCGTCGTGTTGTGCGATCAGGAAACGGCGTCGGACGGCGAGGCATTCACGGCCGGGTTTCAGCACTTCCATTTGGGAAAGACGGTCGGGACCCGCACCTGGGGCGGAGAGATCTGGCTGAGTGCGAACAATTTCGAGGCCGACGGCGGTATCGCGACCGCTGCAGAGATCGGCGTCTACACGCCGGACGGCCAGTGGCTCATCGAAGGTCACGGCGTCGATCCCGACATCGTCGTCGACAATCTGCCGCATGCGAGCGCCGCCGGCGACGATGCACAACTCGACCGCGCCATTCAGTTATTGCAGGAAGACATTCAGCGTGACCCGCGGCCCGTGCCACCGCCACCGCCCTATCCGGACAAGTCTTTTCGCTACCAGCAGTAACGCGCCGCGCGACGCAATTCAATTCAAGGCGACGCCGCCATGCCGACGGCTTCGATCTCCACCAACAGGGCTTCACGACACACGTCGGCCTGCAGATACACGGGCGCCGTGTGAAAGGCGGCGCGCGCGGTGAGAACTGCCGCGATGGCCGCCTGGTCCGCAGGCCGGCGCACATACACCTTGAGCCGCAAATCCTCGAGGCCAAATCGTTGCGCCCCGGCGAGCCGATTGGCTTCATCGAGCAGCGCGCCGATGTTGGCCAGCGTCTCTTGTGTCTGTAAGACGACGTCACCCTCGTGCATGGTGTCGAAACCGACGATGCTGGCGGTTCCCGAAATGAACAGATTCATTTCCTGATCGCCCCACAGGCAGGCACGCGAAAAGATCGGGCTGTGGCGACCGAACTGGGGCGGATAGTGATACGCGCTGGTCTGGCGCGGATTCTCGATCATGCGCGCCGCGCGATGCGCAGCGATGAAATAAATCGAGAGCGGACTGCCGGCCGGTGAGCCCAATGCGCTGGCGGCGGGCACCGTGCCCACGGTTGCGCGCCCCGATTCGCGGAACGCCCGCTGCCGCGCGGCGTTGAAATGGCGATAGCGCTCTTCACCATCCGCATCCCGATTGATGTCGGGTACGTAGTTCCAGATGCGCACCAGATGTCGATAACCGGTCTGCTCCAACAGCGCAAACAGGCTTTGGTAGGCCGTGTCGGTGGCATGCAGGAGGCCGGACTGTTCCTCGATGCGCAGGCAGCCGAACATCAGGCCGTTGCCGCATCGATAATGGATCAAGCCACGGAAGATGCGTGTGGCAAACGAACCGTCACCGCCGACAGCGCGCCATACCTCACACCGATCGGCGTCGCCCGCGAGCACGGGTGTGCCACTCGCCGTGATCGGCACAGCCACACTGACCTTGGGTATCCCGCCGAATCCGGCCACGCCCAATACGCCGCGCCACCACTCCGGCGGACGAGTGATGAGCTCTAGAGCGGTGGCGTACTCGACCGCAACACCGGTCGCGACCGAGTGCGATGAGGGCGCAATACGTTCCATGAAACCAGTTTATCAGAACGCTACGTAGGGTCCCGACGCTGCCGACGTGGTCACCCCTTCCGTCACCGTCGTCACCCGTTTGCCGTAGTAAAACGCCAGGCCCCAATCGAAGGAGCCGTTCGGCGCATTGAGCGTCGGCGGCGTGGAGCCCGCCAACGCCGGCTCGACGTTATAGGTCGGATTGGCAGCGAGCAGTGTTTGCGTATTGGCGACGACGAAGGCTTGCGCGAACTGCGCATTGTTTTCGCCGATGAGCGTCGCGCTCAAGTTCAGCGTGCTGGTCGGGCAGTAAAAATCCGCAAGACCCGTCTGTGTGCAACTGGGGATGGTGGAGTCCATGAAATAAATTCCGTTCGATCCCGTGTCGAGAAAGCTGTCCAACTGATTGCCTTTGTAATTGGTGGTGAAGTCGCCCGTGTCAGGATTGAGCGTCAAGGTTGCGGTCGCATTGCTCGAGTTGTTCGATTGCGTCCCGACGCCAAAGATCAATGAGCCCGTGAGGGTGACCGCACCGCTGGCCGCGACCGCCGGCAGCTCGATGATGGTGCCGTTATTATCGACCGGGAAGAGGGCCACGGGATTCTGCACCTGCGCAGACAGTGGCACAGCGGTCTGGACGCACGCGGTGGCGCTGCACGAGAAGTAAGGATAGTTCATGGTCGTGGTGGGCAGCACCGGGTTGACGCAGCCGGGGCCGCAATCCTGGATGAACGCGCCGATCCCGAGTATGCCGTTGGCACCGAATGTCGCGACCGTGTCCTCTTCGGTGCCGCTCTTGCCGGTGGTGAAATCCGTCGAGCAATTTGCGGGCACGTTGGGATAACGCGGATCACCGATGACCTGCACCGCGACGTTGCTCGCCGACTCGCCACCGATGGTGAGATCGACCGCCGCAACGGGTCCCCAGGTATAGCCATCGACGAAATTGACGCATTCGAGCAGGGCGTCGCCGCTGCCGGCGGTGAGCACGGGCAGGGTGAGGTTGAGCGCAGGCGCCAGCAACCGCAAACCATACGAGCCGGTGTCGATCTGGATGTGATCGATCGTCTGGCACGCGGTAGTACTGCCGGGCACGCAAACCGTGATGGTCGTGAACAGGGTGTTGACGCTGTTGCCGTTCGGCCCGGCGTCCACGACCACTGCGACGACATTGTTGCTCGTCACCGGCGGGGTGACAGGCGGCGTGACCGGGTTGCTTGCCGAGCCTGAACCACCGCCACACGCTGCGATCAGCGCAGCGGCACCACACAGAATGATTCGGCGAATCACAGCAGATCTCCGATGGCGACCCCGCCGGGTAAACGCTGCGGCAGATAGGCAACACCAGAATAATCGCGCAGCCGCGAACGCATCTGCACGACGAGCTCTGCGGTACGAAGCTGCAGATGTCGATGATCGGTCTTGATGCCCTGCGCGGCTTCGCGGTAGGCGGGGAAATAATTGCCAAGCATCAGCTTGAGACTCGGCATCATCGGGCCGCGCCACGCGATGCCGAAGACGTTGCCATCGGTGCCCACGAACTCCCGCACGGTGGTGCCGGTAGGCGACATAATCTCGTGCACGCGCACGCCGAAGCGCTGCGCCGTCTTGATCGAGCCCTGGAATTGCGTCGCTTCCTGTTGCACGGAGGCTTCCGGCTCGCCCAAGGCGGCCAATGCCGCGGTGGGAGACACGCCGATCGCGAATGCCGCCGTGGCAAGCAGCAACAAACGGCAACTGATTTCATTCGTCATACACAACTCCAACGGCATACTCGGGCATGGGTTGACCGGCAAGAGCGGCAGCTTACAATGAAGCGTGGGGAAGAAACTCTGCTTCATGATGTGGCTGACCGGGATGGCTCTCGCAAGCTGTACCTTCGATGGCTTCAGCACGAAGTATACGGTGGGCGGTACGGTTACGGGTCTGCAAGGATCCGGTCTGGTACTGCAGGACGGCGCCGGAGATTCGGTGAGCATCGGCGCCAACGGCGTCTTTACCTTCTCCAACGGCCTTGCCAATGATTCGGCCTATGCCGTCATCGTGCAGACCCAACCCACGAATCCCGCGCAGACGTGCTCGGTGCGCAACGGTGCCGGCAGCATCGACAAGGCCAGTGTCACCCATGTATTGGTGTCGTGTTCGCAATCGGGTCGCTTTGCCTACGTCGCGAACACGCTGTCGAATACCATTTCGGCGTACACCATCGATGCGACCAGCGGCAATCTGACGGCCATGGCGGGATCGCCGTTCGTCGATGCGGGGACCCAGCCGGTGGCGCTCGGCCTCGACCCGAATGGCACATATCTCTTCGCGGTCAACAAAGGCTCCAACAGCATCACGGTCTACGCCATCGATCCGAGCGCCGGGACGCCCGCGCTCGTCAACTTCGCCGCGGCCTCCGGTAGCGCACCCGTCGCCATCGCCATCGACCCACTCGGCCGCTATGCGTACGTGGCGAACAGCGCTGACAGCACCGTGTCCTGCTATTCACTCGCGTCCGGGCAGTTGAGTGCGTTGAGCGTTGCGACGGTGAATGTGGGAGCGCAACCGCGTTCGCTCAGTATCGATCCAGATGGGAATTTTGTGTACGTCGCGAACGCAGTGGGATCGGTGAGCGTGTTCGCGATCAATGCACAGACCGGCGTGCTCACGCCGGTGGCGGGCTCGCCCTTTGCCGCCGGCGCAGGCGCGGTGTCGCTCGCCATCGATCCCACCGGCACCTTCGCGTATGTGGCGAATGAAACCGCGAAGAGCGTTTCGGAATATGCCATCAACACGACGGGTGGCCTGTCGGCGGTCACGGGCTCGCCGCTGGCAATCGGCTCGAGCCCGGAGGCGGTCGCGGTGGATCCCAGCGGACGCTTCGTGTTCGTGGCCAACGTCACCGCTGCCAATCAGCTGACGAGCTACTCGATCACGCCGACGACAGGGTCACTGTCGGTCATCGCGACCGTGAACGTGGGATCGTTCCCGGTCAGCGTGACCACGGACCCATCGGGGCAGTTTCTTTACGTGGTGAACCATGATTCCAATAGCCTCTCCGCATTCGCCATCGGCGCGGGCGGTACGTTGAGCGCCCTTACAATTCCCGCAGTGGCTACAGGGAATGGACCACAGTCCATCGTGGTCGATTGATATAGGGTTATAGTACGCCCCCTATGAGCATCAACGACGTGACTGCGGGGCACCACGTTCCCAAGGAATTCAATGTGATCATTGAAATCCCCATGAACGCGGACCCGATCAAATACGAGGTGGACAAGGCCTCCGGCGCGTTGTTCGTGGACCGCTTCATGATGACGGCGATGCACTATCCGGCCAACTACGGCTACGTGCCGCAGACCATCTCGCACGACGGCGATCCGGTCGACGTCCTGGTGCATACGCCATTTCCGCTGGTGCCGGGCGTGGTCGTGCGTTGCCGCGCGCTCGGTTTGCTGCAAATGGACGATGAGGCCGGTGGCGACGCCAAATTGCTGGCCGTACCGACGGACGATATCTGCCCGCTTTATTCTTATTGGAAGACGGTCAAGGACGTGCCCGAAGTCCGACTGAAGCAGATCCAGCATTTCTTCGAACACTACAAAGACCTCGAGAGCGGCAAGTGGGTCAAGGTGGTGGGATGGATGGGCGTCGAGGACGCGCATCGGGAAATCATGGAGGGCATCAAGCGCTACGAGGACGACAAGCTCAACGCCGCTTGAAATGTTGAGCGGACGCAACCGCGCCCTCTTCCTGAGCCTCGCGGGCTTCGCGCTGCTGCTCGCCGTCGGTCTCCCTCTCTATCGCGCTCCGACGCTCCCCCCGAAAGAAGCGCCACCGACCGAGTTCTCGGCGCGCCGCGCGCATGCCATTTTGCTGGGTCTGCTCGGCAATGCGGCGCCGCATCCGATCGGGTCCGCGGAAAATGCGCGGGTACGCGGCGCCATCGTGAGCACCCTGTGGGAACTCGGCTATGTGACCGAACTCGAGTCAGGTTGGGTGTGCAGCGACTTCGGGGTCTGCGGTGCGCCGACCAATATCGTGGCGTATCTCAAAGGTGGCGGCGACGGTGATGCGGTGTTGCTCGCGGCGCATTACGATTCGGTGCCGGCGGGCGCGGGGGCGTCGGACGACGGCGCCGGCGTCGCGGCAGTGCTCGAGATCGCCCGCGTTCTGACGCTGGCGCCGAAACTCCGGCACCCGGTCGTGTTGCTCATCACCGATGGCGAGGAAGCGGGCCTGCTCGGGGCGGAACTCTTCGTCCGCAACCATCCGCTCGCGGGCCGGATCAAGGCAGCGGTCAATCTGGAGGCCCGCGGCACCCACGGCCCGAGCCTGATGTTCGAAACCGGCAGCGCGAATCGCTGGTCCATGCAACTGTACGGCGCGTCGATCGCCCGTCCGATGACCAACTCGCTGTTCTACTTCGCGTACCAGGCGCTGCCCAACAACACCGACTTCAGCATTTTCAAGCGCGCCGGCATGCAGGGTTTCAACTTTGCCTATATCGGCGGCGAGGGCAATTACCACACACCGCAAGATGACGCGGAGCATGTGGCGTTAAGCAGCTTGCAGCAGCAGGGCAGCAACGCGTTGGCGATGCTGACGGCGCTCGGCCGGCGTGCGAACCTGCGGGCGGCCGGCGGCGAGGCGGTGTATTTTGACCTGTTCACGCGCGGCCTGGTGCAATGGCCCGCGTCCGCATGCGTGCCGGCCGCCGTGGTCGCATTGCTCTTCGGCGTGCTGCTCGGCGCCGTATTGCTGGCACGGCGGCAGGTGGGTGCGCGGCAGATTCTATGGGGTACGTTGTTTGCGCTCGTGCACCTGAGCGGTGGCGCGATCGCGGCGGGCTTGCTGGTCGGCACACTGACCTGGGCCGGCTTGTTGCCGGCCCTGAACGGCAGCCCGTTCATCGCGCACCCGTTGCCCATGACCATCGCCTGCGTCGCCCTGGCATTGGCGGTGGGCAGCGGCTGCAGCATGGCGGCGCAGCGGCGTGCGGGCTTCTGGGGCGGCTGGTGCGGCGCGGCGCTGACGATGCAGAGCCTTGCCCTGGTGCTCGCTGTGATGGCCCCTGGCACCTGTTTCATCGCACTGATCGCGGCGTTCGCGCTGTGCGCGGCCGCCGCGCCGGGCATCGTTCATATCTGGCGGCGCACGCTGCCGGCGCCGGCATCACCCTGGCAAACCGATCTTGCGGTCGTCGTACCTGCACTGCTGACGGCTGGCGTGCTGTTGCCGGTGTTGTTGATGTTGTATACCGCGCTCGGTTCGCCGGCCTGGCCGATCGATGCGTTCGCGGCGAGTCTCGCCACGCTCTTGTTGCTGCCTGCGCTGAGCGCCGCCACGCGACGTGCGCGCGCCCGTCTCGCGGGCGTCTCGATGGCGGCGGCGGTCATCGGCGTCGCCCTGACGTTGCTGCTGCCCACTTATTCGGCGGCGTGGCCGATGCGGCTCAACTTCACCTATCGCGTGGACGTCGACCGGCAGCGTGCCGAGTGGCTGGTTGTCTCGTCAGGGCGCCGGCTGCCGCACGCCGTAGCCGCTGCCGCGCGCTTCGAGCAAAGCGAGCACGTCTGGCATGCGACCGCGCCCTTTCACCCGGAACTTGCCGCACCGCTGTTGACCGTCAAGGAACATGCGCAGCATCACTACGTCGTGCATCTCGAATCGGCACGGCATGCGCCGCGCGCATTCATCGTCTTTCCGCCGCAGGCCCACGTGCTCCGCGCGGTCAGCCTGACGACCGCGGGGTCGCAGCAGTTCGAGTTACGCGCGGGCGCGCAGGGCGCCACCCGGCTGGATTTTTCGAACCTGCCGAAAGGCGGCGTGGATGTCGCCTTCGACATCAGGGACGCAGCGGAGGTGCGTTTGACGGGCGCCGATGTCAGCTATGGATTGCCCGCCGACGGCGAGCCATTGCGGCAGGCGCGGCCGGCAGATGCGACCAGCTCGCAGGATGGCGACGTCACGGTGGTGCAGCTCACGGTGGCGCTCGCGCCTGCGAGTGGTCGCGGAAACGTCAATCTCAACCCGCCTTGACGCGCGACGAGAGCGCCGCGAGGCGCGTGTTGTGGATGGTGGCGACCGCTGTGTCGACTGCCTGGCGGCGGCATTGCACCACGCCGTAGCTGGGCAGGCCGCTGGTGGTCGCGCCGCCGCAGACTTCTTCCGCGGCCGCTTTGATGCGTCGATAGACCTGCTTCGCGCCGGCGTCGGAATCGAGCGCGGCGGCGTTGTAATGAATGGTGATCTGCGGCACAGCTTCCTGCGCCGAGGCGACGCCGGCGCCGAGGAACCCGATGGCCCCTGCCGTCAGCAACGTGGCAACTTTGAAATTGATCATGGTCCTTGTCTCCCGAGTGACCCGTGGTGAAACCGTTTCTCGACGGCTTCATGAGACACCCGACCGCCACCGCCCGTCTGCGGACGCGCTTCGTACTCGTCCCGCAAAGGTGCGATTTCGTCCCGCGGCGGCGCGGTTCGCAGGCCTTTCCGGCGCCGCTTGCGGTAGGCTTGCGGCCATGTTGCGCGACCCAGTCGGCTTGAGTTTGCGGCAGGCGCTCGGCGTAGGCTCGCTGTTCTGGTTGTACGTCACGATCTCGGACATGTTGTACGGCTACAGCATGCGGGTCGGCATTGCCTACGTCACCGACATCCCCCTGTTCGCGCCGTCCGATTCGCGCCTGTTGCAGCATCTGTTCATGTGGCCGATGTTGCTGGTGTCCTATTGGGCTGCCCTCAAAGTACAGTGGCGGCCGCTCTGGCTCACGCTGCCGCTGCAGCTGATCCTGGCGACCGTGTTTGCAGCGCTGGCCTATCCGGCGCTGATCCTTGCACAGAGCATGTTGGGCCGGGCCGACCTGCGCGAAGTCGGGCTGACCCATATCTATACGTTCGGCGATCCGTTATTTCTGACGTTCTGGCTCGCGAGTTTCGTGAATGTGCTGCCCGCCTACGGCTTCGGTCTCGCGCTCGTGACCGGGGCGGCGATGTACTCGAGATTCCGCGATTCGGAACTGCGCGTGGCGGCGCTCGAACGGGAGTGGAGCGCGGCGCGCCTCGCTGCACTGCGCATGCAACTCTCGCCGCACACCTTGTTCAATCTGTTGCACACCATCCGTGGCTACATCGAGTGGGATCCCAAGGGCGCCCAGGCCATGGTGGTGCAGCTGGCCGACCTGTTGCGGCGCCTGCTGAACGCCGGTGAGCGCGACTTCTCGCGGCTGGCCGATGAGCTGCAATTCGCGCGCCTGTATCTGGACCTGCAACAGCGGCGCTTCGAGGACCGTCTGCAGGTGCACCTGCCGAATCCCACCGACCTGCCGGCGGTGTGGGTGCCGAGCCTGATCTTGCAGCCGTTGATCGAGAACGCGGTGGTCCACGGCCTCGCAGGCCATCAGGGCGCGGTGAAAATCATCGTGACCGCGGGCGTGGCCGCCGATGTATTGACGGTTCGCATCGTCAATACGGTCGCGCCGGAACGCACCGCCAGCGACGGCGGCATCGGCTTGCGCAATGTGCGCGAGCGCGTCGCGGTGCAATTCGAGGGACGCGCCACGCTCAATACGTCGAGCTATGACGGCGAGTGGTTGAGCGAACTGTCCATGCCGGCGCTGCGCGAGTCACCGCCCGCGGCACGCGAGGCGATGCTGGCCGAGCCCTATCGGCCGAACAAGTGGGTCGGCAGTTCGACGTGAGGTGGAACGCAGCATGGACGTGATGATCGTCGACGATGAATACGCGGGACGCCGGACGCTGCGCGAATACTGCCAGGCGGAAGGCGATCTGACAGTCATCGGCGAGTACGGTGACGGCGAGGCCGCGCTGAGCGCCATCCGGACGCGCGCGCCGCAACTGCTGTTCCTCGACATTCAGATGGATCCATTCAACGGTATCGAACTCGCCCGCGCGCTCGAGCCCGCGACACTGCCCTCACTCGTGTTCGTGACCGCCTACGACACCTACGCGCTCGAGGCTTTCGAAGTGTGCGCGGTCGACTACCTGCTCAAACCCTTCGACCAGGAGCGATTCCGCAAGACGCTGGCACGTGTCAGGCCACGCCACCAGACGGCGGGACCGGCCGAGCGTCAGACCGCGCTCACCGGATTGCTGGCGCAGCTCGAGCGCGGCGTGCGGCAGCAGACCGAGGACAAGCCGCGACTCCTGGCGGAGTTCAACGGTCACTCGCATATCATCGACGCGGCGCAAGTGGAGATGATCGAGGCGGACCGCAACTATGTGATCATCCGCGTGGGCAAGGATGGCTACCACGCGCGCAGTACGCTCACGCAGGCAGAGCAGGCGCTGCGCTCGCAGCCGATGCTGCGTATCAGCCGCTCGTGCCTCGTGAACATGAACTACGTGCGCGAAGTGAACCGCACGCTGCGCGGCGACTACATCCTGGTGCTGGCCGGCGGCATTACGGTGACGAGCAGCGAAGGCTTTCGCGGCAGGGTGCGCGACCACATGAGCACACTGCGCATCGCGACCTGAGCTGCGCTAAAGCAGTTCTTCCGGCGCGAACGGCGCCAGCAGCTTGAGCGACAGCCGCTGCACCAGGGTCGTTTCGGGGTCGACCTCCCAATGCCGTTCCTCGCCAGGATCGCCGCTGGTCCAGACGACGTGTTTGCCGTCCTTGAGCGACAGCTGATACGACCCATCGACGTCCAGATCGTCGAGCAGTCCGATCACCTGTCGGCCGATGTCGGGACTGCGCAACACCAGACCGAGTTCGCTGTTGGTCTTCGCCGAGCGTGCGTCCATGTTCATGGAACCGATGAACACGGTGCGTTGATCGATGACGATGGCCTTGGCATGCAGACTCGCGTTCGAGCTCTTGAAGGGATGGAAGCGCGCGCGCCGCTGACCGAGTTTGGGCCGCACCTCGCGCAGATCCAGGCCGAGTTTGAGCAACTCCACCCGGTAGCGTGCGTAGCCCGTATTCACCAGCGGCGAATCGGTGGCGGCGAGCGAGTTGGTCAGGATGCGGATCCGCACGCCTTTACGGGCAAGTTCGCGGATGCGCGCGAGGCCGTCTTTGCCCGGTACGAAATACGGCGAGATGATGATGAGCTCATGCTGCGCCGAGCTGATGAGCGCGCCGATATCATGCGCAATGGTGACTTCTTCGTTGGGCGCGGTTTCGCTGGCGATCTTCGCAGGCCCGTCGGCCAGTACCGTGGCCGGTACCCAGATGAGGTCGAGGCGATGCGCGTCGAGCTGCTTGGCCAGCCAATCGGCATTCGGACCCATGTCGGGCTCGACGAACGGCTTGGGGGCGGCCTCGCGGCTGGCGGCAGCCGCCAGCGAACCGATGGGATAGGCGTACTTGCTGTTCCAGAAAGCATCGAAGGTGGCCGACAGTTGCGGCACCACCTCGCCTGCCGCGACGACGTCGAGATCGATGAAATTGTTGTTGGTGTCGCGCGTGAAATAGGCATCGCCGATATTGCGGCCGCCGGTGATGGCGAGCGCGTTGTCGGCGACGAACAGCTTGTTGTGCATGCGGTGATTGATGCGCGGGATGTCGGACGCCGAAACCAGCATGCGCGTCCAGAGGGCGAAGCGGCCGCCCGGAAAGGGATTGAATACGCGCACCTCGACATTCGGCAGCTGGCTCAACAACATGAAGCGCCGGTCTTCACCTGCGGTGTTGAGATCGTCCACCAGCACGCGCACGCGCACGCCGCGCTCGGCCGCGAGACGTACGTGGTGCAGCAGCGCGCGGGTCGAGTCGTCCTGATGGATGATGTAGTACTGCACGTCGAGCGTGCGCTGCGCATGGTCGGCCAGCGCGATGAGGCTCGCGAGCGCCTCGTCACCCGACACGAGCAGGTGGAAGCCGGACAGATTCTTGGCGGTTGCATCCGCCGCGGTCAGACGGCCGAGCGCGGTGCTGGCGGGATTCGCAAGCGAAAAGCTCTGGGTCTTGTGCACGTGCGTGGGCAGTCCGACGCAGCCGGAGGCTATCAGCATGAAAGCCCATATACCCAGCCAGCTCTTGCGCATGGCGGAATCATATCAGGCACACTTTGCGCCCATGCAGAACGCACGTCGTATTCGCAGCTTCGTACTGCGCGCCGGGCGCGCGACCGTCGCGCAGGAGCGGGCACTCAAAGAGCTATGGCCACAGTACGGGATCGACAACGCGGGCGCGCTCGATCTGACGGCGACGTTCGGCCGCGATGCCGTGCGCTGTCTCGAGATCGGGTTCGGTACCGGTGAGGTGATTGGCGCTCTGGCGGAGTCACACCCGGAGCGGGATTATCTGGGTATCGAAGTGCACCGGCCCGGCGTCGGGCGACTGCTGCTGCGGGCGCAGGAGCGCAACTTGAAGAATTTACGCGTGATCGTTACCGACGCCGTCGATGTCCTCAAAGAGCGCATCGACGATGCGTCCTTCGACGAGATCCTGGTTTTCTTTCCAGACCCGTGGCACAAGAAACGTCATCACAAACGACGCCTCGTGGGCGCGAGCTTCGCGGCATTGGCGGCTGCCAAGCTGCGCGCGGGCGGGACGCTGCGACTGGCCACCGACTGGGAGGACTATGCGCAGCAGATGCTGGCGGTGTGCAATGCCGAGCCGGATTTGGTATCGGCGAGTTCGGACTCGGGCTTCGTCGAGCGACCCGCATTCCGGCAGCCGACGCGCTTCGAGCGCCGTGGCGCACGCCTGGGTCACGGCGTCTGGGATCTCGCCTTTCAGAAGCGCTAGACTGCCGCATCGCCAGTGGCATCGATCCGAAGGAGCCGACCTCAATGAAATCGTTTTCCATCCTGGTGGCGGGTATTGCATTGGCGGCCAGCGTTCCGGCGTCTGCAGAAACCTACACCGAGGCGTTGAGCAAGTGCCTGATCGGCGCGACGACGCCGGACGATCGCGGCGCGTTGATGCGCTGGCTGTACGCGACCGCCTCGAGCCATCCGGCCGTCAAGTCCATGTCGAACGTCAGCGCAGCGCAGGTCGAGGAGTCGAACAAGATGGTCGGCGAAATGATCACGAAGCTGCTGACGATGAGCTGCAAACCGCAGGCGCAAAACGCCTACCAGCATGAGGGCTCGCAGGCCCTGCGTTCGAGTTTCGAGGCACTGAGCGAAGTCGCGGATCATGAGCTTTTTTCAGGGCCCGAGGTCGAGGCCAACATGGCCGAGCCGCGCGACTACGTGGACGTCCCCCGCATCAAGGAAGCCGTCGGTGCGCCGCCCGGCCCGCAGAGATAAATTCAGGAGATGACGAAGCTGCCGCGGATGCCGTCGACGATGAACTGCACCGCGAGCGCCGCGAGAATCACACCGGACAAGCGGTTCATCACATTGGCGCCGGTCACGCCGAACACCTTCATGAGCTTCGGCGTCGCCAGCATCAGCAGCCAACAGATCACCAGGACCAGGGTGACCACCGCAAGGAAACCGGCGAACAGGACGGGCTGGCCCCAGACGTCACCGGCGGTGAGCAGGATGGTCGCCAGCGCACCGGGGCCGGCCAGGAACGGGAAAGCCAGCGGGAATACCGAGATGTCTTCGCGGACCCTGCACTCCTCGGTCTCCGGCGGCGTGGTCTTGGTGCCGGAGGAACGCGCAAACACCATCTCGAGCGAAATCAGGAACAGCAAGGTACCACCCGCGATACGGAACGAGCTCAGCGTGATACCCATGATGTCGAGGAACTTCGCGCCGAGCAGCGCGAACAGCACACAGATTCCGAGCGCGATCGCCGCGGCCTTGCCCGCCATCCGTTTCTTGTAGCGTTCGCTGGCGCCCTCGGTCAGGCCGGCAAAGAGGGGAATCAGGGAAATGGGTTCGACGACCACGAAGAACACCACGAAAAACTTGACCAAATGTTCGAGCATGACTTGTTGCTGCGCGCAAAATTTCCCGGTTGCGCGCCGCACTCAGTGGGAGTTGAATAAGACGAAGCATAGCAGACGGAGGCGACGATGAAATTCATCCGACCGATCGTTGGCGAATGGTATCAGGACAGCGCCCGCGAGTTCTTCGAGGTGGTGGCGATCGACGAGGCCGACAAGACCATCGAGATTCAGTTCGTCGATGGCCGCGTGGCAGAGACGGACTTCGACTGGTGGAGCCAGCGCCTGCGCGACGACCATCTGGAAGCAGCGGTCGCGCCCGAGGACTGGTCAGCGTCCGAATCCGAAGCGTCCGATTTTGATCCGGCTGTCGAGGACATGCTGCGCCCGAGTTGGGGCGACACGGATGAACGGGCTGCGCGGCGTTAGCGTTTCGCGGCGGCACTGTCGCGGATCGACAGCTCCGTCAGCGGCTTTTTGAGCAGGATCAGCAGGATCACGCCGGGCGCGCTCGTCAGGCAGGTGACCAGGAAGAATTGCGGCCAACCCACCAGCGGCGCGACGTGGCTCGCGATCGGGCCGGTGACGATGCGCGGTATCGAGGCCAGTGCAGACAGCAGCGCGTATTGCGTGGCGCTGAAGTTGGTGCTGCACAGGGACATCAGAAACGCCGTGAAGGCGGCCAGCCCCATGCCGCCCGCGGTGGTGTCGACCGCGGTCGCGAAGATCAGCAGCCAGACTTTCGGCCCGGCGATGGCCACCCAGGTGTACATGAGATTGCTGAGCGCCTGCAGGATGCCGAAGACCAGCAGTGATCGCAGCATCCCCCAACGCAGGTAGAGCCATCCACCCAGACTCACGCCGACGATGGCGCTGACCGTCATCGTGATCTTGCCGAACGCCAGCTGGTCGAGCGAATAGCCGACGATCTTCACCATGAAGTAGCTGTAGAGGCTCAATGCGAATGCATCGCCTGCCTTGTAGAGGAACACTAGCAGAAGCAGTCCCCAGGCCTGCCTCTGCCCGATCAGATCCTTGAACGGCAGCCAGATCGCCTGGCCCAGCGACTGCGGCGGGCGGCCGGGATTGACGGGCTCCGGCGCGCGCAGCGTCGAGAACATCAACAAGGCCATGACCACGCCCACCGACACGAAAGCCGTGCGAAAACCGAAGTGCGCGGCGACCGATACCAGCACCGCACCGGCCAGCATGGCGGCGGTGCGGTAACCGAAGGCCGCCACCGCGGCTGCCACCGAGCGTTCACTCGCCGGGATGGTGTCGACGCGGTAAGCGTCGATGACGATGTCCTGGGTTGCGGAACAAAACGCGACGAACAGCGCGATCAGCGCGAGCGTGCGCATTTCGGTCGTCGGGTCGCAGAAGCCCATGGTGGCGATGCCCACCGCCAGGCACACCTGAAAGATCGCGATCCAACCGCGGCGACGGCCGAGGACCGGCGGCATGTAGCGATCGAGCAGCGGCGCCCACAAAAATTTATAGGCATACGGCGCGCCGAGCAGCGTCGCGAAGCCCACCGTCTTGATGTCGAGTCCCACGGCCGCGAGCCAGGCCTGCAGCGTGAACCCCGTCAGGTTGAACGGCAGACCCGATGCGAAGCTCATGAACAGGATGGCGACCATGCGCTTGTCGCCGAGCGCTTGCAGGAGAGTCGGCTTCGCAGCGCTCGTGACGGTGTGCATCGCGAACGATACTATCAGCGCATGCCCAAGGCGTACCAAACCGAATTCATAGATTTGTGCATGCAGCTCGGCGTGCTGCGCTTCGGCAACTTCACGCTCAAGTCGGGACGCGAGAGTCCTTACTTCTTCAATGCCGGACTCTTCAATACCGGCGCCGCCATTGCTGCGGTCGGCCGCGCCTATGCCGCGGCACTCAGCGCCGCGACGCTCGAGTACGACATGCTGTTCGGGCCGGCCTACAAGGGCATCCCGCTGGTCACGATTGCCGCAGCATCGCTCGCGAGTGCGCACGACCACAGCGTGCCGTTCGCATTCAACCGCAAGGAGGCCAAGGATCATGGTGAGGGTGGCCACATCGTCGGCAGTCCGCTCCAGGGGCGCGTGCTGATCGTCGACGACGTCATTACTGCCGGTACCGCGATCCGCGAATCCATCGACATCATCGCCGCGGCGGGGGCCCGGCCGGCCGGCGTGCTGCTGGCGCTCGACCGCCAGGAACGCGCGCCCGAAAGTCTGCGCTCCGCAGTGCAGGAAGTCCGGCAACAGTATGGGATCCCGGTGTTGGCCGTCATCAGCCTCGGCGACCTGATGGAGCACATGGGCATTTCCGGCCTTATCGCTGAATTGCAGTCCATGCAAGCCTACCGAGTGAGGTACGGTTCGCAGACTGAGATATAGGCTCTAGAAAACTGTCGGGGCGAGCCGCAAAATCCTCGCATTCCGTCCCGAGGACTGGCGCTTGAAGAATCTTGCTTGGATGCTTTGCTTGAGTGCGTTGCTGGCCGGCTGGGGCCAGACGGTCGTGGCCGCCGACGCGACGCCGGGCCGCACCCTGTTCAAATGGACCGATGAGAACGGCGGAATCCACTATGGCGATCACATCCCGCCTGAGTACGCGTCCAAAGAACAGCATCTGATCAATTCCCACGGCGTCGAAATCGGCCACATGGACGCCGCCAAGAGCGCGGAGCAGGCCGCAGCGGACGATCAGAAACGACTCGACGCCGAGCAGCGTGAGATTCGCGACCGCAACCTGTTGAGCGCCTACAACTCGGTAGCGGAGATCGAGCGCCTGCGCGATCAACGCCTGACGCTCATATCGGACCAGATCAAGGTGACCAGCCAGTTCCTCGAAGCTTTGCATGGCCGTATGCAAAAACTGTCTGCCAGCACCGCGCACTACAAGCCGTACAATACGGATCCGGCGGCTCCGCAGATGCCCGATCAAGCGGCAGATGACCTGGTGCGCCTGGGGTACGACATCCATACGCAGGAGCTAAACCTGCGACAGAAGCGCGGCGAGGAAGCCTTGATGAGCAAGCAATTCGAGAGCGACATCGGTCGCTTCAAAGAGCTGAAACACATTCAATGACCCTGAAGACGCGGATTCTCCTGGGCGTCACCGGCGGAATCGCCTCTTACAAGAGTCCGGACCTGGTGCGCCGCCTGATGGAGCGTGGCGCTGACGTGCAGGTGGTGATGACCGAGGGCGCTCAGCACTTCGTCACACCCATGAGCTTTCAGGCCGTGTCGGGACGGCCCACCCGCATCGATCTGTGGGACAGTGCGGCCGAAGCTGCGATGGGCCACATCGAACTCGCACGCTGGGCGCAGGTCGTGCTGGTGGCGCCGGCGAGCGCCGACTTCATCGCGCGACTGGCGGGCGGCCGCGCCGACGATCTGCTCGCGACCCTGTGCCTGGCGACCGAGGCACCCATCGTGCTGGCACCGGCCATGAATCGGGTCATGTGGAGCAATCGTGCGACGCAGGCCAACGTGGCGACCCTGACGGCGCGCGGCATCCGTATCTTCGGACCCGACTCGGGTTCACAGGCCTGTGGCGAAGTCGGCGCGGGGCGCATGTGGGAACCGGTGAAACTGGCGGAGCAGTTAATGGCGCCGCCCGT
The DNA here is from genome assembly GCA_964658805.1 of uncultured Steroidobacteraceae bacterium. Lineage (GTDB taxonomy): Bacteria > Pseudomonadota > Gammaproteobacteria > Steroidobacterales > Steroidobacteraceae > Bog-1198. The sequence goes on from CAZZZU010000017.1 coordinate 22,370, forward strand.
CAACGCGGGCATCCTGAGCGGACTCAACGTGCTCATCACGGCGGGTCCTACCCGCGAGCGGCTCGATCCGGTGCGTTATCTCACCAACCGCAGCTCCGGCAAAATGGGTTTCGCAGTGGCGGCGGCGGCGCGCGAAGCCGGCGCCCACGTCACCCTGGTGGCGGGACCCGTACACCTCGAGACACCGGGCGGTATCACCCGCATCAATGTCGAGAGTGCACGCGACATGTACGCAGCCGTGCACCGGCAGATCGCCGACACCGACATCTTCATCGCGGCCGCTGCCGTCGCCGATTTTCAACCGGCGCACGTTGCCAAGGAAAAGATCAAGAAACAGGGTGGGTCGGTCAAGCTCGAACTCGAACCGGCGCCCGACATCGTCAAGTCCGTGGCTGAGCTCCCCAAGCATCCGTTCGTCGTCGGCTTCGCCGCCGAAACCAACGACGTCGAAGAGAATGCGCGCGGCAAGCTGAAGCGCAAGAAGCTCGACATGATTGCCGCCAACCATGTGGGCGATGGGATCGCGTTCGACTGCGAGGACAATGCCCTGACCGTGCTGTGGCCAGGCGGGCGCAGCGAAGTCGCCCGCGGACCGAAAATCGAGATCGCGCGCGAATTGATCGCGCTCATTGCGCAACGCTTGCCGCCGCCCGACGGCAGTCCGCGCCGGGGCGCCCGCAAGCGCCGCGCAAGCACCGCCGCCGTGGCGCGCGTGCGCCGGCCGCGACGCTGACACGATGACGATGACGCGTGCCATCAAGATGCGGATCCTCGATCCCCGCATCGGCAAAGAATTTCCGCTACCGCAATACGCCACGCATGGGTCGGCCGGACTGGATCTGCGCGCCTGCATCGACGGGCCTCGCACGCTCGATCCCGGCAGCGCCGAGCTGATTCCAACCGGCATCTCGATCTATCTCGAGGACCCGACCGTGGCGGCCATGCTGCTGCCGCGCTCCGGCCTCGGTCACAAGCAGGGCATCGTGCTCGGCAATCTCGTCGGCCTGATCGACTCGGATTACCAGGGACCCTTGATGGTCTCGTTGTGGAACCGCGGCAGTACTGCGTTCGTCGTCCAGCCCGGTGACCGGATCGCGCAGATGGTGATCGTGCCGGTGGTTCAGGTCACCTTCGACGTGGTCGAGGATTTCACCGCGACGACACGCGGCGTCGGCGGTTTCGGCAGTTCAGGACACGGCTGAGACGCGCTGGATACCGGCCAGCGTCTTGGCGGGCGAGATGGCCTCGATGTCCACCAGGCAATGGATGATCGCGGGCCTGCCGGAGGCGGCGGCGCGTTCGAAGGCGGCGCTGAAATCCTCGGTGCGCTCGACCCGTTCGCCATGCCCGCCGAACGCGACGGCGTATGCCGCAAAGTCCGGGTTCCTGAGGCTCGTGCCGACCACCCGTCCGGGATACTGCTGCTCCTGATGCATGCGGATCGTGCCGTAGGTGCCGTTGTCCACCACGATGACGATGAGTGGCAATGCGTATTGGACGGCCGTGGCGAACTCCTGCCCGTTCATGAGGAAGCAGCCGTCACCGGCGAAAGCCACGACGCGCCGCCCCGGATAGAGACGCAGCGCGCCGACCGCAGCCGGTACGCCATAACCCATCGAGCCGCTGGTCGGCGCGAGAAATTGCCAGCCGGGACGGAATTGCACGAAGCGATTGATCCAGGCGGCATAGTTGCCCGCGCCATTGGTGATGATCGTCTCCGGCGGCAGCACCTCGCGCAACGCGACCAATGCCTTGCCGAGATTGAACCGCCCGGGCACTTCGGTGGCGGCATCACTCCATTGCCGGTACGTCGCGCGCAGTCCTTTGACGTAATCGCCGCGCGCATGCGACATTGCGTTCGGTGCAGGAACAGACGCGGCCACGGCCGCAAAGAATCCGCGGGGCGACACGTTCAATGCCAGCGCCGGTTGATAGACGCGGCCGAGTTCGTTCGCATCGGGATGCACGTGAATGAGTTTCTGTTTCGGCAGCGGAATGTCGAGCAGGGTGTAGCCCTGCGATGCCGCCTCCGACAGACGGGTTCCCAACAGCAGCACGAGATCGGCGTCGCTAACGGCACGCACCAGCGCGGGGTTGGCGCCGATCGACAGATCGCCGACGTAATTCGGATGCGTGCCGGGGCAGATCGATTGACGCCGAAAACTCACCGCCACCGGAATACCGCGGCTCTCGGCAAATCGCTGCAGGGCCTGCGATGCCGCCGCATCCCACCGGCTGCCACCTGCGACGATCACGGGCCGCGCGGCTTCGCGCAGCCACTGCTCCAAAAGATCGAGGTCCGCGGGCGCAGGCACCGCTTCACGGATCTCGACCCGCGACACGTCCGCACAGTCCGCCGACTCGAGCAGCGTTTCCTCCGGTAGCGCGACGACCACGGGACCCGGGCGGCCACTCATGGCAACGCTGAAAGCGCGTGCCATGACCTCCGGGATACGATCGGCCGACTCGATCTGCGTAGCCCACTTCGCGAGCGTGCCAAACACGGCGCGGTAATCGAGTTCCTGAAAGGCTTCACGCTCATAGACGTCGCGACTCACCTGACCCACCAGCAGAATCATCGGGGTCGAGTCCTGACGCGCGATATGCACCCCCGGACTGGCGTTCGTCGCGCCAGGGCCCCGTGTCACGAAACAGATACCAGGTCGCCCGGTGAGTTTGCCGTAGGCCTCGGCCATCATCGCAGCACCGCCCTCCTGTCGGCAGATCGTGAGCTGGATGGAGGGCGAGTCGTGTAACGCATCGAGCGCCGACAGGTAGCTCTCGCCCGGCACGCAGAAGACGTGATCGACGCCCTGTTTCACCAGCTGATCGATCAGGATCCTGCCGCCCGTCCGGACGCCGTTCGCATGATTTTTCATGCCGCGAATTGTAGACGATCGATGAACATGCGACCTTACGGGCATGAAACATCCTTGCGCCGCTTCCCTGTCCGCAGCGTTGGCTTTTTTGGCAGTCGCGTCATCGCAACCGGCACGCGCCGCGGACACACCCAAAACGGCGTGCGCGAGGCCTGAGGCCAGACAATTCGATTTCTGGGCCGGCGACTGGGACGTCTTTGACAAGGGTGATCTGAAGACGCCGACGGCACATGTGGTCGTGAGCCATATTTTGGATGGTTGCGCCCTGCTTGAACATTATGAAGATCCAAAGGGTGAAGTTGGGCAGAGCATCACCGCGTTCGATTCGAGCCGGGGCGTCTGGCATCAGACCTGGATCACCAACCACGGCGATATGCTGATCGTCGAAGGCACCTTCAAGAATGGCGCGATGACGCTGACGGGCAGCGAACGCATGGGGGATGGAAAGCCGCGCATGGTCCGCGGCACCTGGAAACTCATCGACGGCGGCGTCGAGGAAATCGGCCTGCGCTCGACCAATGGTGGCAAGACCTGGACACTGTGGTTCGACCTCATTTTCAAACCGCATGAACAGGTGATGGCGCGCCTATGACGATCCTGATCATCGGTCTCGCGCTGTTCCTCGGCATCCATTCGATCTCCATCGTAACGCCGGGGCTGCGCAGCCAGAGCGTTGCGTCAATGGGCCCGAACGGTTGGCGGGGTGCGTACTCGATCGTTTCGGCGGTTGGCTTCGCGCTGATTCTGTATGGCTATCATCTGGCGCGCCTGCAGCCGGTCATTTTGTATACGCCTCCGGGGTGGATGCGGCACGTCACGTTCCTCCTGATGCTGCCGGTGTTCCCGCTGCTACTGGCTGCCTATCTGCCTGGACGCATCAAAACGGCGCTGAAGCATCCGATGCTCGCGGCGGTGAAGTTTTGGGCGCTGGCGCATCTGCTTTCGAATGGCTCGCTCGCGGACGTGCTGTTGTTCGGCGGCTTCCTCGTGTGGGCGATATTCGACCGGATCTCGTTCAAGCGCCGCCCACCGCAAGTGATCCAGACGGCGCCGCCGGGACGGTTCAACGACCTTATCGCGGTGGTGACCGGCCTTGCGCTGTACGTTTTCTTCATCCTATGGGCGCATCTGCGGCTCTTCGGCGTCTCACCGTTAGGTTAAGCAAAAGGCTGCGACGGCAGCGGAAACGCTGCTGTTCGCGCGAAGGCGTGCTTATTTACGCTGTCGCGGGCAACGAATAACGTTTGCTGATTCGGTCTACCGGCGTTCCGTCTTTGAGCGGCACGCCTCGCGCCACGGCATGGTCGACGAAGCCCATGCGACGGTAGAACGCCAGACCCCCGCTGTTATCCGCACGTATCGTGGCGTTGATGGCAGTCAGCCCTCTTTTGCGGGCTTCGGTTCGCACGACATCGAAGAGGGCAGAACCCACGCCCTTTTGCGTACCGCCGACCAGCGCGAAGGTGGCGATGTCTCCAATGTCCTTGGGCAGCTTGTTGCTTCTTCCCAGAGTCTGGAACCCAATGAGTTTTCCGGTCGAGCGGTCCGCAGCGACGAAACAGCAAATTACATCCGGACCGATGAGCATGGTGTCAGCGAGATCGCGGGGCTCAAACGGATCTTCGAACGCGGTCGTGCCGCCACGAGCGATGATCGCGTTGAGTAATGTCGCAAGCTCGTGCGCATCGTCCTGCGTGACCGGACGTATCCCTATGTCGTTTGCCACTTGGCCCTTCTCCTATCGGAAACATCATTATCTCTGGTCGACGACAACATGCCAACGCCGCTGGGGCTAGGGCTTCACGAACCGATAGGCGAAGCGATCGGTCTCGCCCTTGATAGAAGAATCGAACACTTTGATCGAGTGCGGATCGTCCTTGTTAGCGAGCATGGTGCCTTCCGCGTCCAGTACGAAGCCGGCTGCCTCCACCTCCTCGCGAACGGATGCAGGCTCAATCCGATGCAGCGACTGAGCGACGCTCGTGCCCGCGCCGATGGCGGCGGCGTGGTCTACGATGACGTACGACCCGCCGGGCTTCAGCCGCTCGTAGACAGTTCGATTGAAGTGAGCGGCTGTCGCGCCCCTTGCCTTGATCAGCGCGGTGTGGAGATCGTGGTAAAAAAGGTGCAGCCATAGGACATCCGCTGGTTGCGTGGCCTCCGGCATGGCGATGAGGTCCGCTGAGACGGCTTCGACGTTCTCTCGGCCCGGCTCCTTCGCAAGCGTCCGCATGCGGTCGAGCGAGTCGTTCTTGATCTGGGCGATTTCGGCCGGCACGAAGCTATAGACCCGTCCTTTGGGGCCTACTACGTCGGAGAAGAGACGCGTCCAGTCGCCGTCGCCTGGGTAAACGTCGATGACGGTGGAGCCCGCATCGACTCGTGCAAATCGGATCAACTCGGATAATTTGAATTGGTTGTACATCGGGATCTCCGTTGCTGCAGGGCATGAGACGAGCGCACGGCGTGCGGGAAGAAAAAACGGGGCGCCCGCGGTTCGTGCACCGTCCATCCTGGGCGCTACGAGACCCAGCGTCGCTACGCAGACACACACCGCGCAACCGGACGCACTACCAGGTCGTTTCTTCTGGCGGTAACATACCCACGCTGTACGCCTTTTTCATCATGTGGACACATCTGCGGCCCTTCGGCGTCTCGCCCCCCTGACTTTCGCATAACATTGCGAAGGCAGTTGAAATGCTGCTGTCCGCGCGATAGGGCCCTGCGCCATGCTGGCGCATGACGATACGCGACTGGCCCATCGATGAACGACCGCGCGAAAAGCTGTTGGGCCGCGGTGCAGCAGCACTCTCAGATGCGGAGCTGCTGGCGATCCTGCTGCGCAACGGTAGCGCGGGTCGCTCGGCGCTCGACGTGGCGCGCGACGTGCTCAAAACGTTTCACTCGTTGCGCAAGCTGATCGCCGCGGATCAACAGCGCTTCTGTGCCGAGCGCGGCCTGGGGTTGGCGCGCTTCGCCGAACTGCAGGCAGCGGTGGAAATCGCCCGGCGACAGATGTCTGAAACGTTGCGGTCCGGGCCGTCGCTGTCGGGACCGCGGGCCACGCGTGACTTTCTTTCGGCGCAGTTGCGCGACCGCGAGCACGAGGTCTTTTGCTGCCTTTACCTAGACAAGCGGCATCGCCTGATCCAATTCGAAGAATTATTTCGCGGCACCATCGATGGCGCCAGCGTACATCCGCGTGAGATCGTCAAGCTTGCCCTGCAGCGCAATGCCGCTGCCGTGATCGTGGCTCACAATCATCCATCGGGAATCGCTGAGCCGAGCCAGGCCGACGAGATGATCACCCAGCGCGTCAAGGAAGCGCTGGCGCTCGTCGACATCCGCCTGCTCGATCACATCATCGTTGGTGATGGGACTTGCGTGTCGTTGGCGGAGCGCGGGTTGCTTTGACAGGTAGCATTCGGAGCGGGCGCGCAACTTCGCATCACCTTGGGAGAGGCGCCACGTTTTCTGGCGAGTCAAATGGATGGAAAGCGCACCCGCCTCGACAATTCCTCAGCATTTTCCTTGCGCTCACTGTAGCGATTGACGAGATAGAGTGCGACGTCGCGGGTCAGGAGCGTGAATTTCACGAGCTCCTCCATCACATCGACCAGCCGCTCATAGAAAGCGGAAGGCTTCATCCGATCGTTGTCGTCGAACTCCAGAAATGCCTTCGCGACCGAGGATTGGTTGGGGATCGCAATCATGCGCATCCAACGCCCGAGAATGCGCAATTGATTTACAGCGTTGAACGACTGCGAACCGCCGGAGACTTCCATCACCGCGAGCGTTTTGCCCTGGGTGGGTCGCACCGCGCCTAAAGTCAGCGGAATCCAATCGATTTGCGCTTTCAGGATACCGGTCATCGCGCCGTGGCGCTCTGGCGAGGTCCACACCATGCCCTCTGACCAGGTCGCCAGATCGCGCAACTCTTTCACTTTAGGGTGATCTTCCGGGTGACCATCCGGCAGCGGCAAACCCTCAGGATTGAAGATGCGCGTTTCGGCTCCGAGCGCATGCAGCAGACGCTGTGCCTCAAAGGTGAGCAAGCGGCTGAAGGACCTCGGTCGCAGCGACCCGTACAACAGCAAAATCCTTGGTGGGTGCGTCGAGAGGGTCAGTTGCGTAAATTGAGCTGCGGTCGGACGCTGGAACAGAGCAGCATCAATGTTGGGCAGGTCAGGAAGCAATGAAGACACGCTGACCCCCTGCGTCGATCACGAGTTCGCCATCTTCCTTGGTAAAGGCTTTGAGTTGCTGAAGCGGCAAAATATCCAGCACCGCTTCGGAAGGCCGACACAGTTTCGTGCCCCAAGGCGTGACGACGATCGGCCGGTTGATGAGAATCGGGCTCTCGAGCATGTGGTCAACAAGCTGCTCGTCTGTCCAATGGACGTCCCCCAAATGCAGGTCTGCATAGGGCGTGCCCTTTTCCCGTAGCAGTTGTCGCGGCGTCATCCGCATCTGTTGCAGCAGCGCTTGCAACGTCGCTTTATCTGGAGGGGTCTTCAGATATTCGATGACGTCAGGTTCAACGCCCGCATTACGAATGAGTGCAAGGGTGTTGCGCGACGTACCGCAATCCGGGTTGTGATAGATGGTGACTTGCGTCATGACTTCACCGCAACTGAAAGGTCGGTTTGCTCGTACCAACCCTTGGTGCGATTGACGAAGCTGACAACTAGAAGCATGACGGGAACCTCGATGAGAACGCCGACGACCGTGGCCAAGGCAGCACCAGAATGCAGGCCGAACAGGCTGATCGCCGCAGCCACCGCGAGTTCGAAGAAATTCGAGGCGCCGATGAGCGCCGAAGGGCAGGCGATGCTGTGGCTTTCGCCAATGGCGCGGTTGAGAATGTAGGCAAGGCCGGAATTGAACAGCACCTGAATCAGGATCGGCACGGCAAGCAAAGCGATGACGCGCGGTTGCTGCAAAATCTCCTCTCCCTGGAACGCGAACAGCAGCACCAGCGTCGCGACGATGCACAAGAACACCCATACGGTGAGATAGCGTTCGAAAAAGCTCATGACGGCTGCCCGTAATCGGCATTTTGCCAATCGCATCCGTCCTCTGCGCCTAAGATCGTTTTAAAATCCATCTGTCGCTTTCAGTCTTTTCAACATCAAAGCGGAACCCGCCGGGCAAAGGCTCGCGAACTCGTGCGTCGATTGGATCGTCGGCGGCGCCTCGCCCCGGTCGATGCACCGAAAACCTCGATGTCCGAAGTACACCTTCGCCGTGGTTGTAAGGAGGTAGAGGGCCCGCACCTGCCGCGTTGCAGCGTATTGTTCCGCATGTGCTACGAGCGCCGATCCTATTCCTTGAATGCGCTTGGCGGAGCTGACTACCAACGACCGTAACAACGCATCTGCGCCGTAAAATTCGAGACCGACGAGCCCGGTTGGGGCACTGTCGGTGCCGGTGAAGAAGAAGTGCTCGAGAAGAGTTTGACTCAAGTCTGAAGTTGGCAGTCCTTCCGCCCTAAGCAAAGCCGTAACGCGTGGCAGCATTGGCCGCTGCCGGATCACGAAGGTCGCAGACACCGAGGTCGCTTCAGGCCGCCCTCGCGGCGCGTGTCGATGACTTAGTCGGCTGCGCAGGCGGGCAACAGTCGCTTGCGCTCTCGGCGCAACAATTTTCCGTCAAATAGCCGACCAGCGCGGTCATCGCTTTGAAATCTGCCGAGTAGATGAGCTGGCGACTCGCGCGACGTTGGGTGATAAGCCCGGCACGCTGCAAGCTCTGCAGATGGAAAGTCAAGGAAGAGGGAACGAGTCCCACCCGTTCGGCTACCCTCCCCGCCGGCAGGCCTGCGGGCCCTCGATTAACCAGCAATCGAAAGATTGCCAGACGATGCTCGTGCGCCAACGCTCCCAAGGCTTCGATAACCCGAGGCGGCTTCATGGCGATACGATATTACTGCTAATGTCGTAATGTCAAGCGGGCGGGCGCTCACGTTATTGCACCACACGACGCTCAACCGAACGTTTCACCATAAACGCGCAGCAGGTTTCCTCCGAGCGCCTTTTCGATCTGACCGGTCGACCAGCCGGCAATGGACAAGCCGTCGGCGAGATGCCGGTATCGCATGAGGTCGTCCCAATCGGCGACGATATTGAAAATGTCCGGCCCCTCGCCTGGCGCCGCGATTCCCTTGGCTGACCGCTCTTCATGGAACTTCTTTTGTTCGGCACGGGATTTGTCGTCAATGACGGTCTTGCTGAGCCTGCCGTCAGTGCCAATGCTCACATGGTCCTCGCCGCAAAGATTCTTTACATGATCCATATGACGCACGAGGTCGACGCTGCCAGGTCGACTGTTCGCCACGAGAAATGGCATCCAGTAAATGCCAACCACGCCGCCCTTTTCCGCACAGGCCTTCATCTCGGCATCCCAAACGTTGCGTGGATGGTCGTACAGCGCACGGCAACCGGTGTGGCTGATGATGGGCGGTCGCGTAGTGGCAGCGATGCCTTCGGCAATTGTGCGCTGTCCACCGTGGCTGAAGTCCATCAGCATTTTTTCCTTCTCGATCCGGGCGATGGTGGCAAATCCAAGTTTGGAAAGCCCGGCGTTGCCGGGCTCGAGCGAGCCGTCGCCGCTCAAATTGCGCAGGTTGTATGTGAGCTGCACGCTTCGCACACCCAATCCCTTGAGGAGCGCGAGTCGTTCGAGATCCGCGCCGACGAGGCTGGTGTCTTGCGTCCCATATAAAATGGCCGACTTGCCTTCGTGTTTGGCGCGGCGAATATCGGCCGTTCTGTTGACCTTGATGAAGACCTCGGGATTGTCTGAAACAAGCTGGTCCGTTTGGGCGATCATCGCAATCGTCTTCTCCCAGACGTCGGGCCCGTTTCCCACGTCGTTCACGGTGAAATGCGACATGGTGAGGCCCGAGGCCTTGAGGTCTGCTACCGCGCGAGGATCGAATACCGTCGCCTCCGGCGGGCTATAAGGATCGTCGACCCCACCCAGGCCGTCGATCACGATGGCGCGACGGTAATCCTGGTCACCAAAGGCCTTCGCCGGCGCGCCAACCCGTGCTGTGGCGGCCGAAGCCGCCAGTGCAGAAGCTCCAACCAAGAAATCTCGGCGCGTCGCCATTTCGGAAGCCCCTCGGTTTTTGCACAGATCTGCAATAGATCATCTGCCAAATTGCCCGTCAAACGCGGGTAGGGTAAATATATATCCTGCTTGTTAATGTATGCCTCATGTCACCGGAACAGTCACGCGGTCGTCCGCGGTACGACGACGCGCTCACGCCTGCGGAATGGCGTGTGGCGGAATTCGTGCGGCATGGTCTCACCAATCCTGAGATCGCCCGCCTTCAGGGCGTGAGTATGGATGCAGTTAAATACCACGTCGCCAACATACTTCATAAGCTCAATTTCTCCGGTCGTGATGAACTCAGGCAATGGACCGGCATTCGCGGTAACAGCCATCTTTTTAAACAGGAGCCGACGATGACAGGCAGTCTGACGCTGGGAACGATCTCCCAAATCTCGCGCACCGTTCGAAACATTCAGGATGCGCAACGTTGGTATGGCGACGTGCTGGGTCTCAAGCACCTCTACACCTTTGGTAATCTCGCTTTCTTTGATTGCGGCGGGATTCGACTGTTCTTGTCTGAGGCAGAAACGAGCGGCGCCGAGTCAATCATTTATTTCAACGTACCTGACATTCGGGCAGCGCATGCTGAGCTCATCGAGCGCGGGGTCGAGTTCTCAGGCGCTCCACATTTGATCCATCGACACCCCGACGGGACGGAAGAATGGCTCGCTGTATTCAATGACAATGAGGGCAGACCCCTGGCAATCCTCTCCCAGGTGCGCAATTCTTCGCTGATAGGATAAATTGCATGTCCGATCCCCGCTTCGACGGCATCCCCGATGTTCGCGACGGACTGACGCGCCAGGAGCGCGTGGTTCTCTACGTTTTGCACGAAACCCAGAAAGAACGTGGTGGTCGAAACGTGCCCACCGTGATGCTGTGGGGACGGGTGTGCGAGCACTTTTATATCAGTCCCGAAGACCTGAGCGCGATGCTCGCGCGGCTTGGTGCCCAGAAGTAATATTGCTTAGCGATGGTGCTCGGCATCCTCTTCGCCCGGAACGTTGGCGCCCATGCCCATGCCGCCACCCCCGCCGCCGTCGCCCTTGCCACCCTCATCTTTGCCGCCGCCGCGCGTGCCGGCAGTGCGTGTCGGTCCTTGCTTGGGAATGGAAAAGTGCGCGGGCAGCGGATCCAGGTCCAGCACCTGACGGACGAAATCGCGCAGCGAGACAACGAGTTCGTCGGTGTAGGCGGGCCGCCCTGCCGCGAGTTCGGTGGCCGCCTTGGCCGCCAGCAGCACCTGCTGCTCGGTGCCGAGCAGCATGATGTCCGACAGCGCCGCCTCCACAGCGTCGCGTATGCGGCGCGCCCGATCGGACTTGGGTAATCCGCCGACCGCAGCCCGCAGATCGCGCAGATGCGCGGGATCCACCGCAAGATCGCCCGTGAAGGATCCGCCGAGCGTCTTGTAGGCAGCGATCAGCGTGCGCAGGCGTTCGTTGATTTGTCGATTTTCGCGTTCCCGGCGTTGCTGCACCGTCTGCATCACCAGCAGGCGTATACCGACGCCTATCAGGGTGATCACGGCGAGTCCGAGCAGGGTGGATACGAGTGCTTGCCAGGAGCTGAAATCGAGATTGCGCATCAGGCGGGCAGTGTGAACTAATGCCCAGCCATGAAGAAGAGCATGCCCCGACCCTCGCGCCGCAGCTTGTTGTTGGCGGGCGGCTCGCTGGCGTGGGGTTCCTGGCTGTTCAAGCCATCGCGTGCCGTCGGCGCAGCGACGCCGGCAAGTGCGCTGCAAGGGCTCGAAGCCGCTGCGGGCGGGCGGCTTGGCGTCGCTGCAATGGCCACTGGCAACGGCAAGCGCATCGCGCATCGTGGCGACGAACGCTTTCCGTTTTGCAGCACCGTCAAAGTCATGTGCGCGGCTGCGGTGCTACAGCGCAGCGAATCGGCCGGCGGGCTATTACAGCGGCGGATCCTCTATAACAACAAGGATCTGGCCCGCTATTCGCCCATCACGACAGAACACATCCACGACGGCATGACGGTTGCCGAGCTGTGCGCCGCCGCGCTTCAGTACAGCGACAACACCGCGTTCAACTTGTTGCTCAAGCTATTGGGCGGAACGGCGGCGCTGACGGCCTACGCGCGTTCCATCGGCAACGCCAGTTTTCGTTTGGACCGGTGGGAGACCGCCCTCAACGAAGCGTCTCCTGGCGACCCGCGCGACACGGTCACGCCCTTTGCGATGATGGACAGCCTGAGACGCCTGGCCTTGGCAGATGCGCTCCCCAAAGCCCAACGCGAAACCCTGGTCACCTGGATGCGGGGCAACACCACCGGTGCGAAGCGGATTCGCGCCGCGGTCCCGGCCGACTGGGTGGTCGCGGACAAGACCGGCACGGGCGAGCACGGTACGACCAATGACATCGGAATCGTGTGGCCGATTCGTATGCCTCCCGTCGTGCTGTGCGTTTACTTCACGCAAGGCGATCCGCGCGCCGCGCCTCGCGAGGACGTCGTCGCAGCCGCGACCCGCATCGTGCTAGGCGCGCTCGCGACGGCCTGACGTCTGCGCTGCCGTCGTTGATCGCGCGCATGCGGCAAATTGTGAAATACTGCGCGCATGCCATTCCTCAAACTCGCCGCGATCGCGGCATGCACCCTTCTCTTGTCGACTGCCTGGGGCGCCACCCCGAAATCCGACCCACCGGAAAAGCCGGAGGGATCTCCGGACAAGAGCGAAGCGGGTCGCTTCGAACCATTCAAGCCGGAAGCCGTGACGAGCACGGGCTCGGTATCGGTGGGCGGTCAGGTCATACCCTATCAAGCGATCGCCGGCACGCTGGTGGTTCATCCGAAAGGCTGGGACGACGTCCCGCACGACCCCAAGATCGAGAAGGACAACGGCCCGCCGCCCGACGGCGAGTCTAAAAACCCCAGCGCCGAGGCGGCCATGTTCTACGTGGCTTACTTCAAGGGCGGCAAAGATGGCAAGGAGAGCCGGGACGGCAATCGTCCGATCACCTTCTTTTTCAACGGCGGCCCCGGCTCCTCGACGGTCTGGCTGCATCTCGGCGCCTTCGGACCACGACGCATTCTGACATCGACCGACGCACACACGCCGGCAGCGCCCTATTCGCTGGTGAATAATGCGTCCAGCCTGCTGGATGCCACCGACATGGTTTTCATCGATGCGCCCGGTACCGGGTTCAGCCGCATTGCCGGCAAAGACAAAGAGAAAGCATTCTTCGGCGTCGATCCGGATGCGTATGCTTTCACCGAATTCGTCACCCAGTTCCTCACCAAGTACGGCCGCTGGAACGCACCGAAATTCCTGTTCGGCGAAAGCTACGGAACGACGCGCTCGGCCGTATTGATCAACGAGCTGCAGTCCGAGCGCGCCATCGACTTCAACGGCGTGATGCTGCTGTCGCAGATTCTGAACTTCGATCTGAGCGCCGACCGCCCGACCAACAACCCGGGCATCGACCTGCCCTACGAGCTCGTACTGCCGACCTATGCGGCGACCGCGTGGCATCATCACAAGCTGTCGCCCGACCGCAAGGATCTCGAAGCCTTGCTCACGGAAGTCGAGCAGTTCGCAATGACGGACTATGCGCGCGCCCTGAACGCGGGCTCCGATCTAAGTGCCGCAGAGCGCAACGCCATCGCCGCGCGATTGCACGACTACACCGGTCTGCCGCTGGATTACATCCTCAAAGCGGACTTGCGCATCGATGGGGGCGAGTTCCGGCAGACGCTGCAGACGGACCAGGAGCTGACCACCGGCCGACTGGACAGCCGCTTTTCGGGGCCTTCCCTGGATCCTTTGAGCCAGCGTGCGAATTACGACCCGCAGTCGACCGCCTTGAGTTCCGCCTACGTCTCGGCCTGGAACGAGTACGCGCGCAAGGAATTGCATTACGGCGAAATGAAAGCGTTCAAGCTCAGCGTCCCGATCTTTCGGTCCTGGAGCGGCCTGCATCAGCAGCCGGGTCAGGAAAGAATGCCGACCTCGTCCGAGCAGGGCTTGAATGTCATGCCGGACCTTGCCAACGCGATGAAGACCAACCCGAATTTGAAAGTGCAGCTGCACGCGGGTTATTTCGATCTGGCCACACCGTTTTTTGAGGGTGTGTACGAGATGCATCACCTGCCGATGCCGCTGAGTCTGCAGCAGAACATCCAGTACAAGTTCTACGATTCGGGGCATATGGTGTACGCCAAGGACGCCTCGCTCAAAGCGCTGCACGACAACGCCGCGGCGTTCATTCGACAGAACAGCTCGGCCCCGCACCAGTAGGTCAAGTTCCGGGTTGAACTCGGCCCATGCCGTTCAGGTCCAACCACCGCTCAGATAAGGAACCTGGATGAATCAGCCGCAGCCCGCCGACCCGAAACCTGACTCCCTGCAGGCGCTGCGCGAAGCAGTGCTGGCGCATTCGGCGTGGATCGCGCCACTGCAGCTGGAAATGGCGCGAGTGATCGTTGGCCAGAAACATTTGCTCGACCGGCTGCTGATTGCCCTCCTGACCAACGGTCATGTGCTGCTGGAAGGCGTCCCGGGCCTCGCCAAGACGCTGGCCTTGAAGACCCTGGCCAATTGCGTGGCGGTCGAGTTCAAGCGCCTGCAGTTCACCCCGGACATGTTGCCGGCCGACATCGTGGGCACCATGATCTACAGTCCGCAGGATGGTGTTTTCAGAACCAAGCACGGACCCATTTTCAGCAATCTGATTCTGGCCGACGAGATCAATCGCGCGCCCGCCAAAGTACAAAGCGCCCTGCTCGAAGCGATGCAGGAGAGGCAGGTCACGATAGGCGATGAGACCCATGCCCTGCCGAACCCGTTCCTGGTGCTGGCAACGCAGAACCCGCTGGAACAGGAAGGCACGTATCCCTTGCCCGAGGCGCAACTCGACCGCTTCATGATGAAAGTCATCGTCACGTATCCGACGCGCGCCGAAGAACGCGCCATCCTGGATGCCATGGCGACCACCGAACCCATGGTCACCCCGCGGCAGAGCGTGACGGGCAAGCAGATCGTCGCTGCCCGCCACGTCGTCAACATGCTGCATGTCGACGACAAGGTGCGCGACTACATCGTCGACGTCGTACTCGCCACCCGACCACCCACGGCTGCCGCCTTGAAACTCGACGGCTTCATTCAGACGGGCGCATCACCGCGTGCCACCATTGCCCTGACCCTGGCTGCACGCGCCAATGCCTTTTTGCACGGACGCCACTTCGTAACACCGCAGGACGTAAAGACCATTGCGTACGACGTGTTGCGCCATCGGATCGCGGTGACCTACGAAGCGGAGGCGGAGAACGTATCTTCCGAGCACGTCATCGAGAAAATACTGAGTACCCTGCCCGTACCGTAACGATGCCGCCGGCAGACACGAGGTCCAACCCGGCCATGATGGGCCGCATGCGCCGGCTCGAAATCCGCACCCGGCGCCTCGTCAATGACAGCCTCGCGGGCGCTTATCACTCCGTCTTCAAAGGCCGGGGTATGGATTTTTCCGAAGTCCGGGAATACAGCCCGGGCGACGAAGTCCGCACCATCGATTGGAACGTCACCGCACGCGCGGGCCGCACCTTCGTGAAAAAATTCACCGAAGAACGCGAGCTGACGATATTCCTCGTCGTCGACATCAGCGCCTCGGGCAACTTCGGGTCGGGCGCCCTGAGCAAACGCGACCTCGCGGCAGAGCTGGCGAGCGTGTTGGCATTCTCGGCCATCCGCAATAGCGACAAGGTCGGTCTGGTGTTGTACACGGACCGGGTGGAGCGTTATCTCGAACCGAAGAAAGGCCGCCAGAATGTGCTGCGGGTCGTGCGCGACATCCTCTATTACACGCCCGCCGGCACCGGAACCGACAGCATCAAGGCGCTCGATGTCGTGCGCAAGCTGTTGCATCGGCGCGCCGTCGTGTTCCTGATATCCGATTTTCAAACTCCGGGCGACCCGACCGTGGCACGCGCGGCGTTGCGCAAAGCGGTGCGACTCACCAACCGGCGCCATGACCTGATCGCGGTGCATGTCGCCGATCCGCGCGAACAGGAATTGCCCGACGTCGGCATCGTGGCGCTCGAAGACGCGGAGACCGGTGAGGTCCTGGAAGTAAACACCGCCGACCGCGCCGTACGACAGCGCTTCAAGGCGCAGGCCGAAGAGCGCTCGCGCGCGCTCCTGGGTGATCTGCGCGCGGAAGGCATCGATACCTTGCAGCTGCAGACCGACACACCGTACCTGCCGGCGCTGCGCCGCTTCTTCAAAGTGCGGGAACGCCGGCGCGTATGAGGGCAGACGCCACCGTGGCCACCGCGGATGCAGAAGACATCCGGGACATACGCGGTCCGAAGACCCAGGCCGACGGCTGGTTTTGGGCGGTTGGCGTTGCGGCTACACTGCTGCTTGCCGCCATCGCATACGTCATCTGGCGGCGGCGCACCCGGCGCCCCGCGCCGCCCCTGGCCGCAGACGCCGCGGCACTGGCACGCCTCGATGCCATTCGTCCGCTGCTGATGCCCGCGAGCGGGCGCGAGTACTGCCGCGCTGCGTCCGACATCGTGCGTGGCTACATCGAGCAGCGCTTCGACGTCATCGTCAGCCGGCGCACGACCGAGGAATTCCTGCAGGATCTGTTGCAGTCGGACGCGGCACCCTTGGCAGGGCACCGTGGGTTGCTCAGTGAATTCCTGCAACAGTGCGACCTCGTCAAATTCGCCGGGCTATCAACCGGCGCTGATGACCTGGAATCCATCGACCGCACTGCGCGGCGTTTCATCGCGTCGACCGCGCCAGCGAGGTCGCCATGATCCGCTTTCTCGAACCCGAGTGGTTTTGGCTGCTCTTGCTGCTTCCCGCTGTGCAACTCTGGTTGAGCCGTCGCGGCCCGGTCGCTGCCGTTGAGTTTTCCGACGTGAGTCTGGTGCGCGGCGTCGCGCGCCAGAGTCGCAGCCGGATCGGCGGTTGGCGCTGGCTCGCGCCACTGCTCGCCGCGGCATTGATGATTGCCGGCCTGGCGCGCCCACAGCGCGCTCACAGCAGCACCGAAGTGCTCACCAATGGCATCGACATCGTGCTCGGGCTGGACGTGTCGGGTTCGATGCAAGCGCTCGATTTCTCGAACGCGCGACAGCGCATCAACCGGATTCAGGTGGTCAAATCGGTGGTGGCGAAGTTCATCGACGATCGGCCGAACGATCGCATCGGCCTGATTGCCTTCGCCGCTGCGCCGTTCATCGTCAGCCCGCTCACGCTCGACCACGACTGGCTGCAACAGAACCTCGAGCGTGTCGATACCGGCATTGGTGACGACGGCACCGCCATCGGCTCCGCCATCGCTGCCGGTGTCAACCATCTGCGCACCACGCAGGCGAAATCAAAAGTGCTGATTCTGCTCACCGACGGCGTCAACAACAGCGGCAAGATCGCGCCGCTCGCCGCCGCCGAAGCAGCCAAGGCCTTCGGCGTGAAGATTTATACGATCGGCGTGGGCGTGCGCGGGCGGGCGCTCATCCCGGTAAGGGATGACGCCGGGCACGTGCGCATCGTCACCATGAAGGTCGACGTCGATGAAAAAACCTTGCAAGCGGTGGCGACGGAGACCGGTGGCCAGTTCTACCGAGCCACGGACACGGACTCGCTGCGCAAGATCTACGACCAGATCAATCGCTTCGAGACCTCTGCGCAGACCGTGCAGCATTTCGAGCGCTTCGAGGAACTCTATCCCTGGGCGCTCATTCCCGCATTGGTCATCCTGGGGCTGACGCTCTGGCTGCAGCAGACCCGCTATCGGAGACTGCCGTGAGCTTCACGCATCCCACCTGGTTGCTCGGTGCGCTGCTGATCGTCATCACGCTGGTCTGGTCATGGCGTCGCTACGACGCACGACAACGACGCGCCTTGGCGCGTTTCGTTGCCCCGCAATTGCGGGAGCCACTGACCCAATCGGTATCGCCTGGCCGCCGCGCGGCGCAACGGGCCGCATATCTGACCGCCATGATCTGCCTGTGTGCGGCACTCTCCGGGCCGCTGCTCGGCTTCCGCTGGGAGCAGGTCAATCGCCGCGGCAACGAAATCGTGTTCGCGCTCGATACATCGCGCAGCATGCTGACACCGGACGTCAAACCGAATCGGTTGGCGCGCGCCAAACTCGTCATCGACGATCTCGCACGGCAACTCGACGGCAATGCGATGGGTATCGTCGCGTTCGCCGGCGGCTCTTATCTGGTGTGTCCGATCACGCTCGACTACGCCGCATTTCACGAATCCCTGAACGCCATCGACACCGCCACCATTCCGCGCGGCGGTACCAACATTGCCGGCGCCATCGAGGAATCCTCATCTGCCTTGCAGCGCCGACCCGGCGGCGACAAGATCCTGATACTGATCACCGATGGCGAAGACCTCGAGGGCAATGCGCTCACCGCCGCGCGCGCCGCGGCCAAGCGTATTGGCCTGCGCATCTTTACGATCGGCGTGGGGACCGCTGCGGGTGATCTCATACCCAGCACCGAAGAAAATGGTGGCTTCGTCAAGGATGAATCCGGCGCCTTCGTGAGGTCGCGGCTCGATGAGGCTGCATTGAAGGCCATTGCCGGCGCGGCCGGCGGTCTGTACGTGCCACTGAATACGCCCGGCAATGAGCAGGCGGCAGTGCTCACCGGCGCACTCGATCTCATTGCGAAGCATGACCTGGCGTCTCGCCAACAGCGCATATACACGCAGCGCTTCCAGTGGCCTCTGGCAGTCTCCTTGACCTGCCTGCTGCTCAGTCTGCTGATCGGATCGCGCCGACGCGTCAAACGATCCGTCACGGAGCGTCAGCCGGCGGTCGCCGTGGCCGTCCTGCTGACGTTAGGTTTTCTCTCGCGTGCGCCGCGTGCCGCGGATACCAAGCCAGCCCCGCAGTCACCGCCACCGCCCGTGGCAGACTACAACAATGGCACCGAGGCCTATCGCGCGGGCCACTTTCCGCAGGCCACGCAGTCCTTTCAGCAGTCGATCCGGCGGGCGCCGTCGAACGATGCACGGCGCCTGGCCGACCAGCAGGATGCGTATTACAACCTCGGCAACACCCTTTATCGGATCGGCCAGAAATCCGAGCAGTCGGCACCCGACGACGCATTGAAACAGTGGAACGACGCGCTGACCGCATACGACACAGCACTGCAGTTGCGTCCGAATGACGCCGACAGCAAATACAACCGTGACTTTGTGAAACGCAAGATCGATGCATTGAAGCAGAAGCCGCCGCCGAGCGGGGGCGGCGGTGGCGGTGGCGGCGGCGGGGGTGGTGGTAAAAGTGGCGGCGGTGGCGGTAACAGCAGCGGTCAGCCGCCCCCCCAAAAAAGCGCGACCGGCGAGGGTTCACCGCCGCCGCAACAGCAGCAACAACAACAGGGTGGCGATGCTGCGCCCGCTGACGAGCCACGGGTCGCCGGTCAGATGAACCGCGAAGAAGCGCGCGACCTGCTGGATTCCGCCAAGGGCGAAGAACACCAGACGCTCAAGGCGCCGACCTTGCGTGACACGCCGCCGCCCGATAAGCCGTTCAAGAATTGGTGAGGGTGATGCGCCGTCCGCCGCCGCTCGCCATCGTCTTACTGAGCGTCGTCTGCACGACGGCAACGACCGTGCGCGCCGAAGTGCCGCTGGTATATGCCACGCTGGAACCGAAAACGCTGACCCTGGGGGACTCGGCCCTCCTGACCATCACCAACCTGAGTGCGACGCCCGTACCGGTGACGGTCCCCACCGTGGCGGGCCTGCAATTCGAATTGCTCGGACAACGACGCCAGTTGGAGATGAACGGCGGCACGTCGCTGACCTCGACCGCCACGCTCATCAAGGTCACGCCGCAGATTGCCGGCGTGTTCAGCATTCCGGCCGTGACTCCGAAGACGCCGGCGCTCATTTTGCAGGTGAATGCCGATCACGGCCCCGCCAACGCGAACAATCCGGCAAATTCGAATTACCTGATCCGACCGCCCGTACTGCCGAATGCACCGAAGACCGCGGGCCTGCACATGACCGCCGACGGTTCCGCGTTCGTGAAACTGAATCTGCCGAAGCGTGCCATCTACGTGGGCGAGAGCGTCCCCATCGACATCGTCGTCGGCATGCGCAACGGCTTCGTGACCTCGATGAACGGGTTGCCGACCATGACCGGCGGCGAGTTCACGCTGAACAACCTGTCGCGTAAACCTGAGCGCGATGAGACCACCATTGACAGCAAGCGCTACATTTTGTTGACCTGGCACAGCGTGCTGGCTGCAATCAAGCCCGGTAACTTCGCGCTCGGCATCGAGACGCCGCTGACGGTCAAGATCAGCACGCGTTCGAAGCAGGATGCGGCGATCGACGATCTGCTCGGCGATCCCTTTCTGCAGAATTTCTACGGCGCTTCGATCTCCAGGGAAATCACGGTGGCCAGCCCGCCATTCGAGGTAACCGTACTGCCCCTGCCGACGGAGGGCCGGCCGGACGATTTCCATGGGGCAGTCGGTTCGTTCAAGATCGCGACCGACCTGACGCCGTCGAGCGTCGCCGCGGGCGACCCCATGACGTTGCGCCTGCGAGTGACCGGCAGCGGCACTTTCGACCGCGTCGACAGCAGCATGCTGGCCGCGGGCGATACCTGGAAGACCTATCCACCCAAGTCGTCGTTCAGCCCGAGCGACGCACTCGGCTACGGTGGCGAGAAGAAATTCGAGCAACCGGTCATCGCAACGCGATCTGGCGCGCAAACCATGCCGGGCTTGAGCTTCAGCTACTTTGATCCGAGCGCGCGGCGCTACCAGACAGCGCGCAGCGCATCCATTGCCGTCAACGTGACCCCGTCGCCGGGTGCGCTCCACGCCGCCAATGACGGTGCCACCGCGGGCAGCCGCGAGGTCGTGCTGCGACCCGACCATCCGCTCAGCGATGCGGTCCACCCGTCGCTGGTGCCGTTGTATCTACAGCCGCGTTTCATGATTGGCGCGACGTTGCTGGCGGCCGCATGGACATCGGGATTGCTGCTGCTGCGCCGTCGCAGTGTGCCGCGCACGCGGCCGCTCAAAGGAGTGTTGGCAAAATTGAACGCCGCTGCAAGCGCACGCAACGCCCCATTATTTCTGGATCTTGCGCGCAATGCGCTCCAGACGACGTTGGCGCGACGCTGGCAAACTTCTGCCGAACAGATAACGCCTCGCGAGATCGAAGCGCGGCTGGGAGCGAATGGCGCGGATCTGGTGCAACTCTTCGCGCTTGCCGACGAATATCGCTACGCCGCGGGAGAGCGTGCGCTCGACTGGGAACGCTGGCTTGAATTATTACGCACTCATTTGAGCTCGCCTGCATGACACATCGAAACATGGCCTTTGCCTGCGTCACCTTGCTTGTTGCAATAGGCGCCACTGCATCAAGCCACGCTGCGGCGACTGCCGGCTCTTACTCGGCTGCAGCGCTCTACAACGACGCCAACGGATTCGCACGTGGCGGTAAGCCCGGCTTCGCGGTACTCAACTATGAACGTGCGCGCCTGCTGTCGCCCGCCGATCCCGATATCAACGCAAATCTTCTGGCGGTCCGCGAGTCACAGCATCTCCGTGTCGTTCCAGCGCCCATCAGCGACCGAGTGCTCGGGCCCATCAGCCCGTCCGTAGCAGCGCTGCTCGGCCTGTGCGGTGTGCTGCTCGTCATTGGGAGCGCCGTGGCGCCGTCAATTCTGCGAAAGCAGCGTGCGCTGCGCGTCGTCCTCGGTGCATTGGGCACTGCGATGTGTGCCGGTACGCTTGCTTACGGAAACATGCAGTGGCAGACACTGCACTCGGCGGTCGTGGTCACAGGTCCCTCGCCAGTGCGCGCATCGCCAGCCCCAATGGCTGAAACGCTTTTTACGTTGATGGAAGGCGACATCGTTCGCGTGACCGCATCACATGACGACTATGCGCTGGTGCAAGACCTCAGCGGTAAGACCGGCTGGGTCGAAGGCAAATCGGTCGTGCCGATCGTGG
>CAZZZU010000017.1:44344-48699 GCA_964658805.1 uncultured Steroidobacteraceae bacterium
CCGCCCCGGCCGGCACGACATAATCAAGGACTAGCGGCAATACTCGTCACGATCGCGGCATTCATGCCAGGTTCTCTCATGATAGTAGCGATGATGATCGCGGTCGTAGTATCCGTCACGGGGCTCGGCAACGATGCAACCGCTCGCGAACGACAACAAACCCACCAGAACGCTCCCCTGCCCGAGGCGAACCATTCTTTGCGCTGTAATTTTCATGGATAAGACCTTGGTGATTAAGACGCGTCTAGCGTATATCAAGCGGATTGCGCAGTAGGTCCGCCAATTCCCACGCCTTGTGTACGTGATGTTCTGACACACTGAACAAGCATGGACGAAAATTCCGCCAGCCGCACTGCGCTCTCTACATCGTTGATGCGGGCGATTCATACGCGCCGTGATCCTAAGCCTCTGATTCGTGATCCCTGGGGGGACCTCCTGGTACCTGCCGCCGCGCGCGAGCGCATTTACAACGACGCGCTTGCCCAGATGGATGCCGCAGCCCGCACGCAAGCGATGCGCCATCCTGATTCCATAGTCGATGATTTTCTCGCGCGCAGTCGTCCTTACGCCAACGTAATCGCTCGCTCAAAGTTCACCGAGGACGCCCTCGCCACCGCGGTTACTGCGGGTGTGGGCCAATACGTTTTGCTCGGCGCGGGCTTCGACAGCTTTGTCCTGCGCCGCCCACCATTCGCCGCGGCCTTACAGATCTATGAGATCGACCATCCGGCCACGCAGCGCTTCAAGCTCGAACGAATCCAGGCCTGTGGCTTCGAACTGCCGCAAGCCGCACATTTTATCGAGGCCGATCTGGGCGAGGAAACCGTACAGAGCGCGCTCGGGAAATCCGATTTTCGGTCGGACCAGAAGGCATTTTTCTCCTGGCTCGGCGTTACCATGTACCTGTCGCGCGAGGCCAACCTCGCGACCTTCAGATCCGTTGCCGCCAGCGCTCCCGCCGGAAGCCAGCTGGCCTTCACCTACCTCGATCAGCGAGCGTTCGATACGCCCTCGCCTGGCTTCGAAAGAATGCTGTCGCGGCTGACTACCATTGGCGAGCCGTTTCTATCCGGCTTTTACCCGGAAACGCTCGCGCGAGACCTGGCCGACTGCGGACTTGAGCTCGTCGAAGACTTGGGCGACACCGCTATCGCTGCGCGTTACGGCCAGATCGGCGAGGCCAGCGCCCTGTCAACGCCCGGCCATTCCCACATTGCGCTGGCCCGGGCAGGCAGGTGCCTTCCTTAAACATTCAAAAATGAACGCGTCGGGGGGCGCGACATGGCTATCGCCCTCGAAATGTCCATTCCGGGCGCCGGCGCGACTGCCGTACCCCGGTTCGGCGCATCCCTCGTGATCATGGTTGCCGGGCGGGGGGCCATTTGGTATAAAGCGCGGCTGTTCTTCTCGATCCAATTCAAAGGTTGATGCTATGTCGCGAGTGTGCCAGGTCACGGGCAAGGGCCCGAAAACGGGGAATACGGTATCGCATGCCAACAATCGCAAGCGGCGTCGGTTCCTGCCCAATTTGCACTCGCACCGGTTTTGGAGCGAAACCGAGAAGCGCTGGATCAGCCTGCGGGTGAGCACCCGGGGCCTGCGCACCATCGAAAAGCGCGGTGTCGACGTGGTGGTTGCTGAATTGCGCGCCGATGGCGCCAAAATCTGACGGCCGCCTGAGATAAAGAGGGTTTTTAACCATGCGTGACAAGATCAAGTTGCTGTCAACGGCCGGTACGGGCCATTACTACACGACCACCAAGAACAAGCGCCTGCATCCGGACAAGCTGGAGACGAGCAAATTCGATCCTATTGCCCGCAAGCACGTGCCGTACAAAGAAGCCAAGATCAAGTAATGCCTTTCGGCGGGGCAGCATTCTGCCTGCCGCGTGCCTGAACTTCCCGAAGTCGAGACCACCCGCCGTGGTATCGCCGCTGCCCTGACGGGAAAGCGTGTTGCCGACATCCTGATTCACGATCGACGTCTGCGCTGGCCGGTTGCCGCGCACGTCGAAGCCGCCATCCGGGATCACACGGTGCGAGCGGTCACGCGCCGTGCGAAATACCTGCTGATTCGTTTCGACGGCGGCACGTTGATCGTGCACCTTGGCATGTCGGGCAGCCTGCGCATCGCCTCGACTGCGGTGGCCCGCAAACTGCATGATCACTGGGAGCTGCTGCTCGCTGACGGCGCCGTGTTGCGATTTCACGATCCCCGCCGCTTCGGCAGCCTGCACTGGACCGCGGCAGACCCCGAGAAACATCCGCTGCTCGCAAAGCTCGCCCCGGAGCCGTTGGGCGCTGCGTTCGACGCGGATTATCTGTTCAAGGTCACGCGCAAGCGCAGCGTCGCGATCAAGCAATTGCTGATGAATTCGCAGCTGGTGGTCGGTGTCGGAAACATCTATGCGAGCGAAGCGCTGTTTCGAGCAAAGATTTCTCCGCGTCGGGCGGCGCGGCGAATCACGCGTGCAGAGGCCGTGAAACTGGTCGACGGGGTCAAGGCGGTGTTAACCGAAGCGATCGAGATCGGCGGAACGACCTTGCGGGACTACGTGAATGCCGACGGCATACCTGGGTATTTCCGGCAAAAACTGTTCGTCTACGAACGTGGCGGCGAAGCATGCCGCGTTTGCAAGTCCACCGTGAAGCAGTTTACGCAGGGCCAGCGTTCCACCTACTGGTGCCCGCGCTGCCAGCGGGAAAAGGCAGGGCGCGTTCAATAAATCAGACCGACGCCCTCGCCGCGTGGATCGGAGGCCGCTGCGACTTTGCCGCTCGCGTAGTCCCAGGTAATCACCTGCATGTTGCCCCACTCGCGCGAGCCCAGGCTCAGCTTGTGTCCCATCGCTTCGAGCTTCTTGATCTCCTCCTCGCTCAGCGCACCGGGTTCGTACTCGACGGCATCCGGCATGTACTGATGGTGATAGTGGGGGTATTTCACGATGTCGACCGCACTCATGCCGTCCATGTAATTGAGCGTGCCGAGCAGCACCATGCTGATGATGTAGCTGCCGCCCGGGGAGCCGATGATCATCAGGCCCTTCGGCGTCTCGACGAAACTCGGACTCATGCTCGACAGGCTGCGCTTGTTTGCCGCTACGGCATTCTGGCTGTTGCCAATCAGCCCGAACGCGTTCGGGGTACCGGGTTTGACCGAAAAATCATCCATGGTGTTGTTGAGCAACACGCCGGTACCGGCGGGCACGTAGCCATTGCCGAAGAAGAGGTTCACCGAGATGGTACCGGCGACCCGGTTGCCGGCGGCGTCGAGCACCGAGAGGTGGGTCGTGTCGGTGCCGCCCGGGTCGCCTTCGATGCCGGGCAGCATGTCGGACGGCATGGCTTTGTCGAGGCGGATGCTGGAGCGCTGCCCGGCTGCGTAGTCGGGACTCGCGAGTTGTGCGATGGGCATCGTGACGAAGTCGGGATCGCCCAGATAAATGGCGCGGTCGCGATAGGCGCGTTGCATGGCCTCGATGATCAGATGCTTGCGCGTCGCCGAATCGACCTGGTGCAGGTCGTAACCGCCCAGGATGTTGAGTGAATCGATGACGGCGATGCCACCTGACGAGGGCGGCGCGGCGGAGACGATGCGCGCGCCGCGATAGCTGCCGTACAGGGGCTTTCGCTCAACGACGCGATAAGACCGTAGATCGTCGAGCGTCCAGATGCCGCCGCCCGCCCGCACGCCGGCAACCAGTTCGTTGGCCACGCGGCCTTCGTAGAAACCCTTTGCTCCCTGCGCCGCCATGGCCTCGAGGGTGCGCGCGAGTTCGGGCTGCCGAATCATGAAGCCTATTTGTGGCACGTCGCCGGTGGGGGTCAGGAATGCCCTGGCCGCATCGGGCGACCGGGCCAGCACGTCGCGCTTGTAGCGGATGCCGCCTTGCAGTCGCTCATATAGGGGAAAACCGTCACGGGCCAGCTTGATGGCAGGTGCAAGACTCCGCGCCAGCGGCAGCTTGCCGTACTTGCGTGCAAGGTATTCGAATGCGGCGGGCTCGCCTGGAATCGCCGCGGACAAGGGACCGCTGGTCGACGCGCCCTGTATGACGGCGCCATTCTTGTCCAGGTACATATCACGTGAGGCGGCGGCCGGCGCCCTTTCACGCGCATCGACCATGGTCTCGAAGCCATCGGCCTGACGGTGCAACAGATAGAAGCCACCGCCACCCAGCCCTGAGCTGCTGGGCTCGACGACGGCAAGGGCTGCCGAGACGGCCACCGCGGCGTCGAACGCATTGCCGCCGGCGGACAGGATCTGCTGCCCTGCCTGGCTCGCCAGCGGATACGCACTCGCGATCGCACCCTGGTGTGCGACAGCCCGGGGCGCATTCGCCTGGGGCGCATTC
>CAZZZU010000018.1:0-48292 GCA_964658805.1 uncultured Steroidobacteraceae bacterium
GGCGCTCGACGCGGCGCTCGCGCGCATGGAGTCCAGCATCGAACCCGCGCCACGGCGCGCGGCGGCGATCGAGATGCAGCAGATTTTCGCGCGCGACATGCCGAGCATCCCCTTGTTCAACCAGGTATCGATCGCCGCCAAGACCCGCCGGCTGCAGAATTTCGAGATCAATCCCACCAACATGACCGACTTCGTCGGCGCCGCGACCTGGTATCTCGAACCTGCGGGCAAGAATCCGTGACGTGGGCGTACGGACTGCGGCGTGTCATCGGTGCGGTGCCCCTGCTACTCGCGATTTCGCTGTTGTTGTTTTCAATAATTCATCTCGCCCCCGGCGGCCCCTTGGACGTGTACGCGGACAACCCGTCCGTCACCCCGGAGGCGTTGGCGCAGATCAAGACGGCCTATGGCTTGGACAAGCCGCTGCCGGTGCAGTACCTCAAGTGGGTGACGTCGATGGCGCAGGGCGTGTGGGGTTATTCGATTCGTACCGGTCGGCCGGTGACCACCGAGATTGCGGAGCGCCTGCCGGCGACGCTGTTGCTCGGCGGCACCGCGATGCTGTTGTCGTTGCTGTTGGCGCTGCCCGTCGGCGTGCTGACGGCGGCCCTGCGCGGCACGGCCGTCGACCATGGCTTGAGCTTTCTCGCCGTCGCGGGGATCTCGGTGCCGGTGTTCTGGCTCGCCCTGATGATGCAGCTGTTGTTCGCCATCACGTGGGGAATCCTGCCGGCCGCCGGCTACGAGACCATCGGTGCCGGCGGCGTCGGCGATCGGTTGGCGCATCTGGCCATGCCGGCGGTGGTCCTGTCGCTCGCGACCGTGGCCGGCTGGAGCCGTTTCCTGCGCGCGAGCATGGTGGATGCGCTCCAGCAGGATTACGTACGCACCGCGTTTGCGAAAGGCCACACGCTCGCGGGCGTGCTGCTGCGACATGCATTGCGCAATGCCGCCATCCCGGTGGTCACCATCGTGTGCATGGACCTCGCCAGCGTGATCTCGGGCGCGGTGATCACCGAGACGGTGTTCGCGTGGCCGGGGATCGGCCGGCTGTTCGTCGAGAGCATGGACGGGCGCGATTATCCGGTGCTGATGGGGCTCATGATGCTGGGCTCGCTGGCACTGGTGTGCGCCAATCTCATGGCGGATCTGCTCTACGCCGTCATCGACCCGCGGATTCGTTATGAGTAAGCTGCTGCGGCATCGGCTCGCCGCGGCCAGCTTCGCGCTGCTCGCGCTGCTCGCGGTGTTGGTGATCGTGGTACCGCTGGGTTCGCCTTACGAGTATGACCAGCAGGATCTCGAGCTCATCGGCCAACCGACGCAGCCCGATCGCGCGCACTGGTTCGGCACCGATGAGCTAGGCCAGGATGCGTTGACGCGAGTCTGGTACGGTGGACGCATTTCGCTGGCAGTGGGGCTCGCGAGCGCGCTGGTCGCCACGCTGGTCGGCAGCGCCATCGGTGCACTCGCCGGCTTCTTCGGCGGGGTGGTCGACAGCGTCCTGATGCGATTCACCGATGTGGTGTTGTCGATTCCGCTGCTGCCGCTGGTGTTGCTGCTGTCCGGGCTGCTGCGGCCGAGTCTGCCGCTGCTGGTGTTCACCATCGGTGCCCTGACCTGGATGGGGACCGCGCGCGTGGTGCGGGGCCAGTTCCTCACTTTACGCGAACTCGAGTTCGTGACCGCGGCGCGCGCACTCGGGGCCGGCAACGCGCGTCTCATCGTCAGGCATATATTGCCGAATGCCGTCGCCCCCATCATCGTGTCCGCCACCGTGGCGGTGGGCAGTTCGATCATGCTCGAATCCGCGCTGTCATTTCTCGGCTTCGGCGTGCAGCCGCCGACGCCGACCTGGGGCAATTTGTTGAACGCGGCGAGTCCCTGGATCGGTGCGGCGCCCTGGCTGGTGCTGCCACCGGGCCTGTTGATTTTTGCGACGGTGCTTGCGGTGAATTTTTTGGGTGATGGGTTGCGCGCGGCCCTCGAGTCGCAGAACTAACTGCGCCAACCGCTCATCGCTCGAGGCGTTGCCGGAAATAGGCAATCGTTTCTTTCAGGCCGTCCTCGAGTGCAACGCTAGGACTCCACTCGAGCTCGCCGCGGGCCAGGGTGATATCCGGCTTGCGCTGCTTCGGATCATCCTGCGGCAGCGGTGCAAACTGGATTCGGGATGGCGAACCGACGAGGCGAATGATCATTTCGGCCAGCTCCCGCATCGAAAACTCCACGGGATTGCCGAGGTTGATGGGTCCGGTGACGGCAGCCGGGCTCGCCATCATCTTCATGATGCCGTCGATCAAATCATCGACGTAGCAGAAGCTGCGGGTCTGTGAGCCATCGCCATACACGGTGATCGCTTCGCCCTTGAGCGCCTGCACGATGAAGTTGCTCACGACACGACCGTCGGCGGGATGCATCCGCGGCCCGTAGGTATTGAAGATGCGCGCAACCTTGATCTCGACCCGATGTTGACGCCAGTAATCGAAGAACAGCGTCTCCGCGCAGCGTTTGCCCTCGTCGTAGCAACTGCGTATGCCGATCGGGTTCACCCGGCCCCAGTAGCCTTCCTGCTGCGGATGAATCTCCGGGTCGCCATACACCTCGGAGGTGGAGGCCTGCAGGATGCGCGCGGACACCCGCTTGGCCAGGCCCAGCATATTGATCGCGCCGTGCACGCTGGTCTTGGTCGTCTGCACCGGATCATGCTGATAGTGCACGGGTGATGCCGGACAGGCGAGGTTGTAGATCTGGTCCACTTCCACATACAGGGGGAAGGTCACGTCGTGACGCAGCAGTTCGAAGCGCGGATGCGCCCGCAGATGCTGGATGTTTGCTTTGCTGCCGGTGAAAAAGTTGTCCACGCAGAGCACGTCCTCCCCCGCGGCGATCAGCTTGTCGCACAGATGCGACCCCAGGAAACCCGCGCCGCCCGTGACCAGTGTCTGGTTCAAATCATTCCCCTGAAAAAGGCAAATCCGTTCCGCCGCATCAGTGCAAAATTACTATTTACGAGGAGCCGAGATGCCGGTATTTGAACCGTTCAGCGCGATGCTGACCAGTGTGACCATGGGAATGGATGCATTTGAGCGCAGCCAGACGCGCGGCGCGGGGCTGCTCGATGACGAGGGGCTGGTGCCGATCTACCTGGGGGGCGACCTGATCCTGCCGCGGCGCTATGCGGACTGGGCGGAGGTCGACGCGGACCTGGAGAGTCTGACGCAGCAGTTACCGGACGTCACGCCGGCGTCGCGCCGCGTGTTTGCCACGGCGATGTTGCGTTCATTGCGGGCGGCGGCGCAGCTCTTCAGCGGCGCACCGCTCGACTATACGAGCAAGGTGCGCGACCTGGTGGGCGCACCCACGGGCGCCGTGCCCGAGGAGGAGATTGCAACGACGCAAGATCGCCTGGATGCACTGTTGCGCAGGGTCGGCGGCACGGGCTTAAGTACGCTGGCGCAGCGCATCGGCGCCTGGGAAGCGGCGCGCGCGCTGCCGGCGTCCGAACTCGAGGCTACGTTCGAGAGCTTGATGGCAGCGGGTCGGGCGCGCACGGCCGCGCGTATTTTCGATCCGGGTGATTTCACCATGGCGCTTCACCCCGTCCGTGGCGTGCCGTATACCGCGCGCTGCGGTTTCGACGAAGGGCGCATGGACCTGAACGTCGACCTGCAGTTCACGCGCGCGGCGCTCAAGCATCTGGTGGCGCACGAGGTGTTCCCCGGTCACGCCACCCAGCTGTTGTTGACGAAGTCGCGCGTGCAAGCGGGGACGGCGCAGCCCGAGACCTTGCTCTGCACGGCGAACACGGTGCTCGGCTGCGTGCAGGAAGGCATCGCGGATGAAGGCGTGGGTTTGATCGACTGGTTCGAAGACGACGATGATCATATTCATCTCGAAGTGCGGCGCCTGCGCAGCGCCGTGCAGACGAGTGCGGCCTGGTATCTGATGGTTGAAGGCCGGCCGGCAGCCGAGGTGGCTGAGTACCTGCGCACTGCCGGCGCGGGGCAGGAGTCATGGGTCCAGGGACGCCTGAGTATGGCGTCACATCCGTTTCGCGGCGCGTTCATTGCCTCGTATTGGGCCGGCGCACGCGCGGTGCGCCGCGTGGCGGAACGCGTCACGCCGGCGGACTTTCCGCGCTTCGTCGACTATCTCTACGGCCAGGCACAGTCGCCCGCGAGCCTGGAGATGTTCGTTTGAAACTCACCATCGTCGGTGCGGGTGCAATCGGCGGACTGGCCGGTGCCTACATGACGCAGGCGGGCCACGAGGTCTTGCTGGTGGATCGCTGGCGCGAGCATGTCGAAGCGCTGAACGCGGGTGGCCTGCTGATCGACGGTGTGCGTGGCACGCGCACCGTGGCGGTCCGCGCAGCCACGCCGGAGAGCTTGCGCGAGCCGTTGGGCATGGTGCTGATCGCCACTAAGTCGCAGCACACGCTTGACGCGGTGACGCAGCTGTTGCCGCTGTTGCACGCCGGCAGCACGGTGGTGTCGTTCCAGAACGGCTTCAACGAACCCGACATCCAGCAGCGGCTGGTCGGCGCGGGCCTGGCCGCAAGCCAGGTGCTCGGCTCCATTCCGAACTACGGCGGCGCCCTGGTCGATCCGGGCCACATCGAGTTCGTGCACGAGGGCCCGATTCAGCTCGGTGAGATGGACGGCACGGCGACGCCGCGGCTCGCCGAGCTCGCCGCGGCCCTCGGCGCGCTGACGCAGGTGCAGGTGACGAGCAACATCTGGGGCCAGATCTGGGCCAAGGAAGTGTATTCGGCGCAGGTCGTGTTCTCGGCGCTCGCGGATGCGCGCGTCCACGAAACCCTCGGTGTCGAGCGCTGGGCGCGTGTCGCGGGCGCCGTGGTGCGCGAAGCGCTCGAGATCGCCGAGGCGAACGGCATCGAGGTGCCGGCCTTCGATTTCTTCGATCCCGCCAACTACAAACCGCGCAGCGCCGCGGATACGCGTCGCCTGCTCGACAACATCAATCACGCCATCTGGCTGCTGCGCAAGGACCAGAAGCCGGCGGCGCACGCGTTCAAGAAGAAGGGCTCGGGGATCTGGTGGGACATCGTCTACCGGCAGCGGCCCTCGGAGGTGCGCGCGTCGAACGGCAAGCTGGTCGAGTACGGCCGCCGGGTCGGCGCCGACGTGCGCCTGAACGAAAAGCTCTGCAACATGATCTACGAGATCGAGGCGGGGCAGCGCGCGTTGGGCTTTCATAATTACGAAGAGCTGGAGGCGTTCGTCGCAGCCGCCGGGCGGACGCTGCCGTGAGCGCGGCCTCCGGTCGTGTGGGTGTGGGCCTGATCGGTGCAAACGCCTGGGCGGAGGCCGCGCACCTGCCGGCGTATGCGGCGGATCCGCGCGTCGAACTGGTGGCGATCTGCGACGTGGTGCCGGAGCGTGCCCGCGCCATGCAGGCGCGTTTCGGCGCACTCAAGGTGTATACGGATCATCATGCGATGTTGCGCGATCCGGCGGTGCAGGTGGTCGATGTGTGCACGCCGACGCGCACGCACCTCGCGTTGAGCCTCGATGCCATTGCCGCCGGCAAACATGTGCTGTGCGAGAAGCCGCTGCATACCGAGGCTGGGCCGGCGCTCGCCGCGGCCGCGGCCGCGACGGCCCGCGGCGTGCGCACCAAGCTCGGCTTCACGTTTCGTTATTCCCCGGCGATCCGCCGCCTCAAGGCCTGGATCGACGACGGCACGCTCGGCGAGATCTTTCACGTCCACGGTTTCGAGCAGAACTCACAGTTTCTCGATCCGGATTTCCCGTTGCGCCAGGTGGCGCCGGATGCGCCGCGCGACCGGCTGGTGCCGGCCTCGATCATCGGCTACGGCTCGCATCTGGTCGACCTGATGCGTTGGCTCGGCGGCGAATTCAGCCACGTCGCCGCGACCATGCGTAATTTCATTCCGGAACGGCAGATCGTCGGCTTCGCGGGACGCCAGCGCATCCTGATCGAGGATGCCACCGTCGCGCTGGTCGAATACGCGTCGGGCGCGCACGGCATGCTGCAGTCGAGCTACATCGCCGTCGGCAACTATCCGGGCGTCGAAGTGCGGGTCTATGGCTCGAAGGGCGCCGCGGTGGCGCGCCTGATCACCGAGCGCGGCATCGCGGAACGACTGAGCTTCGCGAGCGCCGCTGCGGTGGAATTCGAGACCGTAGGCCTGGACGCCTCACACTACCCACCGGGCACCAGCGCCGCCACGCCCTGGCCCGAACTCTACTACCGCAACCTCATCCGGCATTTCATCGATGAGATCGTCGCGGGCCGCGCGGAGGAATGCACCTTCCTCGACGGCGCGCGCAGTCAGCAGATCGTCGACGCCATCATCACGGCGCATGCCGAGCGGCGCTGGGTGGCGACATGAGTGCGATCGGCGCACGCTACCTCGAACATCATCTGCAATGGCGTCCCGTGGACGGATCGTTCATGGGACGTCGCACATGCGATGCGCTGCTGCCGCGCGCCGATGCCCAGGCGCGCAGCGACGAGATCCGAGCGATCGCGCTGTTGCAGGACGCCGTGGCGGCGGCACCCGAGGCGAGCGTCGCGGAACGGCTCGACAAGGAGATCGCGCGGCGCGAACTGCTCGTGGCTGCTGCCGGCAACGCAATGCGGCCGCGCTGGACGAATCCCGCCTGGTACAGCGGCGAGGCGGTGTTCGGCAGCGTCAGCCTGCTGCTGCCACAGTCCGCGCCGCTCGATGTCGCGGCCTTGCAGTCGCGGCTGCGCGCGTTGCCGGACTTTCTGGCCGACGGTCGCGTGCGGCTGGCCGAGGCGCGGCGCGCCCCCGCCGGCTGGCGGTTGCGGGCGCAGGGCGAGGCCCTGGCGCTGGCGCAATTTCTGCGCCGCGATCTACTCGCGATCCCGGACGTCGGCTCGGCGGTGCGGGACGAGGCGGCGCTGGCCGGCCGCGCACTCGAAGCATTCGCGGCGTCAGTCGATGCATTGCCAGATTGCGACCCGGCCGCGGGTGCCGACTATCTGCAGGCGGTCATGCGTGAGTTGCATGGCATCGAGGACTCGCCGGACGCGCTGCTGGCGCAGGCATCATCGGCCTACGCGCGGCTGGGCGCGGAGCTCGAGGAAGATGCGGCGCGCCTCACGCCGGGGCAGACGTGGCGCGCGGCGCTCGAGTCGTTGACGGCGAGCACGCCGGCCGCGGGTGGGGTGCTCGCGGCCTATCGACATTGGCACGACCGCGCTGCCGCGCTGGCACAGTCCGCGCAGCTGGTGACGCCGGCGCAGGAATACGGTCTCGAGTATCGCGTGCTCGATGCCCCCTTGCGCGCCTTGGCCGCGGCAACCTATTTTTTGTTCTACCGATCGCCGCCGGCGCTGCGGCCGGGTGCCGGCAGCGTCTATTGGGTAATGCCGCCGGGCGACGACACGGCGGCGTACCTGCGCTCGCAGAACGACTCGGTGCTCAAGACCACGCACACGGTGCACCACGGCAGCATCGGCCATCACACGCAGAATGCACGCGCCCGCGTCGCGCCGGGCGTGCTCGCGCGCCTCGCCGGCACCGATTGTGCGAGCGGCATCGCGCTGCTGTCGGCCGGCACGATGGTGGAAGGCTGGGCGTGTTATGCCGAAGACTTGCTACGCGAAGCCGGCGACTTCTATACGCCCGCGGAACAGCTGTTGCTCAAGCAGAACGAGCGTCGCAATGCCGCGAGCGTGCTCGTGGATATAAATTTGCATCTGCAGCGTTGGAGCCTCGCTGAAGCGGCGAAGTTCTATCGTGACGCCGGCTTCGCGCCACAGCGCGTGGTCGCGGAGACGGTGCGCAACTCGATGTTTCCCGGCAGCCGCCTGATGTATTGGTACGGCGTCGAGTCGATCAAAGCGCTGCGCCGTGACTCGCCGCTCGGCACCCGCGAGTTCCATGACACGCTCTTGGGTTTCGGCCACGTGCCGGTGGCGCTGGCCGCCGCCGAGATGGCACGCCAGGACCCCCGCGCATGACGGCGGTCGGTATGACGCAGCCTGGCGACCCGGTCCTCGAGGTGCGCGGCCTGGCCGTCGAGTTCAACACCGACGCGGGCCGCTTTCGTGCCGTCGACGATGTCTCCCTGACGGTGCGCCGGGGCCAGACCGTGGCGCTGGTGGGGGAGAGCGGCTCCGGCAAGTCGGTCACGATTCTGACGTTGTTGCGATTGCTGCCGCCGCGACTCGCGCAGGTGGCGGCCGGCGAGATCTGGTTTCGCGGTCGCGATGGGCAGCGCCGCGATCTGGTGCACATCGATGCGCGCGGCATGCGCGCCATCCGCGGCAACGAGATCGGCCTGATCTTTCAGGAACCGATGACGAGCCTGAATCCCCTCATGACGGTGGGACAGCAGATCGCGCAGGCCATCAGGCTGCATAGCGACGTGTCGGCGCGCGCCGCGGCGGCCGCGGCGGTGACGCTGTTGCAACGGGTGGAAATCGCCGACGCGCCACGGCGCAGCGCGAGCTACCCGCATCATCTGTCGGGCGGCATGCGTCAGCGCGTGATGATCGCCATGGCGCTCGTGTGTCGTCCCACCTTGCTGCTCGCGGACGAGCCGACCACGGCGCTCGACGTGACGGTGCAGGCGCAGATCCTGCGGCTGATCCGCACGCTGCAGGAGGAGCTTGGCATGGGCGTGCTGTTCGTGACGCACAACCTGGGCGTGGTCGCGGAGATCGCCGACCAGGTCGAGGTGATGTATGGCGGCCAGATCGTCGAGTCCGCGCCCGTCATGAGATTGTTCGACCGACCCTGCCATCCGTACACGCGGGCCTTGCTCGCGAGTCTGCCGGACGCGGCGGCGCCGCATCTCGCGCAGCGCCGGCTGCGCGTGGTGCCGGGGCAGATGGTCAATCCACGCGCGTTGCCACCGGGTTGCCGCTTCGAACCGCGGTGCACGGCGGCCGTCGACCTGTGCCGCATGGCGCCGCCGCTCGCGCAGCTCGCGACCCTCGAGCATCAGGTGCGCTGCCCGCGTTGGGATGCGCCATGACCGAAGCTTTGCTCGAGGTGGCGCATCTGTCGGTGCACTTCAGCAGCCCGCGGGCCTGGTATCGCACGCCCGTGCCGCCGGTGAAAGCGGTCGAGGACGTGAGCTTCAGCGTCGCGCCGCGCGAGATCGTCGGGCTGGTGGGCGAGTCCGGTTCGGGCAAGAGCACGCTCGCGCGTGCCGTGCTGCGGCTGATCGAGCCGACCTCCGGGTCGGTACGCTTTGCGGGCGCGGAGCTGCTCGGTCTCGACGCGCAGGCACTCAAGAGCGTGCGGCGCCGGATGCAGGTGGTGTTTCAGGATCCATATGCGAGCCTCAACCCGCGCATGACGGCGGGCGACAATATCGGCGAAGGCCTGCTGCTGCAGGGCATGACCTCGCGCCGCGCACGCGCGGCTGCGGTGGCGGATCTGCTGCTACAGGTGGGCTTGCCGGCCGCCGCCGCGCAACGCTACCCGCGCGAGTTTTCCGGTGGCCAGCGGCAGCGCATCGGCATCGCGCGAGCACTCGCCGTGCAGCCCGCGCTGCTGGTGGCCGATGAGCCGGTGTCGGCACTCGACCTGTCGATCCAGGCGCAGATCCTGAACCTGTTGCTCGATCAGCAGGAGCAGCGTGGCCTGGCGTTGTTGTTCATCGGACACGATCTGTCGGTGATCCGGCATTTCTGCGACCGGGTGATGGTGTTGTATCTCGGCCGCATCGTCGAGAGCGGCCCGACTGAAGCCGTGTTCTGCAATCCGCAGCATCCGTACACCCGCGCCTTGCTGGATGCCGCGCCCGTGACGCACCCGGCGCGGCGGCGGCCGCGCGTGCCGCTCTCCGGCGATCCGCCGAGCGCGGCGGCGGCGCCCGCGGGTTGTGCGTTCAGCAACCGTTGTCCGCTGGTGCTGGCGGCGTGCCGGGTGGCCGTGCCGCCGTATCTCAGCGTGGGAATCTCACACATGAGCGCGTGCATTCGCGCGGGAAATTTATGAAAAAAATACGCTGGGGAATCTTGAGCACGGCGAACATCGGCATCAAGCGCGTGATACCGGCCATTACGTCCGGCACGGGCGGCGAGGTGGTGGCAATTGCCTCACGGGATGCCGCGCGTGCCGCCGAATTCGCCGCGCGCTTAGGGATCACGCACAGCTACGGCGACTATCAGTCGCTGCTCGACGATCCTGAGATCGACGCGATCTACAATCCGCTGCCGAATCACCTGCACGTGGAATGGACGGTCAAGGCACTCGAGGCCGGCAAGCATGTGCTATGCGAGAAGCCGCTCGGTCTGAACGCGGCGCAGGCGGCGGGCATGATCGCGGCGCGTGACCGCACGGGTCGCAAGATGATCGAGGCGTTCATGGTGCGGCATCATCCGCAGTGGCGGCGTGTGCGCGAGTTGGTGCGCGCCGGGCGCATCGGCCGGGCGCGGGTCGTGCAGTCCGCCTTCCTGTTCACGGTGCTCGACCCGAAGAACGTGCGCAATCAGGCCGACATCGGCGGCGGCGCGTTGTACGACGTCGGCTGCTACCCGCTGGTCACGGCACGCTACATCTTCGCGACCGAGCCGCATCGGGTCATCGCACTGGTTGAGCGCGATGCCACGCTCGGCGTCGACGTGGTGACCAACGGGATATTGCACTTCCCAGGTGGCGAGCAATTGATCTTCTCGAGCGCATTACAGTTGGCGACCTATCAGCGCGTCACCATACTCGGCACCGCGGGGCGCATCGATCTGCCGGTGCCGTTCACGCCGGCCAAAGAATTCGCCTGCCGGATCAGCATCGACGATGGCAAGAGCCTGGACGGCAGTTCGGCGCAGTACGAAGAGTTCCCGGCTGTCGATCAGTATGCGTTGCAATGCGATGCGGCGGCGGCCGTGTTCCGCGGCGAGAGCGAGCAGGAATTCGCCATCGAGGACGGCATCGCCAACATGCGGGTCATCGACGCGCTGTATCGTTCCGCGCAGTCAGGCCGGTGGGAAACCCCGTGAGCGACGCGCGTTGAGCGTTGCGCGCCGACGTCTGCCGGTCTGGCTCCTCGGTCTGACTAACGCCCTGTTCGGCATGTATGGCGGTGTACTGGTGATTGCGGTCCCGCAACTCCTGAGTGCGCGCCATGTGAGCGAGACCACGATTGCGGGCTTGACGGCGGCGACCATCTCGCCGGGTTTCTGGAGCTTCGTGGCGAGTCCGGTGCTCGACGTGCGCTTCAGCCGACGCTGGTACGCGATGGTGACGGCATTGCTCGCCGCCGCGCTGCTGGTCGTGGCGCTGCTCGACATCGACAATCTGGCGTTGGTGGAAGCGTGCCTCGTGACCGGATTCTTTTTTGCCAATCTGTATCAGAGTGCCCTGGGCGGGTGGCTCTCCAGCATCATCGAGTCGGATCAGGAACACGCGTTGAGCGTGTGGGTGACCATCGCCAACATCAGCGGCGGCGGGTTGATGGCGATGCTCGCGGGCGAAATCATCCGGGGGCTGCCGCCCGTGGCCGCCGCGCTCAGCCTCGGTGTCATCGTGCTGCTGCCCACGTTGATATTTCCGTTCATGCCGGCGCCGGGTCCGGATCGCCGCCTGGCACGCGAGAGCTTCCCGCAGTTCTTCAGGGAAATCGTGCGCCTGGTACAGCAACGCGAAGTGCTGATCGCCATCGCGCTGTTCCTGGCGCCGGCAGCGACTTTTTCGCTGGTGAACATGCTTGCCGGCGTGGGCGAGGATTTCCATGCGTCCAGCCGTTTCGTCGGCTGGGTCGGTGGGGCCGGCGTGGTCGCCGCCGGCATCGCCGGGTGCTTCATCTTCCCGTTGATCGACAGGCTCATGCCGCTGCGCTTCCTGTTCCTGAGCATCGGCGCGGTGGGTGCGTTGTTCACGCTGCTGCTGCTCGTGATGCCGCATACGCCCTGGACCTTCGCGGCGGCGCTGATCGGTGAAAACGTGTTTCAGTCGATTGCCATCACCTGTTCCACCGCCATCACCTTCGCCGTCATAGGCCGCGACAATCCGCTCGCCGCCACGACGTACTGCTTGTTGGTGTCGGCGTTCAACGTGTCGAACACCTACATGCTGGTGGTGGACGGGCGGGCCTACACCGCACACGGCGTCTCCGGCAGTTACCTCACGGACGCAGGCTTGAGCCTGACCGCCTGCGCCGTGCTGGGCTTCGTTCTCTTCTTCAGGTCACCACGCTCACGCCTTTCCAGAATGCCACGCGACCCTTGATCTGCTTCGCTGCCTCTTTCGGCTCGGCGTAATACCACGCGGCATTTTCATTGCGTTTGTCGGCGACTTTGACCGTGTAGTAATTGGCGGTTCCCTTCCAGGGGCAGCCGCTCGTATGCGACGTCGGCTCCAACGCGTTCGCGGTCACGGAATCGAGCGGGAAGTAGTGATTCCCCTCAACCACGACCGTGTCGTTCGATTCGGCTATCACGGCGCCATTCCAGATTGCTTTCATAGAATTCTCCACTGTGTATTGGTACAGTTTACGCGCAGTGACTTGCGCGATGCGTATCCCAATCGAGGAGACGGCAGCCGGTGCTGACGCGACGAAAATTCACCGTTCTCAGCCTGGCTTCCGGACTGGCGGGTTGCGTGAACCTCAAGCAACTTCAGCCGAACTGCTCGATCGACTGGGCGCCGAGCCTGATCGCTCCCGTATTCTACGGCTACCAGAATTTCAGCGAGTGCAGCGGTCTTTCCTGTCTTACCGCGGTATCGAGGCGCCGGTCCGGGGCCGCGTCCTCGTCGACCTCCGATGAAACGCGGCCGGCCATGCGGGTCTTCTATCCGAGCCTCGATGGCACGCCCAGCGGCGCAGCGATTCTCAAAATGTGTGAGCGCTTTCCGCTGCTGCTGCTCGTCCATGGCGACTGCGGCGGCAATCCGTACTCTCAGTGGGATCTCATGCCTGCGCAACTGGCGCGCTGTGGATATGTCGTGGCGGTCACGCAGTACGGTGGCGTGCTCTCGCAAGGGAATCCGTCCGATACGGCAAAGCTGCATCAGGCCGAGCGCTGGCTGCGCACTTGTTGGGAGCACGCCGACCGCATCATGGCGCCGCCCAATACGGCAGTGATCGGCCATTCGTTCGGCGCGACGCTCGCGGCGCAGCTCGCAACAGAAATGCCACTCAAGGCCTTCGCTTCGCTCAGCGGCGTGTTCGGGCAGGTACTTTGGGAGCCGGCGCGGACCATGCTCGCGCGCATCCAGGTACCGTCGTTGTTCTGCTGGAACGACAACGACGATGTCGGCCTCAACGCGAATATCGTCCACGATGGTCTCTGGGACGCCGTGAAACTGCCGAAACACGGCGTCATCTTCATGAAAGGCCATCACGGCGACTACCTTCGCACAGGCACCTCGCCGACGTGTGCTCAAAGCAGCCAGCCGGGCGACTGTCGTCACGTGCCGGGACTGGCCACCGATTTCGTCACTACTTTCATCTCGAAGTACGTTTCACCGCAGTACAGTTTCGCCGCATTCACCTGGGTGCCGGACAGCCTGTTCGTACGGCCGCAGGATCTGCCGGCAGCGCCACACAACGGATTTTACGCCGGCGCATTTCTCTCGAGCTTCGCTCAAGCGCAGAAGTCTCCGGGCTTCCATCCGCCGCCTGCCAACGTCTGCGTCGAAGAAGTGCTCTGGCAGACGCCATCGATCCAGCAAGGGCAGATGTTCGTCGAGTCCTCGTAGGCCCGGCGCACTGCCTCCCAAAGCTGGTTCGCGCGTGTGGCTGCACCCTGCCCGTGTACCGACTCCTAGTTGGATCGAATAGCTCGATTGAAGGTTGGTTGCAGTCGAATGCAACATCCTTTAGATTTTGGTGAGACACAAGACATTGAAGGAAGAAGCGCAATGGATATTGATTCACTGGGCCGTCGCGCAATGGTGGCGAGACTCGCCGCAACAGCGTTGGCTCCTGGAATCGTAAAAGCGCGCGCGCAGACATCGGCGTCTTCACGCAAACCAGGGAGAGGTTTTCAAAACGAGAAGGCGGTCGTTCGGGCGCATCACGACGCCATCGCGGCCTCGACATCTGAGACCATCGCGCAGGCGCTTGCGATGCATACCGCCCCCGACTGGCATTGGCGCGGCATGCATCCTTTCCATGAACGACAAGGCGCTGCATCGGTTGCCGACGTTTTTTGGAAGCCCTATCTCAATGCAATGAGCCGCTGGCAGCGGCGCCCCGATATTTTCATGGCGGGGCTGAATGAGATCGATGGTTTCAAGTCGGTTTGGGTGGTGTCGATGGGCCATCTGATGGGTCTGTTTGACCGGCCCTATTTGGGAATTCGCCCGACGCAGCGGATTGCCATGATGAGGTATGCGGAATTCAATCGCGTTGATGGAAACCGGATCACCGAATCGGCCCTTTTTTGCGACATCCCCGAAATCATGATTCAGGCCGGGCAGAACCCGTTTCCGCCGCAGACCGGAGCGCACTTGAATCAGCCGGGTCCCCTGACACATGAGGGCTTGATGTACACGCAACAAGACCCCGGCAAGGCGGAGGCGACGCTAGCCTCGATCAACGCCATGCTGGAGACTATGGATGGCGTGACCCGGCCGCCGAAGGAGTGGGCGCAATGGCTCGCGCAGACGTGGAACGATGACATGATCTGGTGGGGTCCTTCGAGCATCGGCGCGACTTACACCATCGAGCGCTACCTGCGCCAACATGCCGGCCCCTTTAGGGCGGCGCTTGGTAATGGCTACAAATTCAACGGCCATCTGGCAAAGATCGCTGAGGGTAGCTTCGGCGGATTCTTTGGTTGGCCCAATCTCACGGTGATCAATTCAGGCGGTTACCTGGGTATGCCAGCCAGTGCAAATTCGGCCGACATGCGGGTAGTGGATATTTACCGCGTGCAGGACGGCAAGCTGTCCGAGAACTGGGTCTTCATCGACATCCTGCATTACCTGAATATGCTGGGGCTGGATATTCTCGCGAGACTATCGACCCTTTGACGCGGCAGCCGTATGGCGACGCGGGGCTCTGCGTAATCGAAACCGTGCTTGCAAAATGAGCGTTATGTTTGGGTGCTGGGCTCATGCCAGCGGATCGGCTCTATCTTGGGAATCATCAGTCCCCAGGCCGCGGCGCCAGCGAAAGTCACGGCCGCGGCCAACGCGAAAGCCAGGTCATAGCTGCCGAACACGTCGACGATTAACCCCGTCGCGAGGGGTGCGATGCTCCCGGACAGGTTTCCAAAAAAGTTTTGCAGGCCCATCCACTGGCCTGCGGCGCTCGGGCCCGCAAGGGTTTGAGGGATGCCGTATACCGAGGGCGAGACCATGCCAAGAAAAACTGCTGACGCCAGCAATCCGCACAAGGCGAAGCTGGGTAAGAAGGCGCAAAAGAGCAGGCATACCCCAACGCCCAATTGCCCGACGACGACGCATGACTTACGCACGAGTGTCACAGAACAGCCTCGATGGATGAGCCGGTCGGAAACCATCCCGGCAATCACTGAACTCGCGGCGATGATTGAAAAAAAGCCGATGCCGCCGACGATTCCCATCTGCTGCATGGACAAACCCCGCACTTTGACCAGGTATGTGGGTAGCCAGCTCACCAGTGCGTAGAACGAATAGTTGGATGAGAAATAACCCAGGAAGGCGCCCCACGCCGCGCGCTTGCCAAGCATCTCGCGATAGGACGGTTGTGATCCGGAGGCCTGTCGCGGGGCGCGCGGCAACGAGCGCGAGAAAATCACCCAGGGCCACAACCAGGTCAGCGAGAGCAGGCCAAACACAACAAATGAGACGCGCCAGTTGAATGCCGCGGCCATGGCGCTTCCCAGTGAGGTGCCGATGGCAGGTCCCAGGGACAAACCTGCCGCCAACCAGCCGTTGGCCGTTCCGCGGCGGCTTTCGGGAATGAAGCTCGCAAACAATTTCGCAATCGCCGGAAACACGACGCTCTCACCGGCCCCCAGCAACAGTCGCATGAGCAGCAGCGCTGAGAACCCGGAGACGAAGCCCGTTGCCGCGGTGGTGAGCGACCATACGATCACGCCCGCAATCAGCAGGCGTGACAGATCAAAGCGGTCGCATAACCAACCCGCCAGAAGCTGAGTGGGTGCGTAAGAGAAGTAGAACGCCGACAACAGCAGTCCAAACTGCGTGTTCGACAGGTGCAGGTCGCCCATCACCAGGGGACCGACGGTGGCGAGATTGCCGCGGTCGATGAAATTGATGAACAGGATCGCGGCCATGATGCACACGAGCCATCTGACGCGATGCCGTTCGAAGGACGCTGCTCGGAACGCGGCCATCAGCGTGCGGTCCAGCCGCCATCGACGCGCAGGCTGTGGCCCGAGATGAGAGCGGCACCCGGCGATGCCAGGAACAAGACGGCGGCCGCCACATCTTCAGGCTGGCCTATTTTCCCGAGCGGGATGCCGTCGAGCACGGATTGGGCAAAGTCGCGATCCGCCAGCATCGGCCGGGTCAGCGCCGTCTCGATGAACGTAGGCGCCACTGCATTGACGCGGATACCCTTCGGCCCAAGCTCGACCGCCATGGCCTTGGTCAAACCTTCCACCGCGTGTTTGGTCATGCAGTACACCGTTCGATGGGGGGCGCCGACATGGCCCATTTGAGAGGACATATGGACGATCGACCCGCCGCGGCCACGTCGAAGCATCGCCCGGGCCGCCGCCTGCGAAGCCCGGTACACCGCGCGAATGTTGAGTTCCAGCATTTGATCAAGGGTCTGCAGGTCCACGCTCGCCATCGCCAGGGGCGTATTCATGCCGGCGTTGTTGACCATGATATCGAGCGCATCCAACGCTTCCAGGCGATTGAAAAAAGCGTCGCAGGTGACATCGCATTGCCAGGTCGTAACCGCGCCGCCAGACTGCCGGGCTAGCGAGTGCAAATCCTCGCCCGTGCGCGCAACCGCGATCACCTTCGCGCCCGCTGCCGCCAGCGCGAGCGCACAGGCTCGCCCGATCCCACGTCCCGCTGCGGTGACCAACGCGACCTGCCCGGCCAGGAGTTCGGCGTTGGCGGTCATGTCGTAACGAGGCCGGTCAGGTGCGCCAATGGATCGGCGCCGGATGATCACCGGGGCGAACCACGAACATGGCAGCCGGCATGGCGCCACCGTTGCGGTAACGTCGCTCGACGCCGCCGGGAAGGCTCAACGTGTCGCCCGGCGCCAGCGTCAGACGGCCGTCCTGCCATTCGATCGACGGGTTGCCGCGGTGTACGAGCAGCACTTCACTTTCCGCGCGCGTGAGATAGGGCGATTGTGCGCCGGGTTCGAGTTGCAGATTTCTCAGTTGAAAGCCGTGTGCCCAGGC
Source organism: uncultured Steroidobacteraceae bacterium (assembly GCA_964658805.1). GTDB lineage: Bacteria > Pseudomonadota > Gammaproteobacteria > Steroidobacterales > Steroidobacteraceae > Bog-1198. Next base: position 17,296 of record CAZZZU010000018.1, read on the forward strand.
GATGGGCGCCGCCGGCATGCCCTCGGCCGGGTTGGCCACACCGATCACCGCACTCTCGGCAGTGCCGGCGACCTGGCTGAATTCACCACTCGGTTTGAGGTCTTGCATGCGCACGACGCAACGCAGTAAAGCGTTCGAATCGTAGCGCGTGTACTCGTAGGTATCCTCGAGGGTGGTGGGACGCATCCGCACGGCGCCTTCCGGCACAGAAGTGATCGTGGTATCGACCAGGGCGCCGCTCTCCAGCAATACCATTCCATGTCGTTCAGCTTGCTCGAAGACGTAAGGTGCCCAGGTCACGCGGCCAGGGTTGTCCTGACCCAAAACGGCAAACATGAAACCGACATCCTGACCGATGTTCTCGAAGCCTCGAAACAGGCGCGTTGGCAGGGAGATCGTATCGCCCGGGCCCAAGTCGACATAGCCGTCCGTTCCATCGTGCCCGCTCTTGAAGCGCCAGGTTCCGGCGTGGACCACGAAAACCTCCGCGGTGTCATGGCTGTGCTGGGAATTGACGCACCCCGGGGGCTGCCGCGCCGCCCCGATGTTGAAACCGTGAGGCAGCGTGATGTGCACGTGCTGGTCGGGACTCTCCGACACTCCGCGTCCGATGATTGTGAAGTTTTCCTTCCGCTCGCTTCCGGGAGTACGAGTGTCGATGAACGCCGTCGTGCAGGGCCGCAAATCGCCAAAACGCACGAGGCGGGTTTCCATTTCCGTTTGTGATATGTGCGACATCCGATTCCAGACGGCGGAGCTAAGAAGTGCGGCATGGTACTGCGAATGCAAATTATTGGAAAGCCGGCTTTATGTGCGGCTATGCCGTCAGCGCACGGCGGCTGATAAGGGTTTCGGGAAGTCTTGACCAAATGACCGCCGCCAGCAGGAAAATCGCGCCTGCTGTGAGCATAGCGGCACGCAGTCCGAACAGCTCTGCAAGCGGTGCCGTGATCAACGGCGCAAAGAAACTGACCAAGCGGCCCCAGTGAAAAATGGAGGCGGCGGTAGAGCGCAAATGAGCAGGGTAAAGTTCCGCTATCCACGGTCCCCAGATCACCGAGGCGGATAGCATGAACCCGTACAGAAACCCGAGGACTCCGATGACCCACCGACCGCCTGGCGACACCAGCACCAAAACACTCGCCAGGCCGCAGCCTGCTAGCCCCCACGCGTTGGTCTTGCGGCCGTAGCGATCTCCGATCCAGCCCCAAACGAAGGATCCGATCACATTGCCGGAAAACTGCGTAGCAACGATGGAGCCGATGACGCTGAGCGGCAGCTGCCGGACACTGCTCAAGTACACGGTGAGCCAGCCGCTGAAGGCTTGATAGGCGAAGAAGTTGAGTCCAACGACGGCCGTGAGCAGCAGCGTCCGGCGGCGAACGGTCGGGCTGAACAAGGCGGTCAACGGTAACATTGGTGCCTGGTCGAGGCCACTGGAAACTCGGGGCTGCGAAGGCATAATCGCTGCGGCGGGCAGTGCAAGAACGATGGGTGGCAGACCACCGATCCATAGCAGCGTTCGCCAGTCGCTGGAGACAATATGTGCCGCGCTGATTCCCAATGCGATGATGGCAGCGCTGAAGGTGGCATTGAGGATGCTTGCCAACCTGCCGCGAACGCCGACGCCGAACAGGCCGACGTAGATGCCAACGACCACCGGGAATACGCCTCCCAAAAAGACCCCCACCACATAACGTTGCGCCAGAAGTTGCAGGTAATTGCCAACCCAAACACCGGCGATCAGCGCCGAGCCATATCCCACCAGGGTGATCGGCAGCATGCGGCGCTGGCCGAAGCGATCTGCAAGTTGTCCGATCAGCAGGGCGCCACACAGTGCGCCGGCGCCCTGCGCCGAATACGCTGACCCTGCCTGAATCAATGTGAGGCTGAGATCCGCCTTGAAGAAGGGCCGCAGCACATCTACGGTGTTCCACGCCCAACTGTAGAAGAATTCGGCAATGATGAGGGCGACGAACGCAGCGCTGCGACGCGAGGGTCGAATGCTAAACTGTTGAAACATCGTCTTGGTTCCTGCGCACCCGGTTTAGCGACTGCATGTCATCGTCGATCACCCGGCACCTTTCTCGACCTTGCGGAACACGGCAACTTCCCATAGGGAGCATTCGAATGCAACAACCAGCCAGATCCGTTGACTTTCCTCTGCATTCGAAGTACATCTCATCGCAGGGGTGATGCGTGACACCGGCTCGGGGGGACCGGATCGGTCGGTACTCACGTTGATCGACGGCATGCGCATTTGAATGGGAGAGCGAGATGACGAATCGATGGGCCGGCGTGGCCGGCTTGGTCTTGGGCGGTTTGGGCGGCACTGTTGGCGCCCCGCGGACGAATGCGGCGGAAGCTTCGAACGAGTCAGTCCTGCAGGAGATCGTCGTCACCGCGACGCGAAGGGAAGAGAGCATCAATAGAATTCCGGTGAGTGTCACCGCCTTCACGCCCGAGACGATGGCGGATGAGGCGATCCACGGCATCGACGATATCGCGCGGCTCACGCCCGGCGTGATGTTCTATCGCGGGACCTATGGCACATCAACCATCTCTATCCGAGGCGTAGGCGACAACAGCAGCTCCGGTGGGGTCGGCGTCGGGACGACTGCGGTATACGTCGATGACGTGCCCATACAAGCGCGCTCTGCGCCGTTGGCTTTCACCACGAGCAACCCCTACCCGGATACGTACGACATGCAGCGCGTGGAAGTGCTGCGCGGCCCGCAGGGGACGCTGTTCGGCTCGGGTGCGCTGGGCGGGGCCATTCGCTACATCACGACGCCGCCAAGCCTCACGCAAAGCAGTTTTCAAGTCACTGCGGAGGGCGCGGCGACCCAGTACGGTGCCCCAAGCTACGAAGCGGGGTTCGCCGGGGGCGGCCCGCTCATCGATGACGTTCTAGGCTTTCGCATCAGCGCGGAAGATCGTCATGACGGGGGCTGGATCGATCGCATCCAACGCTCAAATCAGGCGGTTTTGGAGCACAACGCCAATTACTCCGATACCCGTGAAATGCGGGTCGCCCTGACCTATGCGCCAACCGATCAACTGAAAATAACACCCAGCTTCTTTGCACAGGAAACTTTTGCGAATGATGAAGGCCTGTACTGGGAAGGATTTTCGGATCCGGGAGCGGGACGGTTTGCCGATGCAGGCGCCGCGCAACCGAATCATGATCGTTTGAATCTGGGCGCGCTCAAGGTGGACTACTATTTGGGCAGTGTTGCGCTGACCAGCGACACGTCCTATCTTTACCGACGTAACAAGAATCAATACGACGTGACATCCAACGTGCTGGAATTCACGCCGGCCGGCACCTTCCCATTATTCAACAATACGCAAATCCCGGGGTTGCCTGACTACACCGCAAGCGCCTTCGACCTGAACCAGCAAAACTCGTTCGTTCAGGAAGTCCGCCTTCAGTCGACTAACCCGGATGCGCGCGTGACTTGGCAGGCCGGTGTTTTCTATCAGCGGATGCATTCTCTGGCACAGGACTTTCAGACGACCAATCCCGCCGACTTCGACAAACTCGCGGAATACTTGGCCGGCACCGATTATCAGACCCTTTTCTACGGCATTGCAGACATACCGCCTAATCTCTCGTATGCATCACGCGAAGATACGCTGGAAAAACAAACCGCAGTCTTCGGTGAATTGAACGTCAAAATCGTACGGCAGTTGACTGCCACGTTCGGTGCGCGCGCCGCTCATGTTTCGGTCAACTCGACCGAGCTGCAGGGCGGGCCGTATTCTTATATCTCGACCGCGTTGACCGGCTCAACGAACGTCACCACCGAAAATCCGGTCACGCCTAAATTTGCGCTGGCGTACCAGGTGAACAACGACAATCTCGCCTATCTCACGATCGCCAAAGGGTATCGCGAAGGGGGCGTAGTGCATGCCTTGAGCCCGTTATGCGATACATCGTTGCATGACCTCGGTTTCAGCGGCGCCCCGTCCAGCTACTCGCCTGACAAGTTGTGGAGCTACGAGCTGGGTGCCAAGAATTCGTTCTTCGACCGCCACTTACAGCTCAATACGAGCGTCTATCAAATCGATTGGAAGGGCATCCAGCAGGTGACCTATCTGCTCAGCTGCGGTCAAGCGTTGCCGTTCAACGGTGGGGAAGTGACTGTTCGCGGCTTCGACCTGCAACTCGACTGGCGGGTGCTCTCGGGGTTGGACCTCAATGCCACGTTTGCGTATACGCACTCTGTGTACAGTAAAACGTTGTACGGCGAAGCTGATGCGGATACCGGCATTCGACCCGTCATCATCAAGGCGGGCGACTCCATCGGCTATCCGTCCCCTAATTCACCGGCTCCGTTGACCGCGACGATCATGCCAAAATACGATTTCAAGATCGCGGGCCATGACAGCTACGCGCTGTTCAATTATGTTTTCAACAGCCGGCATTACATCAAGAGTGCTGCGGAGGATCCGGCAACTGTCCAATATCTGCCTAGCCAGCTGTCTACACCCGCCCTTCAATATGTCGATCTAAGGGCGGGGATTCACTTCGGCAGTCTGGAGGCAGCTTTGTTCGTCAAGAACACGTTCGATACTCATTCGGCAGCTCGAACCAGCTACAACAATACCTACAGCAATTGGTATTTCGACTCGACGATCAGGCCACGCACGGTCGGCATAGCACTGAACTACAAGATCAGATGAGGTCGGCGTTGTTGCGGCTCGACTTGCTGAGCGAGCGATCGTCTGGTTGGCTTGCGTTCAAGCCGAGCCAATGAACGAGTTCCGCGCCGACGGCGTTCACTGCAAGAGTCGGTGCGAAAACGCCGTGGCCGACGTGCAAGGGTCCGTCGGGCGAGAGATCCGGGTAGTGTCCGCAGATGCGGCCGCTTTGCCTCGGCCCGTGCATGAGGAAATGGTGGCCGCTCCAGCCGTGATTCGAACCGCTGCCATCGGGCTCGAGGGCACGTCCGAATTCGGACGCCGTCATGACGGCGATCTCGTCGGGTGCCGTTTCACGGTGCAGCCAGGCATGCAGCCTCACCATTGCGGCGTCGAGGCTCCGCAGCGCGCGAGCATGCAAAATCAACGCATGACGGTGATGATCCCAGCCTTCTTGACGGACCTTGATCAGGTCGCGGGCCCGCGGATCGCAGCGCCGGCGTGCGATGATTTCAGTCGCCGCATCGAGCGCCTGTGCAAGCGGACAATGCGTTTCCGGAAACTGCCCGTTGCGCGGGGACTGGGCGCGCCAAGGCAAGCCCCGAGGCGCCGCTACCGACAATCGGGTGAGCTGTACGTCGTATCGCTCGCCTACGAGCGAATCCTGCGTCGGCACGCTATCGCATGGGTCCATTGGGATTGAACAGAACATTCCCTGCCAGTAGGCTGATTGCGCGCGATGCGCGAACAAATCATGGGGCAGCCGCATTCTTCCGTCTGCTGCTGACTGGGGGCCATACGCTTCGAGTAGGGGGCCCACGCCGGCGAGCACCGTGATACAGCCCTTCAGGTACATCGCGTGGATTCCGGTGAGCGCGGGGTGCAGGCCCAGTGTCGGTGCCCCATCCTGGGTCGTCAGCGGCAGTAACGAATCACGCTCGAGCGACAGGTGCCTGCGCCATTCGCGGTAGAGATCATGCTGCGCCCGTGCCAGCGGCACCACCGTGTTGAAGGCGTCATTGCCTCCGCCGAGCTCGATTTGTACGACAGCCCGGTAGCCGCCCGCGCGGGAGAAGTCGCCACCGGCGGTCCCGGGCAGGACGGCGAGCGAACAGCTGCTGGCCAGGAAACTCCTGCGTGTGATGTGCATACGGGGAGTGTAATTCGAATGCAACCGTTAACCATAAATGGATGTGAACTTGAATCGTAGCGAGCGTAATCAGAAAAACAAGGCGCTGGTCTGGGACTACTGGCAACGCCTCAATTGGGCGACCGATGCCGAGGTGCCGGCGATTCTCGCTGCAGCTTTCCATCGCGACGTCAATTGGAACGGTCCGCATCCGATCAATCGGCTCCACGGCGTGCAGGGTGCGCTGGAAGGATTCTGGCAGCCGCTACGCGCGGCGGTGCCGGATATGAAGCGGCGCGTGGACATCTTTCTCGGTGGATCGTCCGACGGCGAGGAGTACGTGACCGGCACCGGGCACCTGGTGGGCACGTTCGTCCACGACTGGCTGGGCATTCCGGCAACGGGCGAAAAAGTCAGCATCAATTTCGGACAACATTACATCCTGCGCGAGGGTCGGATCACCGAGAGCTACCTGTTGCTCGATCTGCTGTCCCTAATGCGGCAGGCTGGCTACCAGGTCCTACCGCCGGGCAAAGGTGCGGAGGGATCAGTCGTGCCCGGACCGCATACCAAAGACGGCGTGCTGCTCGCACCAGAGAACCCCTTGGAAGGCGAGCGAACGTCGGCTGCGGTCAACGCCATGCTGGATGGTTTGTGGCGCTATCAACGGACGCGGGATGGTGACGATCTTGGCAGTGCGGCCCAGGAACTGTATTGGGCACCAGAGATGAGTTGGTATGGGCCCACCGGTATCGGCTGGTGCCTGAACCTCGAGCAGTTTGAAGATTTTCAGCATCGTCCGTGGGTCCGTGCATTTGGTGATCATATCTGGGACAAGCCTCACCCGAATGGCCGTGCCCTGGCGCTCGTGAGTGAAGGTCGCTACGCATCGCTCGGCATCTGGGATTACGAATTTTCCGTTCATCACGCGCCTTATCTCGGCATTCCGGCTACTCAACGTATGATGCGCATGCGTGACTTCGACTGGTACCGACGCGAAGGCGACCGGGTGGCGCAGAACTGGGTGCCGATCGACATGATCGCCCTGGTGTTGCAGATGGGTGTCGACGTGTTCGAACGACTGCGTCAGATGGTCGAATATCAGCGACAGGGCAAGCGCTGGTACGACAGCACCGCCGGCGGTGATGGTCGAAAGAAGGGTGATGGGCGAGTCGCCGAGCGCAGCAGCTTGCGCGCTTTTTAGCTGGGGAAGTCGCCATAGCCGCGTGCTGCGCTTCGAGCTTCTCTCGGGGTATGCTACCATCATGGTGCGTTCAAAAGTCGCGGTGTCCAGGGCTGGACGAAAAGTTCCCGTCAAATTGATCGATGAATCCAGCCTCGGCCGGCGTGCCACGTCTTACGATGTCGCACGCTTGGCAGGGGTTTCCCAGTCTGCGGTATCACGCTGTTTACAGCCTGGCGCCAGCGCCAGCGCCAAGATGCGCGAGCGCGTGCGGCAGGCCGCCCAGCAACTGGGCTACACGCCAAATGCCATCGCCCGGAGTCTCATCACTCGCCGCTCGAATCTTATTGCCGTGTTAATTTCGAGTTTGACCAGTCTGTACTACCCGGAAGTACTCTCCGAGTTGTCGGCTCATGCGACGTTGCATGGCGAACGGATTCTCCTGTTCGCCGTTCCGCATGAGAGCGATATCGATCAAACCTTGGATCAGGTGTTGCAGTACCAGGTGGATGGCGTGATCGCGGCGGTTCGCTTGAGTTCGCAGCAACTTGAATCCATCGATCGCCGCCGCATCCCGGTCGTGTTTTTCAATCGTTATCTGCGTGACCACCCTGTCAACTCAGTCTGCTGTGACCAGGTGGAGGGTGCGCGCATGCTGGTGTCTCGCCTTTATAAAGCCGGGCATCGGCGCTTTGGGGTTATAGCGGGGCCACAGGACTCCGTTGTGGGAGAGGAGCGTCTGCGCGCGACCCGGGACCGACTTCTCGAGCTGGGGATCAAAGACACGCCTGTGGTTCGCGGCAGCTATGACTATGCAAGCGGCGCGGCAGGATTGCATGAGCTGGTCAAAATGGATAAACGCATGCCCCATGTCGCCGTTTGCGCGAATGACGTCATGGCAATCGGCTGCATCGATGCGGCCCGTTACGACCTGGGTCTTGATGTTCCGGAAAAACTGTCGGTGGTCGGCTTCGATGGCGTCGGTCCCTCGACCTGGTTGAGCTACCGACTTACTACCATCCGTCAACCCATCAAGCGGATGGCCGAAGAAGCGCTGTTGCTCCTCATGGAACGGGTGGCAAATCCTAAGCTACCGCCGGAAAGGCGCGTCCTGGCCGGCGAGATCATCAAGGGCGAGTCCGCGAAGCTCGGGTGAAACTGGGCAAGCACAGCTGCGCTTGCATTCGAAGTCATTTGCTTCTAATGTTTCGAGCGCGGCAGCCCGCCGCCCTCGACGCTCAAGGCCTGACATGATCCGCCGTTTGAAAACGAGTATTTCTGCCGCGCAGGTCGATCAGACCGATGCAGCAGTGCGGCTGCGCGTCGAACAGATACTCGGTGCCATCCAGCTTCGCGGCGACCCAGCGGTCCGGGAATTTTCGAATGCTCTCGATCACTGGTCGCCCTCGTCATTCCGTCTGTCGCCGCAGGAGATCAAGCAGTGCTATGCACAGTTGCCGCAAAGCGCCATAGACGACATTCGCTTTGCGCAGGCCCAGGTGCGCCGATTTGCTGAGTTGCAACGCGCGACGCTGCTCGATCTCGAGGTCGAAACGTTGCCTGGGGTGATCTTAGGTCATAAGAATATTCCGATGAATTCGGTGGGTTGTTATGTTCCCGGCGGGAAGTATCCGCTCGTCGCCAGTGCACATATGAGCGTGGTGACGGCGAAGGTTGCAGGCGTGGCCCGGGTGATCGCCGCCGCGCCTCCGTTTCAGGGACGACCTTCGGCGCCGATCGTCGTTGCCATGGATCTGGCGGGTGCTGATGAAATTTACGTGCTCGGTGGCGTTCAGGCGGTTGGTGCCATGGCACTGGGTACTGAAAGTATCTCGCCAGTCGACATGATCGTGGGCCCAGGCAACGCCTATGTGGCGGAGGCAAAACGGCAATTGTACGGCCGGGTCGGCATCGACCTCTTTGCCGGTCCGACCGAAACGCTGGTGATCGCCGATGAATCCGTCGACGGCGAGTTGTGTGCGACCGACTTACTGGGGCAGGCTGAGCACGGCGCGAATTCGCCGGCGATCCTGTTGACCAACTCGGAGCGGCTCGCGCGTGAGACGGTAGCCGAAGTGGCGCGACAGCTGACCGTATTGCCCACTGCGGCCATCGCAGGCGAGGCGTGGCGCGTCTACGGCCAAGTGATCGTGTGCGATACCGATGAGGAGATGGTGACCGTTGCCGACGAGATCGCGTCAGAACATGTGCAGGTCATGACCCGGGACCCCGACTTCTTTTTGAATCGACTGAGCAATTACGGGGCCTTGTTCCTGGGGGACAAGACGAACGTGTCGTATGGCGACAAAGTCATTGGCACCAACCACACCCTTCCGACGCGTCAGGCCGCGCGGTACACCGGCGGTCTCTGGGTCGGCAAGTTCCTGAAGACCTGCACTTATCAACGCATCCTGACTTCGGAAGCATCTGCCATGGTTGGGGAGTATTGCTCGCGCTTGTGTGCGTTAGAGGGATTCATGGGGCACAAGGAGCAGGCCGACATTCGGGTGCGGCGTCATTCGCCCGCTAGGCAGGACGCGTAGGCGGGTCGCTGGCGGTGCCACCCGTGGTGCTGTTGCCCGGCATGATGCTCGATGAGAGAGTCTTCGCTTTGCAGGTGGCACACCTTTCCCTGCTGACCGATGTGAGCGTAGCCGATCTCTCCGCCGGTGAGACCATCGAGGACATGGCGTCCCGGGTGCTCGAACGAGCGCCGGAACGTTTTGCAGTTGTTGGCCTATCGATGGGCGGCATCGTGGGCCTCGAGATATGGCGACAGGCACAGCATCGGATCACCCACCTGGCATTAATGGGAACCACCCCGTATGCGGATCGGCCGGAGCGCTCCGAGGAACGTCGCCAGCAGATGACGGCCGTGGCGGACGGGCGTCTGCGGGATGTGCTGGTGAACTCACTCCTGCCCAGCTATCTCGCCGCCAGGAATCGGTTCGATCGCAATATGCTGCAGCAGATTCTCGACATGGGCCTTACCTTGGGCCCCGAGGTTTTCCGGCGGCAATCCATCGCGCTGAGCAGGCGGGTCGACAGTTTGGCAACATTGTCCACCATTTACCGACCGACTCTCGTTCTCTGCGGCCGCGAAGATGCGCTGTGTCCTGTGCGCGTGCATCAGACGATGGCGGAGGCAATCCCGTGCGCAGACCTCGTAGTGCTGGCGGAATGCGGCCATCTGTCGCCTCTCGAGGAGCCGGCTGCGGTGAACGACGCGCTACAGTCGTTGCTGAGACGCGTAGCATGACGCCGATTCCACGAGATCCGAGCGAGTTTCGCAAGCGATTGCGGGGCGGCGAGCGATTGCTCGGCACGTTCGTGAAAACGCCGCATCCGGTGATTGTCGAGTTGCTGGGCCTGACCTCGCTCGACTGTGTCTGCATCGATGCCGAACATGCGGCGTTTGATCGCCATGCATTGGACATGAGCATCCTCGCCGCGCGGGCGGCAAAGTTGCCGTCGTTGGTGCGCGTTGCGTGCGCCGATCCGGCAGATATCCTCAACGCGCTCGATCTCGGCGCGACGGGCGTCGTCCTGCCGCACGTGGTGTCGTCTGCCTCGGCGCTTGCGGCTGCGGCGCTCTGCCGCTATGGTCCCGGGGGCCGCGGTTATGCCGGTTCGACGCGCGCAGCGAACTACACCACGCGTTCGATGGCGGACACGATTCGCAGCGCCAATGCCGAGGTGACTGTGGTGGCACAGATCGAAGACGCGGAAGCGTTGGCGGAAATCGATGCGATTGCGGCGTTGGACGACATTGACGCCTTATTCATCGGCCGCATGGATCTGACCGTGTCGTTGGGGGCGAGTTCCCCGGATGATCCGATAGTGGTGTCAGCCGTGACGCGGATTTGCGAAGCGGGCCGACGCGCGGGTCGCGCGGTTGGCATGTTCACGTCTAGCGTCGATGAGGCGCATCGTTGGTTCGCTGCCGACGCAACTTTTTTCCTGCTGGCATCCGATCAGCAATGGATCCTGCAGGGAGCGAGTGAGCTGCGCCGCGCATTCGACCGCGCAGCGGCCGTCTAGCTGTTACTGATGGGCGCCGGTGTGCATGAGTATCTGCTTCCAGATTGCAATCTCATCGAACACGGTGATCTCCTGGCGAAGCCCCCACGGGCCCCAGTCCGCGTGCGTGATGCCCATGATGTGGATGGGCGCGCCCGTGGGAGCGCCGTATGCGCCGACCCCATCGTGCGCGCCGGTCAGCGACCAACGCACCGCGGCCCGTGGCGCTCGTTGGGAATCCTCGCGACCGATCACATGGTGAATCTCGAATCGCGCTGAGGGAAATGCTGCACGCAGTCTGAGCCACGCATGATCGGCACTGGCGCGGCCCCACCCAGAGAAGAGACCAGGATGCTCGATCTTCACCGCGCGGTCGTAGTCGCGGATGATCACTGCGAAGTCCTTGTCCATGATTGACGTCAGCACGTTCGCGAGCTTCTGCCCCCATTCGTTGTCGTTGCCCGTCGACCGATACTCGCCGGCCACGTCGGTCTCGGGGGAAAAAGGGCGCTGGGCCTGACGAGCGCCGCCCTCGCGCTCGATGAGCGCACGGGCATGCGCGACGGGCTCCAAGCCCAACTGAAGGGCGATGGCGGACGAGTCGCGTGTCAGCCATTCATCGTAGATTGCGTTGTTCCTCGCCGCGCAGTCGGCAATGGCGCGCACGGTGATACGACGTCCGGTCGGTGCACCGAACGTGCCGAAGCCGGTGTGCGTGGCGACGCTCAAGACACGGTGCGATGACAGGAATCCCGCCGTGTCGCTGCCGCTCCAGATGATGTCCTCACCGTACAGCTGGCGATCCGGGAACTCAGCGATCGTTGCGAGCGTGCCGACGATCACCGCCTCCTGGCCGCGCACCACGCCCATGGGCGTGCGCATGATGACGTCCTGCGCATAGTAGCGGCGCAAGGCCGTGAGACCCCGATCCTCCCAGATTTCCTGGGTAATCTTCAGAATGTAGTCAGATAGATCGGCGAACTTTGGATCGAATCCTTGCATCGTCAATACCTAAGGCCGACCACGGCTTACCACGATCGGGGCGCTACTGTTTCGGCGCGGTCGAATGTCTCCCAACCTTTGCCGCCGAAAACGTCCCGACCTAGCTGCATCAAGACGGCTGCAAAATCCACGAACACCGGATTGAACTTTATCCTGCCTTCTTCGACCTTCCAGAAATCCATGTAGGGCATTCTTATGCGCTTGCCCGTCGGTGCAATGCCCATGAAGGCGCCGTGATGGGTCGCTTCCAGAGAGCCGAAGCATGCCGCCCACTCACCGTCCGCGATAAATTTCTCGGTGAGATAAACGACATCTTTGAATGCAGCCCGAAACGGGAACTGCCAGTTGTCGCGAAACTGCTCGAGTCCCTGTTTGACGCCGCAACCGAAATTACCGCGCCATAGAAAATCTTCATGGAAATGGATGTGGGTCTCGTTGGACTTCCGGCCGAGAGCAGCCTCCATCGAATGCACAACTGCAAGTGTGGCTGCTGATTGCGCGGCATGATCTTCAGAAACGTTCATCGTGGCTCCGCTTGGCTCTTAGAAATTCAGAAATAGCAGACAGTGCAGTCGAATGCAAATATAGTGAGCCGGGTGTCAGCAGGTGATGGGACGAGGAGAAAACGATGACTGGAGCGAGACCAGAACAGGGACGCCTCACGGAGGATAACGACCTTTCGAAAACGGAAGAAACGCAGGCGGTTATCGCGGGAATGATCGACGGCTTGAATGACTACGTCTTCGAGGGACTCAGCCGATTCTTCCATGATGATTTTCGCTGGCTGGGTAATGCAGGCTGCGGAACGAAGCATGGCCTAAGAGAGTTCCTCGACAATTGGGTGGTGCCATTCAGGGCCGCCTTTACCGACAAGATTTGTACCGACGAAGCGCGCATCGTGCAGGGCGAGTGGATGGCGGCGTTCGGCGCCCAGGTGGGAACCCACTCGGGAGAATTCATGGGTATTCCGCCGACGGGGAAGCGGGTGGAAATACGTTACATGGACTTTTGGAAGGTGAAAGATGGCAAGGTGATCGATAACTGGGTAATGGTCGACTTTCCCCATGTCATGCGCCAGCTCGGCATGGATCCTTTCAACGGCAACGGGTGGGAGCGCTTCGACTCGGGGAAGTCGGCAGCAGCCGATGCAGACCCAAAGTGAATCGATAATAAATAATATGTGGAGTCGTTAACGCGGCTGCGGTTCATTGCCGGCGGCCGGAATTTGGCAGCGTCCAGAACGGCTGCTCAGCCGCAACGAATTCAACCGGAACTTCTTTGATGAATGTCTTGAGCCAGCGCGCGCATTCCAACATGCCGGCCTGCTCCGAGGGAATGTGACCGAGCAGGATCAGCGCTTTCTTCTTGCCAGCCGTGATCGCATCGGCCGCATACTCCACGATTTCCCATTCATGGCCTTCGCCGCTCACCAGGACGTCGACACCCTCTTCAGCAATGGCCTGTGCCTGGGTTTTAAATCCGGGTGAGCCGGGTTCCAGCGCAATGCGTGACACGCTCAAGGCGGGATCGCCCACGATGCGCAGCAGCGGGCGGTCCAACCTGGTGGCGATGTCGTCCGCGAGCTTTCTCAAGGTGGTTCGGGGCAGCTTGAACCGGTATTGGTTTTCCCGATCCTGATACGGCGTCCAGCCGAGCGCCTGGACCATGCCGGCTTCGATGCCATCCGGCGTCCTCTCGTGCCAGTGATCATGAAATCGCCAGACCACGAGATGATGCTGATCGATGAAGTCGCGTTTGGCTTTCCATATCGGGTCAGATTCCTGCAGCGCCACGGGCTGATCGAGATGATCGAAGAACGTGGGCTCGTGCGTGATGATGAGGTTCTGACCGTGCGCGGCGGCACGCTCGAGCACTTCGAGCGTCGCCATCATGGTGACGGCTATCCCGGTCACCGGTGTGTCCGGATCGCCGGCCTTGAAGGAATCCACCGTCGGCGCGCTCCAGTCGAGCGGAAGATGCCCCTGCACGTCTGAAATTATCTGGCGCGCGGTGGTTGGCGATTCTGCCGCAATGGCGGGCGAGCAGCCCATCACGATGGCAATCGCAGCTGAAAGAAATTTCATCGAGACGTACCTCGCAACAAGGGAAGGCCAGGCGGCACGGGCTCATTAAACCCTCCTCGACGTCGAGCGGTGACTTTGATTGGGCGGTTCGAATTTTGCTTGACCTTCGTCCCAGCTGAAACTAAATTATACTGAGAACGATTCGCATTTACATGAAAGCGGGGATTGTCGATGGACCGTCGTGGATTTCTCAGAGCCAGCGCATGGACGACGGGTGGATTGGTCGGCCTGCCTTTGCTGCATGCCTGCGGTGGTACGACGGATTACGTTTCGGCTGGAAATCACTACCAGCAGGCAAACCTCGCGGCCAGCAATGCCAGTTTCAATCCGACCTTCCTGATCCCCGACATGATCGATGCATGGGGCATCGCCATCCGTCCGGCGGGGGCCGGGGGCCATTTCTGGATCACCGCCAGCGCGAATTCCTATGAGTTCGTGGGCGACGTGAATGGCACGCCGATCGAGATCGACCCGGCGCTTGGCATCGTTACGTTGCCGCCTGCCGGTAACAACCCGGGCGCCGCGAACGGCATCATTTTCAATCCTACGGGTGTCGGCTTCGAAATCACCCAGACGCTGCCAAGCGGGCAGTCCTTCCAGGCCTCCGCCAAGTTCGTATTCGTCTCGGACAATGCGGTGCTGTCGGCGTGGACCCAGTTTGCGAACCCGGACGGCACCTTGCAGTATCCTGACTACTCCCTGAAGATCCTTGACGACAGCGCCAACAATTCGGCGTTCTTCGGGCTCACTGCCAGTCCTGCGTTCGACAAACTCTTCGTTGCCGACTTCGGTAACAATCCCTTCCCGCGCATTCGTATCTTCGACAATAACTTTGCCGAAGAGGATGTCGGCGAGCGCTTCCCGAACCCCTTCACGGCGCCGGGAACCTTCAAGCCCGGCGACTATGCACCGTGGAACATACACACGCTCAAAATCGGTGCCGGCTACTCGGTGTTCGTCGCCTACGTCAATACCTCGGAAGATCCCGATAATCCCGGGCAGGTTCTCTTCGCCACCGAAAGTACCGGTCGCGGTACCAGCCGCTTGGTGGAGTACACGGCGGACGGTGACTTCGTTGCGGTATGGGACGACAAGGGCACGCTCAACGGGCCGTGGGGCATGGCGATTGCACCGGCGAATTTTGGGGCTTTCTCGAATCAGTTGCTGATCGCCAACTTCACCGACGGCACCATCGTCGGATTCAACACCACGGCGAAGTCCGCAACGGAATTCATGCGGGATCCCGGTGGCAACGTGACGGTGGTGCAGGGAATCTGGGGAATGCTGTTTGGTAACGGCGTCAAGCTGGGTGACAGCAACGCGTTGTACTTTGCGGCGGGACCCAAGGACGAGACCGAGGGTCTGTTCGGATCCCTGCGGTTTGCCGGTTGAAGCGCCCGTGAAGTTCACGAGAATCGCACCGGCGTGCCGCAGCCTGGCATTGATCACGACGGTCATCGGTATCGCGACGCCGGCCGATGCCAACGATCAGATATTCCCCGAGACCTATACGGCCGACGTCCTGCCCAAGGGCGGCGTCGAGTTCGAGCAGTGGATCACGTACCGCGAGGGCAAGTCACAGGGGACGTATGGACTGACGCAGACCCGTACCGAAATCGAGTACGGGATCACCGACCGCTGGCAGGCTTCTTTGTATCTGAATGCGTATTCGGTGAATGCGCACAACAACAATTCGGAGAAGTCGCGCGTCGACTTCACGTCCAGCGGGGGAGATGGTGACGAAGTAACGGGTGGCGGACCCGCAACCCGTGGCGCCTACGTCCCCAACAGCTCCAGATTTCCGATTCCGGCGGCTTACTATCACAAGACCGATTTCGACAGCGTTTCGCTCGAGACGATCTACAACTTTTTCAGTCCTTACATTACTCCGGTGGGCCTCTCCGCCTACGCCGAGTACACATACGGCGACCACACCCAAGAGCTCGAACTCAAGGTCCTCGCGCAGAAAAACCTGCTCGACGATAAACTCATCTTGGCCGCTAATGTCGTGCTCGAGCTCGAAAAGAATTCTTATTCTTTGACGGGCACCGAAAAAGAAACGGAGATCGAACTGACGGGCGGCGCGTCGTATCGCCTCTCCTCGCACTTTCGCGCCGGGGTCGAGGCGCGCAACATCCAGGGCTTCGGTGGTTATTCCGCTGCCAGCGGCAATCACGCTTATTCGATCTGGTACGCAGGTCCGGTCATCTCGTTTTCCGCCGGCAAGGTTTTCGCCATGCTCGGGTATCAGCGGCAATTGCCGTGGGCTGAATCATTCAACCACGCGGCGGACGTCGAGCAGATCAGCGGCATCAATTATTACGAATACGAAAAGAATTTCGTTCGTTTTCGCATGAGCTATTCATTCCGTTGAGAGTCGTACGGTCCTGGACCCTTCTCCTGGGAATTCTGATCGGCGCCGTGGCCCACGCAGATGAGCCGCTGTTCGGTTACGTCTTTACGACCGATCTGCTGCCTCAGGGTAAGTACGAAATTGCACAGTGGGCAACGTGGCGCGCCGGCAAACCCGTCGGTCAGTTCGAGGTCCTGGAGGGACGTACCGAGCTTGAATACGGCGTCACCGATCGCTTCCAGGCGGCGGTGTATTTCAACTATGAGTGGGCGCATGCCGACCGCGATAACGTCATCGACGGTTCGACGCTCGGGCCATCGCCCTTGGGCGGGATCGCGTCCGGCTCAACCGCACGCCTGAGCACGAGCCGATTCACGGGCGTCTCGCTCGAGGGTATTTATAGAGTGTTGAGCCCTTATACCGATCCTGTGGGACTGGCGGTGTATGTCCGGCCCACGATCGGGCCGTCATTGCGTGAACTCGAGACCCGACTCATCCTGCAAAAGAATTTTCTGGATGATCGGTGGGTGGTCGCGTTGAACGTGGGGATCGTGGACGACAGCCAGTACCTCGCGAATGTTGCCGGCCGGCAAGGGTTTGATGCCTACGAGCATGCGTGGACGGATACCAGCTCGTTGAACACGGGGTTGGCAACGACCTTTCGTTTTGCGCGCAACTGGTCGGCGGGACTGGAACTGCAAAACGAGCGAGCGTTTTCCGCGATCACACCGTTCGGCTCAGGGAGCCGCACCAGCGTGACCTACTACGCCGGCCCTAGCATCCATTACGCGGGCAAACATATGTTCGTGACGGCCACCTATCTTGATCAGCTGCCCTTCGCGAGCGATTTCTCTCACACGCATCCGGACTTCGATGTGGGCGGGCGCAACTACGGGACTGCCGCGGAACGCTATCGTGTACGTTTGAAATTCGGCTGGTATTTCTAGGAACTTATGGATTCACGCTTTATCTTTCTGCCCGTCGCTGCGTTGACGATCATGCAGCCATCGCAGGCCACGGTGTTCATGAATGCCGAGCAGGCCCAACAGCTGATGTTTCCTGGCGCGACCTTGACGCAGGACTTTCGAACCCTGACCGATGCACAGGTGAAAGCCATCGAGAAGGCGAGTGACACGAACGTGCTGTCGAGGCAACTGCAGTTGTGGAAAGCCTCGACCGGGGGCTGGTTCATCGTCGATCAGGTCATCGGCAAGCACGATTACATTCCGTTCGCGCTCGCACTGGATGAGACCGGCGCCGTGAGGGACGTGGAAATTCTGGAATATCGTGAGGCGTATGGCGGCGCCATCACGGATCCGAAGTGGCGTGCGCAGTTCACGGCGAAGAACCATGATTCGCCGCTCAAGCTGACCAAGGACATTCAGAACATCTCCGGCGCCACCCTGTCGTCGAAGCACATCACCGACGGTGTTCGTCGCTTGCTCGTGACGCATGCAGTTGTCGTCGCAGAACACTGAGCGTGCCAAGCCGCTTCTCGGCACCGTGGTGCGGGTCCGTCTGGGCGGGCCCGACGAGACCGGCCTGAACAACGCGTTTGCGCCGTGCTTCGCAGAAATGGCTCGCGTTCATGAGCTGATGAGCTTTCAGGAGAACGACAGCGACGTATCGCGGCTCAACCGCGAGGCGAGCCGCGCGCCGGTACAGGTGGATTGGCGGACTTACGAGGTCTTGCAGGCTGCCGAGTCGGTGTCGAGGCAGAGCGGCGGTATTTTCGATGTGACCATGGCGCCGCATACTGCAGCGGGGCGCGACCGCGCCCGTCAGCGCGCGTTCGTTGCGCCGGATCCGGCGGCGCGATGGGATGACGTGGTGCTGCTCCCCGACCGGTACGTGAGGTTCAGTCGACCGCTCTGGATCGACCTGAGCGGCATCGCCAAGGGC
Organism: uncultured Steroidobacteraceae bacterium; assembly: GCA_964658805.1. Classification (GTDB taxonomy): domain Bacteria; phylum Pseudomonadota; class Gammaproteobacteria; order Steroidobacterales; family Steroidobacteraceae; genus Bog-1198. The sequence continues at coordinate 35,616 of CAZZZU010000018.1, forward strand.
TATGCCGTGGATAGGGCGATGCGAATCCTCGAGGCCTGTGATGTCGATCAAGCGTGCGTCAATGCCGGCGGCGATCTCGCCGTGATGGGGCCTGACCCGGAGAATGTGTACATCGAGTCAGCGGACGAGCTGCTGACGGCTATCCCGGTGATTGCCATCCGCGACGCCAGCGTGGCGACGTCCCGGACGCAGGGCGGCGTCGGCAGCGAGCACGTCGAAGGCAGTACGCGCATTCCGATGCCGCCGGGATGCGTCTCGGTGTCTGCATCGAGTTGCGCGACAGCGGACGCGTTGACGAAAGTTGTGATGGCGCGGGGCGTGGCGGCCCATTCGACGTTGCGGTATTTCGGGGCAGCTGCCGTGATGAAGACCGCCGGATCCTGGCTGCATGTCTAGAGCAAAATGGGCGGGTGGCTATCTGCCCGTATACCTGACAGTGGCTGCTATTTGGTTGAGCGGCGCAGTGTGGCTCCTGTTCCATTATTTCATCCGGATCAAGACCGCCTTTGGGGATGCACCGAGTCCGTTCGAACATTGGCTCTTGGTTCTGCATGGAGCTGCAGCATTCTGCTCGCTCTGGCTCATCGGCTTTCTTTGGGGGACCCACATCGTCAAGCGCTGGCGCCTGCGTCGTCACCGCAAAACCGGCGGCCTGCTGTTCGGCGTGATGCTGCTGCTGATCCTGACGGGATACCTGTTGTACTACGTAGCGGACGATGACTGGCGTGCTGCCACGAGCATCACGCACTGGGTCATTGGCCTCGGGATGCCCCTTGCATTACTTTGGCATTGGGCAATCCGGCGGCGCTAATCCCTTTCGATTTCCCGGGGTATAACGCGTCACCAGTGACCGATGAAGCGCGGGGACGTGGTAACTGTCGCAGCGAGCGGCGACTATGGTACGCCGCGCCCTTGTTACCGTCCGCCGGGAGCGAAATGGGAAACAGCTCGGTCATCTTGGATGAGAGCGAGATTTTGCATCTCAATAGCGTTTTAGCATTCGTAGTGGGGCTGGCGGAGCTCGATCATTTCTGCACATGGCTCTGAGCAAGAAGTACCTCTTCAGTCCCCGGACGATTGAGCCCGCGCAGCGCCCGTCGAAGTTGAGCTCAAGGACTGAACTTTAGGCCGGTCCTGATGCTTTCAGTTCGCCGATGTGACGAACCACGATGCGATGCGTCTCGGTTGCGAAGTCCCGCAGCGCCGGGTTGGTGCCGGAGCTCGCTTCCTTGGCAAAAGCGGCACCGTCCTTGGCGTGAATGTCTTTCATGTCGGTGAGGTAGGCCGCATCGAATGCGGAGCCCGACAACGCTTTGAGATCGTCGAGTTTCTTCTGAAACTCGGAGTTCAAGGAAACCGCAATTTCCAGACTATTCGACGCGGCGATCGACGTGAGCTTGTCGCCGACGAGCTTATGGTCATGTGCCTCGGTAAAGCCCTGATCCTTGATGTCCTGCGTGCTGCCTTGGTCGGCGGCGAGCTGTCCCGCCTTGACCTCGAACATGCCGCCCTGGCTGACCATCGCTACGAAATTTCGATCGGCGGTCGAAACCGTCCCATCGGCATACGCAACCATGGTGGGAACGAGAACTGCAGCGGCCGCAAGATATTTGTACTTCATAATGTCACCTCAATTTGGCGTGGATTATCGCCTGACGAAGATAATGATCGGTCCGGTGTTCAAGCCGCCGTCTTCCGCGCGCGGGCCCCAAGCCTCGCGCGGGCGAGATGCCTGGCTCGGCGGCGCGACGGGAGGCGAAGGCTCGTTCCACATCTGGACGTGGACGACATCCACGCGAACAGGATACTGCTGGCAGCACTGGTAACCCTATCTTACTTCACAAGACACTCGCTGCATACGCCAAGTAGCCAGGGAACGGTTAACCGTCCCCAGCAGAAATGCCAGGTGCGCGGAACTGAGCGTAATGAGCAGCTTGTCACTTTGCCGCAGCGCCTCGGGTCATCGCATCCGGCGCAGCGGGGTCGCGCCGTCCGTGGCGCTTCGTCGCGCGAGATCGTTCAACAATTGGGTGATTGGCCTGGGGATGCCCCTTGCATTTTTTTGGCATTGGGCAATCCGGCGGCGCTAGTCGCATAATTAGTTTGCTTAGAATGATTCAAACGAAAGAAGGGGGTTGGTAATGCGTTCCAAGATATTCCGGCTCATGGCCGTGTTGGGTGGCCTATGGATGGGCTCGGCAGCCCTGGCAGAGCCATTCAGCTCGAAGGAAGACAAGGCGGAGATCAGTCGCGTGCAACTGAACACCGACAACGTCACGCGCGTGATGGTCACGACGGATGCGATGAACCGTGTGCTCAAGGGAAAACCTGACTTGAAGAAGTCAGTCGATGCGGGCGAGGCGAAGGACTCGGAGGCGACGCTGGCAAAATTGAGCCAGAAGATGAGTGACCACCCTGAACTCAGCTCGATCATCTCTGCACATGGGTTCACACCCCGCGACTATCTTGCGACCGAGGTTGCATTGGTGCATGCCTCGCTCGTCGCAGCGATCGGGCAGGGCGATAAAGCAGCGGCAGAGCAGCTGGCGGCGGAATACGGTGTCAAAGCGGGAAACGTCGCGTTCGTGCAGAGCCACAAGGCCGAAATCGAGGCCCTGAGCAAGAAGTATCCCCTGCAGTCCTCGGACGATTGAGCCTCACCGGGGTGCTCCCTTGCATCTGTAACCGGGAGCACTCCGTCTGAAATAAGGCGCCCACCCGGGAACCGCTGCGGCGGTCGCGGAACTGAGCTACGTTTTTGCCAATGATCGCGTGCCGCGAGGGCCTGCTGGCCCCGCCGCCGTTCACGACTTACCTGGCGCGCTGCGTGGAAACTTCGCGCGGCATACCGATTGCCGATCAGATGAAATGGGATTTCAAATCGGTGCAGCGGGGATTTTGCCGCTGCTCGGCTTTGCGCTTTAGTCTTTCGCGTGCTCCAGCCGTGCACGGCCGGCGGCGCGCGCGAGGGCGAGCTCGATCAGCCGCGTCACGAGCTCCTGCATCTTCAGGCCCGACAACTCCCACAATTTCGGATACATCGAAATCGCCGTGAAGCCAGGCAGCGTGTTGATCTCGTTGACCAGAAAGCGGCCGTCGCGTGCGAAGAACAAGTCGACGCGCGCCAGGCCGTCGCACTCGAGCGCCTCGAACGTGCGCAGCGCCAGATCTTGCGCGGCCTCGAGTTCCGCCGCCGTGAGCTTGGCCGGCAGTTCCAGGCGCGCGCCGCTCTCGTCCAGATACTTGGCGTCGTAGGAATAAAAGCCGTCAGGGTGCACCACCACGATCTCGCCCGCCACGGAAACGGTCGGCGGATCGCCGCCGAGCACGGCCAGTTCGATCTCGCGTGCATCGACGCCGGTTTCCGCAATGACCTTGAGATCGAAACGGAACGCGAACTCGATGGCGTCGCGCAGCGCCGCGCGGTCGCGCACCTTGCGCACGCCTACCGACGAACCGGCGTTCGCGGGTTTCGTGAACAGCGGGAAGCCGAGCGCGGCGACGCGTTCGCAGTGCGCCTCCGGATCGCGGTCGTAAGCGGCGCGGCGCAAGGTCACGAAGTCGGCGATCGGAATGCCGGCGTCGCGTAGCAGGCGCTTCATGACGTCTTTGTCCATGCCGACCGCGGAGCCGAGGATGCCCGCACCCACATAGGGGATGCCGGCCACTTCGAGCAGCCCCTGCATCCCGCCATCCTCGCCGAGCGTCCCGTGGAGTACGGAGAACACGACGTCGAGTGCGAGTGGCCGGTGTGCAGCGGCGTCGGTCGCCGACGCTGAGCTCGGCAAATGCGCAGCCAATCGTGCCGGCATGCCGGGTTCGATATGCACCTGGCGCGGATCGCGGGAGTTGGCGAGCAGCCGTTGTTCGTCCTGCAGCAGCCAGGTGCCGCTCTTGTCGATGCCGACGAGGACGGGCTCGAAGCGGGACCGGTCGAGCGCGGCGAGTACGCTGCGCGCCGAGAGGATGGAGATCTCGTGCTCCGCAGACTGGCCGCCGAAGAGAATGCCGACGCGTAATTTCTGTGTCATTGCGTTACCTTGGGTTAGCCGGCCTTCGGTTTCTGTCGCAATTGCCACAACAGGAAGGCATAGGTGTCCGCGGCCTCGCGATCTTGTTGCGCACGGGTCGAGCCGACGCCGTGACCCGCGTCGTAGTCGACGCGCAGCAGAATCGGCTTGCCCGAGGTATTGGCGGCCTGCAGGCGTGCCGCCATCTTCGCGACGTGGAAAGGCGCGACGCGCGGATCCGTGACCCCCGTGGTCAGCAGCACGGCGGGGTACTTTGCTCCATCGCGCACCGCCTGATAGCTGTCGATGCTCTTCAGTGCTTTGTAGCCGGCGGGATCAGAGATGGCGCCCCACTCGGGCTCTTCTCCATAGCCGTTCTGTTCCACCACATAGCGCAGCGGGTTCGACCAGCCGACGCCATCGATGACGGCGGCGAACAGGTCGGGTCGTTCGGTCAGGGCGCGGCCCACGGTGATGCCGCCGGCGGAACGGCCGCCGATGGCGAGATGCTCCGCTGCGGTGTACTTTTTCGCGATCAGCTCTTCGCACACCGCGATGAGATCGCGCCAGGTGTTGGGTTTGTTCTCGAGTTGCCCGGCTTTGTGCCACTCGCGGCCATATTCGCCGCCGCCGCGCACGTAGGCGTAACCGACGATGGCACCGGCATCCACCAGCGCCAGCGACCGCCCGGCGAACGCCGGCGTGTAAGCCGGGATGCCGTACGAGCCGTAGGCCGAGATCCAGGTCGGGTTGCGGCCGTCGCGCTGCAGGCCTTTGCGATAGATGAGGATGTACGGAATTTTCACGCCGTCCTTCGCCACCGCGAATGAGCGTTGCGTCTCGTAAGCGCTCACATCGATCTTCGCCTTCGGCGTGATGCCGGTGTCGGTGAGCCGGCCCGCGGCGTCGACGGCGTACAGCGCCGAGGGATCGAGCCAGCCGGTGAGCGAGATGAGCACGCCATCCGTGCCGCTCTCGGCGAACACCGCGCCGATGGTGCCTTCGAACGGCAACGCAACTTCGGTCACCTGGCCGTCGAACTTGAGGCGTTGCAGCCGGCTGATGCCGCCGTCCATCAGCAGCAGGTACAGGCCGTCGCCGGCACGCGAAATGCGCTCGATCACGACCTTGCCCTGCGGCACCACCGGTACGGCGCCGGCCAGATTCGGCGCGGCCGCAGGGGTCTTGACGATGCGACCGCGTGGCGTGCCTTTGTTGACGATCATGTACAGGTCGTCGCCCACCATCTCGAAGTCCGTCACCTCGTCATCGAACCTGCAGACCTCGGTCCACTTGGCGTTGTGTGCCAGCACGTCCTTCAACGGCGCCACGTAGGCGCGGTTCTCGGGACGCACGTCGCCGAGCATCAGCAGCGCATGCGTCGCGCCGCGAAACGTGATGATGGCGGGCGCCTGGATCTTCTCGTACGTCACGGCCGGATCAAGACCGCGCTTCATCAGAATGAGGTCCTGGTTCGGATCCTCACCCAACTTGTGGAAGCGCGCCTGCGCATCGAGGAAGCGCTCCGGGGTGTCGACCGCGCCGGTGAGCTGCGTGTAGAAGAAGCCGCTGGCGTCGTCGAGCCACTGTGGATTGGCACCCTGCGTGTTCGGAATCTGATCGGGCAGATCCTTGCCGTCGACGGTGGTGAGGACGTGCAGCAGCGAATCCTCGCTGCCGTCTTTGGACAGCCCGTAGACCACGTATTTGCCGTCGGGCGACGCACGCCACCAGTCGAGCGAGACGTGCGTTTTGGCCGAACTCATGGCGGTGGGATCGACCAGCACGCGCGCGCTGCCCGACAACCCCTCGCGCACGAAGAGCTTGTAGTTGTCCGCGTTCAAGGGACGCTGTGCGTAGAAGATGAATCCGCCGGCGCGTTGCACCTGCTGGGTGGAGACCGTGTCGCCGGACAGCTGCTGGATCCGGCTGAGCAGCGTGCTGCGCAGGGGCAGGCCGTCGAGAATGGCGCGGGCATGTTCGTTCTGGCCCTTGAGGAACGGCAGCCATTCCGGATCCTTGTCGTTCTCCATCCAGCGATAGTTGTCCTTCACCTTGTCGCCGAAGTAGGTGTCGATGACACCGTCGACGCGGGCTACCGGCGCCGCGGGCACGCCGTCCGCGGCAGCTGTGAGCGATGCTGCGCGCAGCAACTTCTGCGTCAGTGTCAGCGACAGCGTGCCGGCCGCGGCGGCGATGAATTGACGTCGATCGAATCCTGGCTTCATGCTTTTCCTTGGTTCAACTGGGGCTGGACGGTAAGGTGCGCAGCAATTCCGATATCCCATTCCACAACACTTGGATCCCGATGCAAAACAACAGGAACGCGGACAACCGCTGCACGATGGTGGTCCCGGTCGCGCCGATCAGGTCCGCCAGACGCCCGGAATGTCGGTACAGCACGTAGATCACGAGCGCCAGCAGCAAGGTCGCGGCCATCGTTTCGATGAAGAACTCGAGCAACGCCGTATCGAACCCCGCTGGTCGCACCGCACCCAACGAGATCGCCACCGAGATGGTACCGGGTCCGGTGGTCAGCGGCATGGTGAGCGGATAAAACGCGAGCTTGCTGGGCGCCACGTCCATGGAGCGCGGATCCGGGGTTTCGCTGCGGCGCTGCCCGGTGACATCGGGCGCCCCCAGCATCCGGAAACCGGACGAGGCGACGATGATGCCGCCCGCGACCCGCAACACCGGGATGGAGATACCGAAGAACTCTAGCACATAGGCGCCGACGTAGAGCGAGAAGGCGACGATGCAAAAGGCATAGATCGCCACCCAGCGCGACACGGCGGCGCGGGTTTTCTGGTCGATCTCACGGGTGGCGCCAAAGAAGATGAAGGAGCCGGACAACGGATTGACGATGGAAAAAAGGGCGGTGAACGCCAGCAGAAAAGTCTTCACGGGATCTCCTTCGGGCCGCGATTTTAACGCGGACCCGGCGAGACCTGGCCGTTATTGTCAGCGGGTGGCGCACTCCCCCGCGATCGAGTCGAGTTTGGCGACAGAATCTCGCGGCAGCACGAGATGGACCGACGCGAGGTTTTCGCGCAAATGGGCCACGCTGGAAGTGCCGGGGATCAACAGGATGTTGGGCGAGCGTTGCAGCAGCCACGCGAGCGCCACCTGCATCGGGGTCGCCTCGAGTTTCTGAGCCACTTCGGACAGCGCCGAGTGCTGCAACGGCGTGAAACCGCCCAAGGGAAAGAACGGCACGTAAGCAATGCCATCGCGCGCCAGCGCGTCGATCAAGCGATCGTCCGTGCGATGCGCCAGATTGTAGAGATTTTGCACGCAGACGATCTCGCAGATGCGGCGGCCTTCGGCGATCTGCGTGGCTGTCACATTGCTCAGACCGATATGGCGTATCAAGCCCTGCCGTTGCAGGTCCGCGAGCGCCGTCAGGGGCGCCTCGATCGATCCTTCGGCCGGCCCATGCACGTCGAACATGGAGCGGAGATTCACGATCTCGATGACGTCGAGGCCGAGGTTGCGCAAGTTGTCGTGTACCGCCTGGGTCAGTTCCTTGGCTGAGAAGGCGGGATGCCAAGAGCCGTCCTCACCCCGCCTTGCGCCAATCTTGGTGGCAAAGACGAGCTCCTGGGAATAAGGATGCAGCGCCTCGCGGATGATTTGATTCGTGACATGCGGACCGTAAAAGTCGCTGGTATCGATATGGTTGACGCCGCTTGCCAGCGCCGCCTGCAACACCGCAACGGCGGCCGATCGGTCTCTCGGGGGACCGAAGACACCTTTGCCGGCGAGTTGCATGGCGCCGTACCCCATGCGGTTCACCGTGCTTACGCCTACTTTGTATGTGCCAGCGGCATCAGCGTCGTTCATGAAAGTCTGCTCCTGTCTGTTCCCGAGCAATCTACGCCTCCTTTCCGCGTGCGATAATGGGGTCCAATCGACACGGGTCGTTCGGAATTTCGCACAATGTCGCAACTTGCGGATTTGACCGCTTTTGTCGCGGTAGCACGCGCAGGCGGCTTTCGCGAAGCGGCGCGCGCGATCGGCAACAGCGCCTCTAGCTTGAGCGAGGCCGTCAGCCGACTGGAAACCGGTTTGGGCGTGCGGCTGCTCAACCGGACCACGCGCAGTGTTGCGCCCACCGAGGCAGGCACGCGATTGCTCAATCGCCTGACGCCGGCGCTCGCGGAAGTCGAAGCTTCATTGGACTCGGTCAACGCATTCCGCGACCAACCGACTGGCACGCTCAAGTTGAACGTGCCCGTCAGCGCTGCACGTCTCGTACTGCCGCGCATCGTGCCGCCCTTCCTGGCCGCTTATCCCGACATCCGGCTCGAGATCATCGTCGATGACAGCTTCGTCGACATGCTGGCGGCCGGCTGTGATGCGGGCATTCGTTATGACGAGCGGCTCGAGCAGGACATGATCGCGGTTCCCATTGGTCCTCGCGAGCAGCGCTTCGCGACCGCCGCGGCGCCCGGCTACCTGGATCGGCACGGCCGCCCTCAGCATCCGCGCGAGTTGCTGCAACACGCGTGCCTGCGCGGACGTTTTGCGAGCGGGTCGATGACCACCTGGGAATTCGAACGCGACGGTGAGATCGTGAAAATCGACCCTAACGGTCCGCTCATCGTTCGCGTCGGCGCCGGCACCGACCTGGTGGTCGACGCCGCGATCGCCGGCAGCGGCGTCCTCACCTTGTTTGAGGATTGGCTGCAACCGCATCTCGATAGCGGCGCATTGGAGCCGGTGCTGGAACCCTGGTGGCAGAGATTCTCGGGTCCATTTCTTTACTATCCGAGTCGCCGACTGCTCCCCGCGCCGCTGCGGGCGTTCATCGATTTCATCGCCCTGCAGCGAAACCGTGTCCTATTATCAGCGCCATCGCGCGTCATTCGTACCGGGAGCCTGAAATGACAAAATTTCTCAGTGGCGTACTTTTCGGCGCCGTCGTTTTGTTGCAAGCGCCGCCGCGCGTCGATGCTGCTGAAATGGACATGATTTTGCTGCCGGGTGAAAAGGCGGTGAAGTGGAATACGGCACCGCCGTCGCTGCCACCCAATGTGAAGATCAGCCTGATCGCCGGTGACCCCGCTCTGGCCGGCCCCTTTACGTTGCGCTTACGCGTGCCCGCGAATACGGTCCTTGCGCCTCATACCCATGCGAAGCTCGAGAGCGTGACCGTGCTCAGCGGCAAGATCTACCATGAGGTCGGCGAAAAGTTGGATAAGGCCAAAGGTAGTTTGCTCGTGACCGGCGGCTTCGTCAGTCTGCCGGCTGAAATGGCGCACTCACTCTGGACGACCGCGACCACGGTGATACAGGTGACAGGCGTTGGGCCATTCGATCTGCATTACATCAACCCCAGCGACGATCCGCGCAATGACCCGAAGGATCCCAGAAACAAGAAGTGACCGTCGGCCGATCACAACCGGCTTTTTTTAACCGGATGGCGTTGCAGCAACCAGTCCAGCGACACTCTGCCGGCGCCCGCAATCGCCAACCAGAAGAAGAGCGCGAGGTATTCCGTCTCATCGAAGCCCAACAGGGTTTCGAAGGAGTCGATCTGGTCCGCTTTCGCCGCTTTGATGGCGACGATCATCGTGACTGCCAAGGCGCCGGCGGAAATGCGGGTCATCAGACCGAGCAGTAAGAAAAGACCGCCGAAGAATTCGACGCCTGCCACGAACGGCGTCAGGATATGCGGGAAGGGAATTCCCCACGAAATGAAGTTCTCGGTGATCGCCGGCAAATTGTTGAGCTTGCCCCAGCCGCTCCATAGAAAAACCCAACCGACGACGATGCGTGCGACGAGCGGTGCCGACCATTCCAGATGTCGCGCAACACGCTCCGGCCAATCGATCAGCGAATTCTTCAAGACGTTCATCATGGGTACTCCGCGTGGGGTCAGCTTAAGGGTTAGGATCCAAATCGTTCACCGGATACGCGTCCGCGAGCAGCTCCTCCGCGATCCAGCTGCGCAACAGCGAGGCGGCCCGCAGGGCGACCTCGGATTCCGGGACGCTGGCCGCGACCAATTCGCAGATTGAGCCGAAGGTCACCCCGGCCTGCGCCAGATCCAGAGCGGAAGACTCGAGGGGCTCGAGAGACCGAAATAGGGTCGTCACGCCGCGACGCCAGAGCAGCCAGCTCGTCGGCTCGGTCTCGCTCAGACCTGCGGGTCGGTCGCTCAAGCCATTCGCGGCCCGCCACCATGCCACGGCATTGGTTTGCGTATCGAAGCGCCGCACCGAGGTGCGTAACCTGAACACGAGTGTCGGCCATGCGGCGGGCCGTATCGCCGCCAACGCCTGTTCCGTCAAAGGCGCATCGTCGGGCGCGTCGAAGACCTCTGCGAGTGTCCACTCCCAGCGCGCCAGATCCGCGAGCCCAATGTTTTCCAGGGTGGGTGGGCACGTCATGATCGCGTCAGAAACTCGTGCACCGTACTGACGAACCGAAAAGTGGCGTGACGGCCAGGCGTCGATGTAACACTGCATCCGCCGTGCGAACTCGGTCTCCCCGAGCGTGCTTTTCAGCACCGGGTAGGTCGTCGCCAATGCCTCAACCAGTCGGGTTCGATACCCGCCAACATAGGCGTCCAGACGCGCATCGAAGTCGCGATCCTCGTTCCCGCGCAGGGCTGATTCAATACCGCTCCTGGCGAACAGGATACGATCCTGAAAAGCCTGCTGAAGTGCTTGCAGCGACATCTAAGCGGTTTCCGCAATGGCGGCGATGGCGCGTACCGTCTCGAGCTCGGTCAGGAGCTCGTGCAGCGGCGGGATGTTGGCATCGCGCTCGATCATGGTGCTCACGCAGCCGAGCCGCTCGCAGGTGCGCCGATACAGATCCCACACGGGATCCGCGATCGGTGCATCGTGTGTATCACTGATGAAGGTGTCTTGACGCTCGTGTCCTGCCAGGTGGATCTGCGCCACCCGCGCAGCGGGAACTCCGCGGATGAAGTCATACGGGTCAAAGCGGTGGTTGACGCTGTTGACGTAAACGTTGTTCACGTCGAGTAGCAGCAGGCAATCCGCCTGTGCACTCAGCTCCGCTAAAAACTCCCATTCGGTCATCTGCGTGGCTTGGTAGCTCACGTAGCTCGAGACGTTTTCGAGCAGTAAACGCTCGCCCAAAAAATCCTGTACCTCGCGGATCCGCGGGGTGAGATGACCGAGTGCTTCTTCGGTGTACGGCAACGGCATCAAATCGTGGAGGTTGAGACCCGCCGTTCCGGTCCAGCAGATGTGATCGGAGATCCATGCCGGTTCGACGCGTTGCTTGAGAACCTTGAGCGATTTCAAGTATTCGCGATCGAGAGGCTGCGTCGACCCGATAGACAATGAGACGCCGTGCAGCACGAGCGGATACTCGGCGCGGATGCGGTCGAGGTAATGCAGCGCTTTGCCACCCGGTACCATATAGTTCTCGGTCAGCGCCTCGAAGAAATCGACTCGCGGGTGCTCTGCGAGGATCGCATCATAGTGATCGGGTCTTAGACCGAGTCCGACTCCCAACTGGGGTAGCACGATGTTCTTCCTTGCGGTGGCGACGTCGGAGAACGCGTTCGCGCGATCTCCGACACCGCCCATCAAAGGGACTACTTCTGCGCTGCCTTGGCGGCTTCGCAATCCTTCTGAGTCATTTCCTTGAATCCCTGGCCTTTGCAGGAATTCTGGCCCTTGCACGCATTACTCGCGCTCTTGCACGACGACTGACCCTTGCACGCATTGACGCCGGTGCAGTGCATCTTGGCCTCATCTGCGGATGCGGTGGTGATCGTGGCGATGTTGAAGAGCAACGCCGCGGCTGTGGCAATGGCGGCTCCGGAGACAGGCTTGGACATGAACATGGTGATTCCTCTTGGGTAATGAAATGTTGATCAACGAGCAGCTCGTAGCGACTCGTTCACAATGGTAGAGACCGGGACATCGGGAAAGTTATTGCAGGCTACTGCAACGCGGCGATGACACTGCCGTCGATGGAACCCTGACCGCTCCGTTGCAGCAACACCGCGACGTGGGTCGCGTCGCGCGGGAATGAAGCGAGCGGGACCTTGAACGTTTTTTGTACACCGTGCCACTCGCCCAAGCGACGGAACTGCCGCACGATGTTGTATTCTTTGAGCGTTCGACCCCCGTTCTCGCCGTGCCCGATCGCGGTGGTGGCCTGCGACAAGAGCGCGACCGCATTCAGCTCATAGGCGTCCGTCGGTTGGTGTTCGGGGAGGGTGACCACGACGTCGCCGTCCACAACGTCGGCTGTGAAAGAAATGGATTCTGCGCTTGCTGCGAGAGCGGCCAGGAGTCGGCTCCGATCAGACCCGACCACACTGCGCCGCCCATCGATCACGGCTTGTGGCGTAAAGGCATTGGACAGCCCGAGCGTCTTCACATACCTCGATTGACGCGAGGTGGACTCCGGAACGGCAAAGATGTCTCGCCACCCGATGCTGTCCCAATAGCCGACATGAAAGGCCAGGGCAATCACGTTGGGACGAGTGGTCAACTCCCCCAGCAACGCATCGGCGGCGGGACAGGAGCTGCATCCCTGAGACGTGAACAGCTCCACCACCACGGGGGACACGGTCGGGGACGGTTGCACGGCTCGTGACACAGGCGTGCCGGCAAGCAGGCCTGCGCTCATCAGCACGCCGGCAGTCCGGAGTGGAATCGACTTCTGCAGATC
>CAZZZU010000019.1:0-46909 GCA_964658805.1 uncultured Steroidobacteraceae bacterium
ATCCTGCTGAAAGTTCGAGCGGAACTGGCTGTAGTACCCGCCGATCAACCATTGAAACGGGCTGCTGCCGTTCGAAGCCAGGCGTAACTCCTCGCTCCACTGATGGCTGGTGTCCGTCTCGGTCAAGGGCGAGTAGACGTAGAACGGCAGTTGCACCAAGGTCTGAAAATCCTCTGCCAGATCCTGAGTCTGCTTCTCCTCGCGATTCCAAACGGACGAGGACGAGGTGAGGTCGGCGAAGTCGAAATGCGCCTCGACCACGATGCTGCCCAGCGTGAACTCGTCGGCAAACGGCTCGGCCGTATCGATCGGCTGGTAATGCGCCAACGAAGCCGGTGACGTTCCCGGCGGATTATCATACGTGTTCGCGCCCCCCTGCGTGATCCGCTGGTAGAACACGGTCGGCGTGATCGACAGGTTGTCGTTGATCTTGATCAGCAAGCTGCCGCGAATCGCGTGCAGGTTCTCGTCGTTGACGTCGTGGTAATTGCTGACCGCCGTTCCTGCCAGCACGTTGCCACGCGGCAGCGCGATGTAAGTGCCCGGCGGCGCCGCCGGATCGAAGCCTTGCTGCAACGGAAAGGAATCGCCCAGCACCGTACGGTTGATCCAGCCGGAGTTGTGCAGCGACGTGCCGACGATGCGCAACGCCACCGCGTCATCGATCAGCGGCACGTTCAGCATGACGTTCACCGCGCCGTTGTCGCTCGCGCCTTGCGTATGCGAGCCGGTCAGCTGGATGTTGCCGTCCCACTTGCCGAGCTCCGGCTGCGCGGTCACGAGTTTGACGGTACCGCCCATGGAGCCCGAGCCATACAACGTTCCCTGCGGCCCGCGCAACAACTCGACGCGTTCCAAGTCGAACAGATTCGGGTCGATCACCACTTTGCCGTTGTTCGCGCCGGCGGGCGGCGACAGGGGCACATCGTCCAAGTAGAAGCCGACGGTCGGCGCGGCGCCGCCGTTCGACGTCATGCCGCGCATTTCGATTTCGTTTTGACCCGGGCCGGCCGAACGGATCGAGACGCCCGGCGTCTGTGTGGCAACTGTCGATAGATTCACGATGCCCGCGGCGTTCAGCGCGTCGCCGCTGATCGCCGTCATGCTGATCGGCGTTTTCAAAATGGTCGAATCACGCTTTTCCGCAGTGACGATGATCTCGTCCAATGCGTCGTTGTTCGGACCCATCTCCGGGGCCGTCTGCGCGAGGACGTTGACCGTCCCCGCCACGCTCAAGGCAACCGCTGGCAGCACCCGCTTGATTCCCATGGCCTATCCCTCGTATCTCTCGCCCTTTTCAATTCTCATATCTCACAGATTAAGATATGACAGTCACCTGTTGGTATATTGAGGCGCGAAGTTACGGGTGTCAACGCTCCGACCGACGGCGCGCCTCGGAGATGCGTTGCGCCAAGGCAGCATTCGAAAAACGTCTGTCGCGCGTAATGTCCTCGCCGATCCAAGGCGGTCGCGGGGGATCATCCGCTTCAGACTGCAGCTCTACTTCGGCAATGATGAGGTCTCCAAACGGCTCGACATACTCGTCAATTTCCCAGCAATATCCGGCGTAGGTCACCTCGTGGCGGATTTTCTCCAGGATCCTTCGTTCACACAGGATGAGAAGTGATCGAGCGTCGTCCAGCGGGATGGAATATTCGAACTCATCCCTGGTGAGTCCGCCGCCGCGGCTCTTGATCGTCACATACCCTTCTTCATCGCGAATGCGCACTCGGATCACCGAACATTCCGTGATGGCGAGATACCCTTGGGTGATGTGCGTCGAACGCGAAACACTCGCGCGCCAGGCGTCATTCGAAACCAGAAACCTTAGTTCGATTTCGATGGCCACGGTGGAAGGCTCCTGTGGTAATGGCCGCGTCTCCGCGCCATCCCGTTCAGGAGAATGCGGAGTCCGGCAAGAGCAGCGATGCCGACGGCGTCATGATTGACGTTGATTGAAACGGCGACAGCGCCAATAAGTCCTTATCGCTGGTGATTATCCAATCCGCCTTGCCGTCGATCGCGAGCTCGAGAAACTTATCATCCTTCGGATCCCGACACAGCCGAATCGTGGTCGTGATCGGAACCCATTCGGAGACCCGCGCATCGAGTTCAAAGAACTTTTGACGATCTGGCCGGGAAACGTAGGAATCGAATTTCGGCCGCACCAAAGTCTCGGCCAGTCCGGCCACGATATGGCCGAGCGTTTAAAATGCTGCTCCTACTGAAGACTAGCTCACATCCTATTGATAAGTATAGGGACCTCTATTCCGCGGAAGGCATTTGTGGCTGGGCCAGCAACCGCAAACATTTGACGAACAGCGCGCGGTATTCCTCGGGCAACCGCTCGAGCACCTGTTGCTCCACGCGTGCATCGCGGGGCATGACGCGATTCAACAGCGCGGCGCCCTGGGGGGCGAGCAACAGTTCGTAGGCCCGCTGATCTGTGCGCGCGCTCACCCTGTTCAAGAGACCCGCCGCCACCAGGCGCTTGACCATCTCCGCCACTGTGTTGCGATCCATGAAAAGTTTGTCGGCCAGCGCGTTCTGATTCAGGCCAGGGTGTTGATAGACGATAACCAGCGCCGCCTTCTGGCGCGGGGTTAGGGATACATCCCCAAACTCGCGCGCGAACAGGTCCTCCGCCATGAAATGAGCCCGTCGCAGCAGATGCGAGGCCACGTCCTCGAGCTTGAAGGTGTCGAGAATCCTGCGCGTCTCCGCGGTGATCTCCTCTGGAACGCTCCCGGCGCCAGTCTTGCGCCCGCGTAAGCGCAGACGTTTTGATCGTGATCTTCGGACGGCGTTGGTCATAGTAGGACGTGTACGGGCAAGGTGGATGGCGGTCTGGTGCCGTGGTCATTGTACAGGCCGCTATGCCTCCGAGGCCGAAGTGCCACGTGACTCGGCGCAGGCGCAATTGACTTGCGGTGAGCCGCGTCCCTACACTCGGATCGATATTGCCCGTACACGTCCTATTCACCGGAGAAACTCATGGCCCAAGGTGAAATTGTCGCAGGCTTCCTCGCCCCCCATCCCCCGCATCTGGTGTACGGCGAAAATCCGCCGCAGAACGAGCCGAGATCGCAGGGCGGTTGGGAGCAGTTGCGTTGGGCCTATGAGCGCGCACGCGTGGCGCTCGAGAAGCTCAAGCCCGATGTGCTGCTGGTGCACTCGCCGCATTGGATCACGTCGGTGGGCCATCACTTCCTCGGCGTGCCACAGCTTTCGGGCAAGTCGGTCGATCCGATTTTCCCCAATCTGTTTCGCTATGACTTCTCGCTGAAAGTCGACGTGGAGCTCGCCGAGGCATGCGCGGCGGAAGGGCGCAAGGTAGGCCTCGTCACGAAGATGATGCGCAACCCGCAATTCCGGGTCGGCTACGGCACCATTACCACGCTGCACATGATCCGTCCGCAGTGGGACATTCCGGTGGTGGGCATCTCGGCGAATAACACGCCTTATTACCTCAACACTAATGAAGGTCTCGCTGAGATGGACCTGCTTGGTCATGCCACCCGCGAGGCCATTTTGAAATCAGGCCGGCGCGCGGTGCTGTTGGCATCCAACACGCTGTCGCACTGGCATTTTCATGAGGAGCCGGCGATTCCGGAAGACATGTCCAAGGAGCATCCCCAGACGATGGCGGGCTATCAATGGGACATGCGCATGATCGAGTTGATGCGCAAGGGCAAGATGCGGGAAGTTTTCTCGCTGCTGCCGCAATTTATCGATGAAGCTTTTGCGGAGGTGAAGAGCGGCGCGTTCACCTGGATGCATGCGGCCATGAACTATCCTGAGTCCTCCGCGGAGTTGTTCGGGTATGGCACCGTCATTGGCACCGGCAATGCCGTGATGATGTGGGACGCGGCCAACCCGTCGAGGCAGACTGCATGAGCGTCGTCTCCGCATTCCTCCTGCCGGGCAGTCCGCTACCGCTGCTGAAACCCGATGTTCCCGCCTGGGGAGGGCTTGCGGCGGCCATGAAGAAAGCGGGCGCCGCCCTCCGCGCCTCGCGTCCCGATGTCGTGCTCCTGTACTCCACCCAGTGGATCGCGGTACTCGATCAGCTATGGCTCACGCGGCGGCACAGCACGGGTGTCCATGTCGATGAGAATTGGTACGAATTCGGTGACTTACCTTATGATATTCATGTCGATACGGAGCTCGCACAGGCCTGCGTGGCGGGCTCGCCGGGCATTGGGATCAATGCACGCGGCGTCGACTATGAGGGTTTTCCTCTGGACTCGGGCACCATCGTCGCCGCTTCGCTGCTGGGACTCGGCGGCACCACGCTGCCGCTGGTCATCGGGTCCAACAATGTCTATCACGATCCCGCCAAAACCGAAAAGCTGGGCGGCATGGCGGCGGCTTGCGCGGCTGCGCAGGGCAAACGCGTCGCCGTGATCGGTGTGGGCGGCTTGTCCGGTTCGATGTTCCGTACCGAAATCAATTTGCATGACGATGCCATCGCATCGCCGGGCGATGATCAGTGGAACAAGCGCTTGCTCGAATTACTGCAAGCCGGCAGCTCGGACGAACTGCGTGACGTGATTCCCAGCTATGCGAAAGAGTCGCGCGCTGACTTCGGCTTCAAACATTTCTATTGGTTGCTCGGTGCCATGAACGGCCGCTTCGCCGGTGCGCGCGTGCATGGCTACGGGCCGCTGTACGGCAGCGGCGGCGCGGTCGTCGAATTCGCGCTCTGAGCGATGCGGCAGTTTCGTAATTACGTCGGCGGCGAATGGCGTGAAAGCGCGCGGCGTTTTCAGGATGTGAATCCGGCCGATGGTACGCTGGTCGGTGAGGTGCACGAAGCCGACGCGGCCACCGTCGACGCCGCGATCCGCAGTGGTCACGCGGCCTTGGGAGGCACCTGGGGACGCACTTCCGTCACGGAGCGCGCAGCGCTCCTGTACCGGATTGCCGATGAGATCGAGCGGCGCGGCGCGGAGTTCCTGGCGGCTGAAATCGCGGATACCGCAAACCCGTCGCCATGGCATCGACCGTCGATATTCCGCGCGGCGCCGCAAACTTCCGTGTCTTTGCAGACATCATCAAGAGCGCGCCGCTCGACAGTCATATGACGGATCTGCCCGGCGGCCGCGCGCTCAACTATGCCGTGCGCAAACCGCTCGGCGTGGTCGGCGTCATCTCTCCCTGGAATCTACCGTTGCTGCTGCTCACCTGGAAGGTAGCGCCGGCGCTCGCCTGCGGCAATGCCGTCGTTGCCAAACCGTCGGAAGAAACACCCGCCACGGCGACGCTGCTCGCGGAAGTGATGGACACCGTCGGCCTGCCCAAGGGTGCATTCAACCTGCTGCATGGCTTCGGCCCTGGTTCCGCGGGTGAATTCATCACGACCCACCCGGACATCGATGCGATCACATTTACCGGCGAGTCGCGCACCGGCAGCGCCATCATGCGCGCCGCGGCCGAAGGGGTGAAACCCATCTCGTTCGAACTCGGCGGCAAGAACGCAGCCATCATCTTTGCCGATTGTGATTTCGAAAAAATGCTTGATGGCATGATGCGCGCCATCTACCTGAATTCGGGCCAGGTGTGCCTGTGCGCTGAGCGCGTATACGTTGAACGGCCGCTGTTCGAGCGCTTCTGCACGGCGCTGGTCGCGAGGGTGCGCTCGCTGCACCTCGGCTGGCCCAACGATGCCGCGTCGGCGATGGGGCCACTCATCTCGACGGCGCATCGCGACAAAGTACTGCGCTATTTCGCTCTCGCCCGCGAGGAAGGCGCGCGCGTCTTGGTCGGCGGCGGCGTACCGCGATTCAACGATGCCCGCGACCGGGGTTTCTGGGCCGAGCCGACCGTGATCACGGGGCTGCCGGAGAGTGCACGCTGCGTGAAGGAAGAAATCTTCGGGCCGATCTGTCACGTTGCTCCCTTCGACACCGAGGCAGAAGTCGTCGCACTAGCCAACGACACCCGCTATGGGTTGGCTGCCTGCGTGTGGACCACGCACCTCGGCCGCGCTCACCGCGTCGCCGCTGCAATGCGGGTCGGCTTGAGCTGGGTCAACTCCTGGTTCCTGCGCGACCTGCGGACGCCTTTTGGTGGCGCCGGGCTCTCCGGAATCGGTCGCGAGGGCGGAATGCACTCGCTCAACTTTTATTCCGAACTCACGAATGTCTGCATTCGTATCGACGACGAGCGGTAAGTCCAGGTCTCTGATACGTCGCCCGAACGCGCTGCGTCATCTGCAGCGCCGCTTTCTTACAGCATCTCGGGCGCGCGGCCCTTGACCGCATTGCAGTCAAGCTGCGCCTAATGCAGTGACGTGTTACATGATTCCCTAGGCCGTTCGCCGTTTCGCGGCGCTGCACTTTTCGCCCTATTTGGCACTGCATCCATGTGGCCAGGCGCCTCGAACGGTACTCAACTGACCGTCCGGGTTTTGAATGTCGCCGTAGCGTCCGGCATCGTTCGTGTCGCCCTCTGTCGCGACGTCGAATGGGATAGTCGGCGCTGCGTGATCGGCGGCCATGCGGATGCGACTACGGGCGTCGTCGAGGTGCATCTCGAAGTGCCGCCGGGCATCTACGGGGTGCTCGTCCACCACGATGGCAACGGCAACGGTCTTGTCGATAAAAACAGGTTGGGTTTGCCGATCGAAGGGGTGGGGTTCTCGCGGAATGCGCGGATCCTGTTTGGCTTTCCGTCGTTCTCCGCGGTTCGTATGCCAATCGATGGCGAGACCGCGTCCACTGAAATTTCTTTGATATTCGAGCCGCAGGTCCCAAGCAAATGATGAGTAAAGCCGCACACGCCCCAACCGAAACATCCACACAGAAGCGACGGGTCGCTGTCGTGGGAGCCGGACCCGGCGGTCTCGCCGCAGCAATGCTGCTCGCGCACGCCGGTGCCGACGTGACGGTCTATGAATCACGGGATCGTGTCGGCGGACGTTCCAGCACGATCAGCGGCCAATCCGATGCTGGCGAGTTTCGGTTTGACATGGGCCCGACGTTCTTCCTGTACCCGCGCGTGCTGTCGGATATCTTTGCAGCGTGCGGACGATCGCTCGAGAAAGAGGTGGAGCTGATCCGGTTGGACCCACAGTACCGGCTGGTTTTCGAGGCAGGTGGGATGATCGACGCGACCGGCAATCCGGAGCGGATGGCGGCGCAGATTGCCAAGTTGTCACCGCGTGATGCCAGCGCGTTCCCGCGCTACATGGCGGACAACCGGGCCAAGTTTGCGGTCTTCAAGCCGGTGATGGAGACGCCGTTCAACTCGATGCGCGATCTGTGTCGCCCGGCGGTGTTGCGAGGGCTCGCACAACTGCGGCCGCACCTGAGTGTCGACCAGGACCTGTCGAAGGTTTTCAAAGATGAAAGGATCCGACTGGCGTTCAGTTTCCAGTCCAAGTACCTCGGCATGTCGCCGTTCAACTGCCCGAGCATGTTCACCATGCTCTCGTTCCTCGAGTATGAGTACGGCGTGTTCCATCCACGTGGTGGCACCGGCGCGGTGATGGAGGCGATGGCCCGTGTGACACGCGATCTCGGCGTGCACATCAAGCTGGGCGAGCCGGTGCAGCGCTTCCTGTTTACGGGCAGCCGTGCGACCGGGGTGGCGACCACCGCGGGGCAGACGCGCTAAGACGCGGTCGTCATCAACTCGGATTTTGCGCAGACCATGACCCGGCTGGTGCCGGACCGGCTGCGCAAACGTTGGCCGAATCGCGAGATCGAACAGAAAAAATTCAGTTGCAGCAGCTTCATGATGTATTTAGGGATCGAAGGCACGATTCCGAACCTTGCCCATCACACGATCTATCTGGTCAAGGATTATCGCAGCAACATCAAGGCGATCGAGGCCGGACTGGCGCCCGCTGATCCGAGCTTCTATGTGCAGAACGCAAGCGTCACCGATTCGAGCGTTGCACCGCGAGGCCACTCCACCCTGTATATCCTCGTGCCTGTCGGGCATCGGCAAGGGGATGGGGTGGACTGGGTCAGTGAACGGGCCCGTTACCGCACGCTGGTACTCAAGCAGCTCGAGCGCATCGGTGTGACCGATATCGAACGCCGCATTCGATTCGAGAAAATCATGACCCCGCAGGATTGGGAACATGACATGCAAATCTACCGCGGCGCGACGTTCAACCTGTCACACAATCTCGGCCAGATGCTGCATCGGCGACCGCACAATCGATTCGAAGATCTCGAGAACGTTTATCTGGTTGGGGGCGGCACCCATCCCGGTAGCGGACTGCCGGTGATTTTCGAAAGCGCGCGGATCACCTCACGATTGATCGCCGAGGATCTGCAGATGGTCGCAGGCGCGCAGCCGTCGTTTGCAACATCAACCGAGCTGACGCAGCCTTTGCTGCGAGGAACCGTATGAGAACTCGCGCGTCGTCTCAGCCGGTTGGCGTCATTGGCGGTGGATTGGGCGGTCTTGCGGCAGCCTGCACGCTCGCTGCACGCGGACTCAAAGTCGTGTTGTTCGAGAAGAACGAGTGGCTGGGCGGCAAGGCCGCGCAACTGCACGAGGCAGGGTTCCGCTTTGACATGGGGCCGACCATCCTGACCATGCCGCGGGTGCTCGAGCGCGTGTTCGGTGAGGCCAATCGCAAGGTGTCGGATTACATGGACCTGCGCCGTCTGGACCCCCAGTGGCGCTGCTTCTTTGATGACGGCGCGCGCATTGATCTACGCGAAGACAATGCAACGATGGCGTCCTCCATCCAGGCCTTTTCGCCGGGCGACGAGCGCGGCTTTCGGCACTTCATGAGCATGGCCGCGAACCTGCACGACATTTCGGAAAAGGTATTTTTCTGGCGGTCGATCGAAAGCGTGGCCGATACCATGCGCATCCGGGGCATGAATCGCGCCGACTGGCGTGACGTGCTGGCGCTGCGCATGGGCAGTTCGGTGGCCGCGCAGATTCGCAAGCGCGTGTCCGATGAGCGGCTGCAGCAGATGCTCGATCACTTCGTGCAGTATGTCGGCAGCTCGCCGTATCAGTCGCCTGCGGTCCTGTGTTCGATCGCGCACATGCAGATGCATGAGGGCATCTGGTACCCCATCGGTGGGACTCGCGCCGTGCCACTGGCACTCGAGCGTCTGGCACGCGAGTTGGGCGTCGAGTTCAGAACGAGCACCGACATTCGCAGCATCACCGCCCCCGCCGGCCGGGTCGAAGGCGTCGTGACGACGACCGGCGAAGCGATTGCGCTTTCCGCGGTGGTATCGAACATGGACTCCGTTCGCACGATGCGCGAACTGGTCGGTGGCGCACCCGACAAGGCTTTCAGCCGTCGCTGGAAGCGCGATGCCGCGTGTTCGGGCGTGGTGTTGTATCTGGGACTGAGCCAGCGCTATGAACATCTGGCGCACCATAATTTCGTGTTTTCGAAAGATCCGGCCGAAGAGTTCAGCTGGATCTACGGCAAAGGCGAACCTGCGCCGGATCCGACCTGCTATGTCGCGGCGCCGAGCCACACCGAACCGCAGGTCGCGCCGCCGGGCGGCGAGGCGCTTTACGTATTGGTGCATACGCCTTTCCTGCGACCGCACCACGACTGGTCCACCATGTTTGCGCCCTATCGCCAGGTCATTCTAGACAAGCTGAAACGCACCGCGGGCATGCCCGACCTCGAGAGCCGTATCGTCTTCGAGCGGCATCTCACGCCGCAGGGCATACACGACCGCTACCGGGTCTTGAACGGCGCAATCTATGGGCTCGCCAGTCACGGCAAGTTTGCCGGCGCATTCAAGCCGGGAAATCGATCCCGTGACCTGCGCGGGTTGTATCTCGCTGGTGGCGCGGCGCATCCGGGCCCCGGCATGCCGATGGTTCTCATGAGTGGTTGGATCGCGGCCGACAGCCTTTGCCAGGATCTCGGCTCGGTCGGGATCGCGGAGTCGGCGATTGCCTAATCCGGCTGCGCCGGGCGCGATACCTGAGGCAAGGCTCAGCGCGTCACTCGCAGATCCGCGGCGTCGGTACTCCCCGAGTTGGTTCAGAGGCTTCGTCCGTTACCTGCGGTGGTATGTCGGGCGACACTTCCATGGCGTGCTGGTGTCGTTGGCGGCGTTGCCACGCCCTCCGGCCGGCAAGCCGTTGATCATCTACAGCAACCATCCGTCCTGGTGGGACCCGTTGTTATTCGTGTTGGTCGGCGAAGCGCTTTTTCCCGGACGACGTGGTTACGGCCCGATGGAGGCGAAATCGCTCAAGCGCTACGCGATCCTCGAGCGGATGGGTGCTTTCGGCATCGAACTCGAGACGGCGCGCGGCGGCGTGGAATTCATGGTGCAGGCCAAGCGCATCCTCGCCGATGCCTCGAGTATCCTGTGGTTGACGGCCGAGGGCGCGTTTACCGATGTCCGGGCTCGGCCGGTCGCGATCCGCAAGGGCCTTGGGTACCTGGTTCGCATGACGCCGGGTGTGATCGTGCTGCCGCTGGCGGTCGAATATCCTTTCTGGAATGAGAGCCGTCCGGTCGCGGTGTGCCGTTTCGGTGAGCCGATCGACATCGATGCGCTGGCGCCACGCAGCGCGCCGGAATGGAACGCCGTGTTCGAAGACGCGTTGACGCACAGCATGGACGCGCTCGCGCTCGAAAGCATACAAAGAAACCCTGCGCGTTTCCGATCCCTCTTGAGCGGTACCGCAGGCGTGGGCGGCATCTATGACGGCTGGCGACGCGTGCGGGCGTGGTCACGCGGCAGGCGCTTCGATGCGTCGCACGAGCAGCAAAAATAAATGCTGTTCCTGCTGGTACTGCTCGCCCTGCTGCCGTTGGTGATGACGCTACAAAATCTGTTCGAGTATCGAACGCCGGCGCGCAGCCAGCAGCGGCCGAGCGTCAGCGTCCTGATCCCGGCGCGGGACGAGGAACGCAATATCGCGACAGCGTGCGCGGCCGTGTTGGCGAGTGTCGACGTCGATCTCGAGTTGATCGTGCTCGACGATGCGAGCACCGACGGCACGGTGGCGGTGCTCGACACGATCAAAGATCCGCGGCTGCGCGTCGTAGCGGCGCCACCACTGCCGAGCGGATGGTGCGGCAAGCAGCATGCCTGCCATGTCCTCGGACAGCTCGCACAGCACGAATGGCTGGTGTTCGTCGATGCCGACGTGCGGCTGGCACCGGACGCCTTGAATCGCATGGTCGGATTCATGCAGACGACCCAGGCGGGCCTGGCGAGCGGCGTGCCACGGCAAATGTTGGGGACGTGGTTCGAGCGATTGGTCCTGCCCCTGATCCATTTCCTGCTGCTCGGCTACCTGCCGATGGGGCTGATGCGTCAGCGCCTCGACCCGCGCTTCGGCGCGGGTTGCGGACAGCTGTTCATCGCGAAGCGCGATGCGTATCGCGCAGTCGGTGGCCACGCCATGATCGCGCATTCGATTCATGACGGACTCGCGTTGCCGCGCGCCTTCCGCCGTCGCGGCTATTCCACCTTGCTGTTCGACGCGACAGCGCTGGCCCATTGCCGCATGTACTCGAATGCCGCGGAGGTGTGGGAGGGCTTGAGTAAGAACGCGACGGAAGCCATGGCAACGCCGGTGGCGCTTCCCATTTGGACCCTGATCTTAGGGAGTGGACAGGTATTACCCGTGCTCATCTTTATCTTCACGCAGAGCGCGTTGGCCGGCTTCGCCACCGCCTTAGGTATCGTCACCCGCCTGATCCTGGCGCGCCGCTTCAAGCAGCCGTTACTCTCTGCGCTGCTACATCCCTTGGGGGTTGCCGCGCTGCTGGTAATCCAGTGGTTCAGTCTGATACGGGCAGCGCTCGGCGGTTCCGCGACGTGGCGCGGGCGCCGCTATGCCGCACGTTAAGGCGTCCTGGGCCGATCCCGCCGCCGCACTGAGCGCCGGTCGAACCGCGTCCGCCGCCTGGGCGCGCCAATCGGTGGCAACGCGATTAGCCATCGTCCGACGCGCGCGACATCTGATTGCGCATCGCGCTGCCGCCGTGGCCGCGACGGTCACCGCGCGCGCCGCGCGTGACACTTTGGTAGCAGAGGTGCTCCCCCTGCTCGACGGCATGCGTTTTTTGGAGCGGCGTGCCAAGGGTCTGTTGGCGACCCGCAAGCTGCGCGGCGGCAAACCGCTGTGGCTGTTCGGGGTCTCGGCAGAAATACAGCGGCCACCGCTCGGCGTCGTGTTGATTCTCGGGCCCGGAAATTACCCCTTATTCTTGCCCTGCATCCAGGCGCTGCAGGCCTTGGTCGCGGGCAACGCGGTGTGTCTGAAACCGGCTCCCGGCGGCGAGGCTGCCGCTACGGCAATAGCGGCAGTACTGCGCGAGGCGGGCCTGCCTGCAGACCTGCTTTGCATCCTCGAACCGACCTCAGGACCCGCTGCCACCCTATTGAAATTTGACCGTATTGTCCTCACCGGTTCTGCAGAGACCGGTATCAAGGTGCTGGAAGCGCTCGCGCCACAACTGACACCGGCGACCATGGAGTTGTCGGGCTGCGACGCGGCTTTCGTCATGAGCGGGGCCGATCTCGATGTCGTCGCTCAATGCCTTGCTTACGGGCTCAACCTTAACGGTGGTGCGACCTGTATTGCACCACGCCGCGTCTACGTTCTCGCGCCGCTCGCCGCGGCTTTGGAAAAAGCCTTGCTGGCATTGCTCCACGCCGTTCCGGGCAAGGGATTACCAGAGCGAGTCGCGCAGCGACTGGCAACGCTCCTCGAGCAAGCAGCGAGCGCAGGCGCCCGGATACGGCGGCTGGCGCCGGATGGCCCGGTCGTGATCGCGGATGCGCGTTGCGATATGACGATGTTGAATCAGGATGTGTTCGCACCTTGGCTTGCGCTCATTCCGGTACCCGACATGACGACCGCCATCGAGGAAAGCAACCATTGCGCCTATGCGCTGGGCGCGTCCGTCTTCGGCCCCCTCGACGACGCGCGCGAGCTCGCACGCCGAGTGAACGCGGGCTCCATCTGCATCAACGACGTCATCGCGCCGACCGCGGATCCGAGGTTACCTTTCGGTGGCAGTGGCCGCAGCGGGTTCGGACGAACGCGCGGCGCAGAAGGTCTGCTCGAGATGACGACCGCGAAGGCGGTGAGCATCCGGCATGGTCGCTTCATGCCGCACTTACGTGCAGCGGGCCCGAAGGATGAAGCTCGTTTCGCAAAGATGATCAGCCTGCTGCATGGCTATCGCTAGGGGGAATGCGTCGGCGATAGTCCGCGAGAAGCCGGTGCACTCTGAACACCCTTTGGCGCATTATCCTAAGTGACGCGATAAATTCGTCCTTCAGTGCCTGGTTGAGCTTTCGATGCTATGCGCATATAATGCGCATAGCGAATGGAGGATTTGAATGAAGTCAAGCGGATTGCCCGCGGCGCGTAAGAGACCTGTAAATCTCACTCTCAGCGAGGATCTTGTAGAGCAGGCTAAAGCAATGACCGACAACCTTTCGGGCGTTGTGGAGAGCCTTCTCACGGAGTTTGTGCAGAAGGAACAGCGCGCCTTGCTCACCCGTACGGAGGTGATCGAACACACCGTCGCGCTATGGAATGAATTCGGGAGGAAGAGTGGTTCTTTCGCTGATGAATATTCGACTCTGTAATGGCGCAATTCGATCTCCATCGAAACTTGGGTCGCCACAAGGAGGGGATTCCATTCGTCGTTATTGTCCAATCATCACAGTTCAATGGCTATCGGCGACAAGTCGTCGTGCCGCTGGTACGTGCAAACGCCATTGGCAGTGTCCGATTCCCTTCATTTAACCCGACGTTCGTAATCAAGGGCATCAAGGTGGTCTTGCATCCTCTTGAGATTGTCTCCGTGCCGAGCGATCAGCTAGGCGCAAAGGTCGGATCGCTGGGTGACTCAGGCCAGCAGATCATCGACGCGCTCGACGAACTCTTCAGTCGGGCTTGGAAGTGAGGCAACTGGATGAGTTCGTTTCACAATTCGATGAAGGTTTGCTTGTTAAGAAGGAGCCGGTGGCAGATTTGTCATGATTGCCGCGGCACCACTTCAAGCCGGGCTGAACTGAGCAGACTCGCTATCTCTGCATCGACCGCGCGCAGATTGTCGCTGGCAGCGACTGCGTAGACGACCACCGCAATTTTTCGCTCGGGAACGGTCCAGCACGTGAAGTAGCCTTCCAAGGTAACGTCGTGAAGCCGGCGGCATGCCGATCAAAGCCGGCAATGGGCCGGTCGGATGAGCGCTCAAATCGCTGTGGCTATGCATCGTTCCGTGCGTTGTCACCTTCCAGGCCAATGCTTCGACATCCGCAGGGAGAGAGCCGTCCTTCAGTTTGATGACGTAAGCGCCGACCCAAGCTTGGTAATAAGGAGATCGCGCATTCGAGCGCTCGCTGTAAGACGCTATCCAGGAGCTCGGCCCAGCGAACATAAAGTAATTAATCCCCTCCGCGTTGATGGGGCTCCATATCTCGTTCATGCGATTCTTCATGGGTGTAATCCACGCAGACGGCGGCTTCGCAAAGACAATCGCGAGCCATCCGCGCGCTCCCGCGCCACCATGTCCGAATCGCGGCTCAGAGCAATCCTGGCTACCGATTGCAACAAGGAACGTCGCGTCACGTAGGTCACCGCGGCAAGCACCAGCAGGACTGCCGCGACGACGGCGAGCCTTTCGCGCCAGCGTCCGGCCTCACCGACCAATGTCATACCAGCGCAACACGCGCATTGCCCGCAACGTATTCCAACGACTCGGTTCGCCCATCCGTTCATTGAAAGTTAGCGCAATCGAATCAGCGTAAGACTGATCGAGCAGCCACCGACCATCACGCTGTCGGCGCTCTTCCACCACTCGTATGGCATCGCCGAGCCGTTGATCAGGCTGCGCACCAGAGGCTCGCAGATAATCGAGCGCGCGCAAGATGTCATAGTGGTAGCGCGGCGGATACGCAAATTCCAGGAATTCCTGGTTCGCCACCTCGCCGGTGGAGCGTCGGCGAAACAGGGCACGCTCGAGTAGGTACTCCTCCCCTCGCCGCCTGCTCGCTGTCACTTCGGGCTCGGCCCCAACCGCGTGCTCGCACTCGAGCAGGCCCTCGAGCACGCAGATGGTCGTATGAAATGACGCGCGCACGCTCTTCGGCGCATCGCAATTCCAGCCACCATCCGCGAGTTGTTCTCCGATGAGCCGGCGTAACAAGGTCTGCGTCGGGTAACCAAAATAAGCGCCGAGGGCCAGCGTACCGCCGTTGATACATGGTTCGACTTCGCCGCCAAAAAAGGGTTTGCTGCCGAACGCCGCATCCCATCTGAAACCCGCCTGCAATTGCTCCATCGCCGCTTCGACCGCGGGTGCGGTGCGATCGACACCGGTGGCGCGCAGCAGTTGTAAGGTAAACAGCGTCGGCAGCCAGTCGGGCGAGCCCGCCCGATGCCACGCTCCATCGGCGCCCTGGGCCGCCAGGATGGCTGCGCCAATCCCCTCCCGCGACACGAGCGCGCGTTCCGCGGCAACTGCGGTGGACGATTCATTCGTCAAATCGCGCAAGGCCTGCCAGCGAATGGCGGGGTCAGAGTCAAACAACCAGCCTAATACATCCATTTTTAACCGGTATATTTAATATTAAATGTCAACGACTTATACAGCATTCATAAGGTAACTTTTAACTACCGCGCATCGGGCCGGCGACTCCTCCTCAAGAGGTAGATCGAAAACACCATCACCAGAATGAGCATGCCGAGCACGACGAGCTCCGCCATGGTGGCGGTCAGCGAGGAATGCAGATCAGGCGTGAAGTGCCCCGGCTGGTGCACCTGCGAGGACGATTCGAGCGTGATCACCAGCATGCGCCGGATGGTTGCGATCAAGCCCACGATCAGAAACGGCTCGCACACCAGTTCGCCCGAACTGAAGGAGACGCGCACGGTGTGCAAAATCTCGACCACCATCAACACGAACAGCAAGCGATCGATCGCCATGATCAACAGCTGCGCGTTCTCATGATCCGCTGCGCTTTGCCACAAGGTCAGCGCTGCACCACCGATGCCGAGCACCGCAGCCGCCGCCAACAGCAGACCGAGGATCATGTAGACGAGCAGTTCCACCGTCCCGAGCGAGCGCGTCGCCCACGCGGCAAGTCGCGCCGTAAACCGATCGGGATAGTCCTTACCTTCCATGGATCACGAGCGCCACCGAGCCATCAGGACGCGACACCGTTCCACAGGAGAATGACCGGCGTCATGAAGTGCCTCGGTTCGCGGCCCAAGATGCACACCGAGCCCGGCTCGAGCGAGAAATGCCCCCCTGCCGCGATCGGCAAACCGATCCAACGGGCACCGAATGCGCTACCGAATTGCCCATGCGAAAAAAGCGCGACGTCGCCTTCGAGGGTTGCGAGGCGCTCAATGAAGCGGTCGATGCGCGCGCTGATGGCTACAGGGGTTTCTCCACCCGGGCAACCGTCCCGCCAGATGAACCAATCGGGCCGCTCTTTGCGAATCTCGACCGAGCGCACGCCCTCATAATCCCCGTAGTCCCATTCGCTCAGGTCGGCATCCACGCGGCTGGCTGCGCCATAGCCGGCTCGGGCCGCAGTATCGATCGCGCGCCGCAGAGGACTCGTGAACACATGCGCGAAGCCCGTCGGCTGCAGTCGCCGTAAATAGTCACCGGTTCGTTCTGCATCGTGCTGCCCCTTGTCCGTGAGTGCCACGTCAGTGCGTCCCGTATGCCGTCCCTCGAGTGACCAGGTGGTCTCACCGTGGCGTATGAAATAAATTCTGGGTGGTCGAGCCATGCCATCAATATGCCTCCCGTCCGCAGCCACGGCAAGGTGTACGCCCGCCGCTGATGTTCGACAGCGCACCGACAGTAAGACCCGTCCGGTCGCAAACTGCCGCTCCTTGGCTACTGCAAATCTCTGCACCCCGACATTCTTTACATACGCGCTCCTGATGAGCGCGCTGCTCTTGTATGGCAGCTCCGCCGGCGCCTCGGAAGAGTCGGTGGATCGACGCACCCAGGTAGCGCTCGGTCTCGATGCAAATCGCCAGCACGGCGGCCGCCTGTTTCTCGCCCAGTGTGCCAGCTGCCACGGACACACTGGCCAAGGCCAGATCGGTGCGACCGCAGGCGCGACCGGGCAGGCTCACGCCATACCTGCCTTGGCCGGTCAGCGATTCGCTTATGTCGTCAGACAGCTTGCGAACTTCTCAGGGGCAGAGCGCGACAACGCGACGATGCACGGCGTCGTCATGCGGCAAAGCGTCCAGACGCCGCAGGCATGGGCGGACGTCGCGGCCTATGTGAGCCGGTTGCCGCCCAATCCCACACCGGAGACCGGCGATGGCAAGCACGTCGCGCTGGGCCGCGGCATATTTCATGAACAGTGCGCGTCCTGTCATCATGCCGACGCGGGCGGTGACCGCGATGGTTTGGTGCCGGCGCTGCGCGGCCAGCATTATTCGTATCTCACCACGCAGTTGCGACAGCTGGCCGCCGCCAACCGTCACAACATGGACCCCGATCTGGTGCGGTTTCTAAAAAGCTTCAATGACCAGGACGTCGATGCCGTGGCCGACTATCTGTCGCGACAGCAGAGCGCACGACGCGATCATCAGACCATGCGCGATGACGGCACCGTGGTCGACTGACCAGTACCCGCTGCTTAGAACTTATGAGTCAGATCGACTCCGACGGTCAGCGGCTGGTTGGTGATGATGCGGTTGAAGGAGGCGCTCGGCAGCGTCTCCTGCCACAGGCTTTCCAACTGCGCATGCTTGTTGAAGACATTGTTGGCGAACAAGGCCGCACCCCAGCCTTGCTTCGAGCGCACGCCCGCCCGCACGTTGGTCAAGTCGTAGGACGGCAGCTGAATGTAGCGACCGTTCAACGATGACCCGTACGGGAACGCGATCGAGTAGCGCGGCGCGACGAAGGCATTTTCGACGAGCGAGGTGAGCGTGTACATCGGACTCAGCTCGTGCTCGTAAGTCAATTGCAGATTCGCGGTCACCGGCGCGACGTCCGACAACTTGTTGGTCGGCTGGATCAGCCAATGCGATCCGCCGTCGACGGTCGCGTGCGTGTAGCTGCCTGACAAGGCGAGTTCGAAGCCCGCCCCGAGGGCCGCGCGGGTTTCGATTTCGAGGCCGTAGATCTTGGCGCGGTTGCCGTTGATGTTGACCGGCCAGTCGCCCGGCACCGACTCGAGCTGGATGTTGCGCCAGTCCTCGTAATAGACGCTGGTATTGACGGTCAGCCGCCGATCGAAGAAGCGCGACTTCTCGCCCAACTCGTAACTCCACACCGAATCCGGCTCGTAGGTCGTAGGCCACTTCCCGGTCGTGTATTTATAGGGCGCGTATACCGCCGACCAGTACGGACCGGTGGTCGGATATTGCGCATTGCCGCCGCCCGGCCGGAAACCCTTGGCGACGGTCGTATACACCATGAGGTCGGGGCTGAAGGTGTACGAGAGGTTGACCTTCGGGTTCAAGCCCTGCTGCGATTGCTTGATGAGGCCCGAGGCCGACGGCGTCGCGTTGCCCAATGCCGAACCCCAGCCGCTGATGACCGACGAGAATTTGTAGTCGTAGCCGTAGTAGCGTAAGCCCACGGTCGCTTTCAATGCATCGGTGATGGCATAGGTGCCCTCGCCGAACAACGCATACTGGGTGATCCGGGTCGGTGAATCCGCGTTGAACCAGGTGGTCGTCGTCGCCGGCGCGAAGGTGCCCAGGTCCAGGTACGCTCCCGGGGTCAGGCTGGTGCCGTGGTAATTCCAGGCAGAGGAGAACTTGCTGAAGTAGGCGCCGCCCACCCAATCGAAGCGACCGTTGCCGGTGGAGGCAAACCGCAGTTCTTCGCTGAACTGCCGCGACGGATCGTCCTCTTTGCCATACACCACGCCGCTGCCCGTGTCCCCGTAGTAGCCGGGATTGGGCAGCCCATTGTTCGAGGCATACGTCGTGCCTGTATTGGGGTTGTTGAAATTCTCGCTGCCGTCCTGCACCTGCGTCGAGCGCCGGGTCCACTGTGCGGTGCTGGAGGTCACGTCGAAGGCCTCGAATTTGTAGTTGGCGTTGACGCTGAAGATGGCGATACGGTCAGACTGCGGCTCGGCAATATCGAACGGTTGATAGTGCGCCTGGGTGCCCGGATCGCTGTCATAGGCGCTGATGCCGTCCTGGCGGCTGGTCTGAAAAAAGAACGACGGGGTGATCGACAGTTGGTCGTTCACCTTCCAGAGCAGCGTTGTGCGGACGCCATACAGCCGATGCGCATTCGCGCCGTCGTATTCTTTTTGCACCGGCGCTTCCGCAACGTCGCCGCGGACGGCACCGTTGGTGCTCACCAGCGGATAGGGATTGCTGCCGACGATGCGCTTGATCCAGCCGCTCTGCGTGTTCTCGGTCAAAACCACCCGCAGCGCCAACGTGTCAGCGATGAGCGGCAGGTTGAGCGCCAGGTTGTTGTGATGATTGAAGCCACCGCCATCGGTGCCAGACAGGATGCTCTCAGCCGTGCCCGAGAAGCCGGTCAGGTCCGGTTGATTGGTGATCAGGCGCACCGTGCCGCCCATCGAGCCCGAACCGTACAGCGTCCCTTGTGGTCCACGCAGCACTTCGACGCGGCTCAGGTCGTAGAGCGACGGATCGATCACCACTTTGCCGTTCTGCGCGTTGGTCGGCGCCGTGAGCGGAATGTCGTCGAGATAAAATCCGACCGTCGGCGAGTTGCCGCCGCTCGAGGTCATGCCGCGCAGTTCGATCTCGGTTTGCCCAGGCCCTTCGCTCTTGAGCGATACGCCGGGCGTCGATTGCGCCAGGCTGGCAAAATCCGTGACGCCGCGCGCCTGCAGTTCTTCGCCGCTGACGGCCGAGATGCTGATGGGCGTGTTCTGCAGCGTGGATTCACGTTTCTGCGCCGTGACGGTAATCTCTGTCAGGCCCTCAGGTGCGTCCGCGACCGTCGCCGCCGCCTGCGCCATACCTACCGCAGGCAATATCATCCCTATCGCCGCACCCAGCAGCGTGTCGTATCTCATGTCTGACTTGCGTTCCGTTCACCGCGACAATCCGCAAGTCAGCATCGCTAAATCAAAATTAAGAAGCTGTTAAAAAAGGTTCGTCAGAAGGCTTACTCGGAGCCGCTGATGCCGTGGACAGGCCAGCGCATCCCTTGGGGACGTCCTCGTCGGTTTTGAAAAGTGGACCATTCGGACCCCGGATCAAGCTGTGATCCTTCTCGATCTGGTACGTCGTGAACAGAGACAAAACGGTATTGATGAAAACCCGCAGCGGACCCGAGAGCTGATACCCCACGCCGCTATCGTAGGCGGCGGATGCGTCCGCACCGTGGCAGTCGCCGCGGGCGATGCTGGCCTGCTTGATGATGTGACCGCCGAAGCTGATCCCCAGATAGACGCCGGTATTGAAGCCGAAGCCGCCGAGGCCGATCATCGGGCGGATATTCACCGTGCCGCCGACGCGGTTGATGCCCACCGAGACGCCGGTGACGTGCTCGACGAGCGAGGTCGTGGGCGTCATTTTCGGCAGATCGAACGACAAGCGATGATCTCTGTATCCGGCAAACAGCTTGCCGTTGAGCAACCACTCACCCTTGCTGGTGATGGTCGATGACTTCGCGCTGAAAGTGGTATCGATCTGGAACGAGCTGTGAAAGGACAGCGCCAGGGGCAGGCCGGCGATGGGACACGGCAGTGACAGGTCGAGCGGCACTTGCGTGACGGAGTTCGCATTGACGTAACGCAACGTATCGCTGTACGCATCGATCGCCAGACGCACGCCGAATGACCCGGTGAGTTCGATGCCGAAGGTTTTGACGCCCGAAGAATCGATGTCCAGCAAGAAGTTGATGTGCGGCGCGGGCAACACCAGCTGGCCGTAGGCATTGAAGATGACGCCGTTCTTCACGTAGTTCAGATTGATGCCGATACCGCCATCGGCGCCGATGGCCGGTGACACCTTGAGCCCCTTGCCAATGTCCAGCGGCGGTCCCGACGGCGTCGCCAGCGCATAAGCCTTGGTGCTCAGATCCTTGCCGAGCAGGCTCGGCAGCTCAGCCTGCGTCTTGATGAAGTTGGCACGGAGAAATTCGCCGGCGGGCAGATCATCCAGATCTGAGGTGGGGGGCTGCTGCTCGCTGTAGTCGATGGTCGAGGGGAAGTCGGGCGCGGTGTAGGTCAACAGCTGTTTCGGATTGAAGTCGCTGCTGATGCGAAAGGTGCCCTGCTTGACGATCTCGGTGATCTGTACCGGCGCGAGCTTGATGGTAACGGTGCCGCCCTCTTTCGTGATTTGGCCGACGCGCCCGACCACGCGGCCGGTGGCAAAGATGATCTTGCCTGGCTGGAACTCGGCGACATGCTCGGCGCCGGCATCGAAGCTGAACGTCATGCCGTCACTCTTCGCCTCCCGAATGGCCTGATCGCCATGCTCCATCAGGATCACGCCATCCTGGTAGATGACGCGCGGGTCGCGCTTCGGCGCCAGTCCGTACCTGATCTCACTCGCCGACAATTTGGTCGTGTCGACAAAGCTGCCGGTGACCGCGTTCGGATAGTGCTTCGGATCGAAAAAAGACTCGTCACTGTCGCCGCTCTGCGAGGCGGCCGGTTCTCCCGCGCTCGCTACGGGCGGGGCGCCAGCTTGCGGAGCCGCAGGCGGCTGTGGCTTGCCACAGGCCGCCAGCAGGCAACAGGCGAGTGTGAGGGAGCGGAAACGCATGGGCGAAAGATTCCTTTGGCGGCTTTAGCGTAAGAACAGCGCCGCTACGGCTTTCCCGCCATCGCGCGTGCCGATTCTGATGGTTACAACACGGCCAGAGCCTGCCCGACGGCCCAAAATGATGCAGATATGTCGTCGGTCTACAATCACTGGCTGGTCGCGCTTTCCGTGACGGTAGCGGTGCTCGTGTCGTATACGGCGCTGCGACTCGCGGGTCGGGTAGCCACCAGCGAGGCTCGTGGCACCCAGATCTGGCTCAGCGTCGGCGCGGTCGCCATGGGCATCGGCATTTGGACCATGCACTTCGTCGGCATGCTCGCATTCTCCTTGCCCATTCCTCTGGGTTACAGCGTCCCGACCACCCTCGTCTCGCTCGCGGTCGCCATCCTGACTTCCGGATTCGCCCTGCACGTCACCAGTGGACTCGCGCTCACGGTGCCGCGTCTGACCATGAGCGCGGTGGCCATGGGCACTGGCATCGCGGCGATGCATTTCATTGGCATGGGCGCCATCACCATCATTCCCGCGATCGGCTACGACCCGGCCCTGGTCGCGCTCTCGGTTCTCATCGCGATCGTCGCTTCCTTCGCCGCCCTATGGCTGTTCTTCCATATGCGCGAAACCGACAACTCGCTCCACCACCATCTCATGAGTTTAGGCGCCTCGGTCGTCATGGGTCTCGCAATCAGCGGCATGCACTACACCGCAATGGCGGCCTCGCGCTTCACGCTAGGTGCCTTTTGTCGCGGTGGCGTCACATTGCAAAACAACTGGCTGGCAGCAGCCATCGGCATGTTTGCGCTTGGCT
This sequence comes from uncultured Steroidobacteraceae bacterium, assembly GCA_964658805.1. Classification (GTDB taxonomy): domain Bacteria; phylum Pseudomonadota; class Gammaproteobacteria; order Steroidobacterales; family Steroidobacteraceae; genus Bog-1198. Next base: position 22,496 of record CAZZZU010000019.1, read on the forward strand.
TGCTCGCCGTCACGCTGGTCACAGCGGTATACGATGCGCACCTGCAGTCCCGATCTCGCGTGCAGACGGCGCGACTCGCCCAGGCCAACGCCGAGCTGCAGCATCAGGCCACGCACGATGCACTGACGCGTCTTCCCAACCGTGTGCTGTTCCTGGATCGCCTGGGACAGGCGATTGCCCACGGCGAACGCGAGCGGCGCCTATTTGCCGTGTTGGTCGTGGACCTCGATCGATTCAAGGTGATCAACGACACCCTCGGGCACGGCGTCGGCGATCAGCTCCTGATTGAAGTCGCCAATCGACTGACTCAATCGGTTCGGGCCGCCGACACTGTGGCGCGTACCGGGGGCGACGAATTCCTGCTGCTGCTGACCGCCATTCACGAGGCTCCGGATGCAGCCATCATTGCCGCCGCCATCGTTGCTGCACTCGATCAGCCGGTCAATATCGGCGGCAGTGAGATACACGTGTCCGCGAGTATTGGCATCAGCGTGTCCCCGAACGACGGTACCGATGCCGATGCGCTCGTTGCCCACGCGGACGAGGCCATGTATTTCGCCAAGCAACAGGGTCGTAACGGCTTCCAATTCTTCAATGCGGGAATGAGTATTTTCTCACGCGAGCGCCTGGATCTGGAACGCGATCTGCGCAAAGCGTTGCCGCTGAAACAATTCGAACTGCACTACCAGCCTAAGCTGGATGTGAGCACCGCCCGGATGAACAGCGTCGAGGCACTGCTGCGTTGGCGCCATCCGATCCGCGGTCTCATTGGCCCCATGGATATCATCCCGCTGGCTGAGGAAAGCGGACTCATGTTCGGCATTGGCGAATGGGTGCTGCGCGAAGCCTGCCGCCAGGCACGGCAGTGGCAGACCGACGGACTGCCGTTCATCCGCATCGCCGTCAATATCTCACCCAGTCATTTCAGACAGCCGAAATTTCTCGATATGGTGCGATCGGCACTCCTGGATCATGACCTCGAGCCGCAGTACCTCGAGATCGAACTGACCGAGACGACCGTGATGGATCACGCCGATGGTTCCGTTGAGATTCTCGAGCACTTGAGCCGCATGGGCGTTCTCGTCTCCATCGATGATTTCGGTACCGGATACTCCAGCATGAGCTATCTGCGCCGCTTCCCCATCGACAAACTAAAAATAGACCGCAGTTTCATCAAGGACTTGACCACGCATCCGGACGCCGCATCCATCGTCAAAGCGATCGTCTCGCTAGCACATAGCCTGCAACTCAAGGTAGTCGCCGAGGGGGTCGAAACGGCAGACCAGCTCGAGCAGCTGCGGATTCTCGGCTGCGATCAGTTCCAGGGCTTCTACCGGAGCGCCGCGATCCTGCCCGGACAAATTGCTTCGTTCATGGCATCCACCGGCGACGGCGCACCGGCCAGCGACCCGCACGGTTTCCTGAAAACCCAAAGTAAACTCACCGCGTTCAAGCGCGTCGGCAAAGAATCTTAAGCAATACGCACGTGCGTGCCGCTTGCAAGCCCTTCGACCCCTATGTAGACTTACTACTATGGTAAGCAGGAATACCGACGTGCGCATGTCGCTGCAGACTCTACGAGTGCTTGAAGCATTTTTGACCGATCCGACGAAACCGCTCTCTGGCTCTGAAGTACATCAACGCTGCGGTATTGCGTCCGGTACGTTGTATCCGATTCTGTTGCGTCTCGAGTCGGCTGGCTGGTTCACAAGCCGGTGGGAAACAGTCGATCCGGCTGTTGCTGGGCGACCGCGGCGGCGGCTGTACCGTTTCACGTCGACGGGTCTGAAGCGATGCAGCGAGGTATTCGCAAGCTTCAACCGGGCAGTTCTTGCATGAACGAATCGGGCCGCGTGGCGACGGTGAGCCAATGGCTGATTCGTTACGCGGCACGTCGCGTACCGAACGGGCTGTCGGAGCGGCTCTCAGAAGAATGGCTGGCTGACCTCGCGAGCCGATCATCGGAATTCGCGAAGTTGCGATTCGCCCTCGGCTGTTGCTGGGCAATGCGCGTGATTTCGAACGACCTTCAGCTGTCGGCCGACACCGCTACGGCCACTGTGACCTCGCCAGCCGTCCTGTCCGACATGGGTCCGCTATCGAGCCGCTCGAGTACGCTCTTGTTGGTGGCGATGCTACACGCCGGCTTGTTTTACTGGGTGATTCACTCGGTAACGCAGACCCCCGCCCGCCTGCCGGCGGCCCCGCTGCAAAATCAGTTCGTGCAGAAAGCCGAGCCGTCGCCCGTCAAGCCGCAGCTGACGCCGCCGCAATTCGATCCCGTGAAGATCAAAGCCTATGTGCCGGTGCCCATCAAGCCCCCGGATCAGGTGCCAGCCGCAGAAACCGAGCTGCAGACGGAGACGCAACAACCCCTCCCACCAGTACAAGGCTTAGAGTCCGATCCTGGCACACCGTCCGCCGGTGCCCATGTGGTGCAGCGAGGGGCCGGAGGAACGGGCGCCGGCTTTCCAAACGCTGCGGACTATTATCCGTTGCTCGCCAAGCACCTCGAGGAGCAAGGACTCGCGACGGTTACGGTGTGCGTTGATCCGCGGGGAAGACTTACCGCCGAGCCCGCGCTTGCCCGCAGCAGCGGTAGTCCGCGCCTGGACGAGGGAGCGCTCAAGTTGGCACGAGCAGGCTCAGGCCACTACCGCGCGGCAACGGAAGACGGCAAACCGGTGACCGCCTGCTATCCGTTAGCCATTCGATTCAGATTGACACAGTAACGCGCCCGTCGGGCGCTCAGGCCAGCCGCGCCGTCACTTCGACGGTGGGCGGCTCCGCCCCTGCACTGATGTACAAATAGTCACCGTCGCCGCGGACCACCGCATGCAGTGCCATGCGCGCCCGTTGCACCAGCGCCGGCGCCGATTCGTTCAAGCCGGTCTGCCACTCGGCGATGCCAATGCTGACCGTGCAGCTCACGCTGATGGTGCAGCCGTTCGCATTGGTCGGCAATTCCGTGCGCAAGGCCGAGATCGATTCGTAGATCCTGCGCGCCGCCCGTGCCGCCGCCACCGCCGTGGTGTTCGGCTGCACCACCAGGAACGCATCACCGCCGATGCGACCGACGTTGTCCGTCGCGCGCAATTCTGCCCGCAGCTGACGGGTGATGGCTTTCATAACCCTGTCCCCTACCGCCCGCCCATGGCTCTCGTTGACACGCGAGAAATGGTCGATGTCGATCATCAGCACGGACAGAGGCTCCCGATGCGGCACGCTGATCTGCAGGCTCTGCTCGATCAGCGTCACGATGCCATCGTGATTCCAAATCCGCAGCAACGGATCGATCATGGTCTGGCGCCGCGTCAGATCCGCATCCAGGGCCGGCGTCAGCTTGACCGCGCCGTTCTGCCGCGCGGCCAACGCCAGCTGCGCCAGCACCGCGAGTTCCCGCAACAACGCCAGCTGGCGTGGCGGAAACTCGCGCGGCCGCGTGTCCATCAGGCACAAGGATCCCAGCACCTCGCCGCTCGCGGCCTGGATCGGGTAGCCGGCATAGAAGCGCACCCGGGGTTCGCCCGTGACCAGCGGGTTGTCCGCGAAGCGCACATCCCGTGCGGTGTCTTCCACGACTTCCGGCCGACGATTGGCCACCACGTGGCCGCAAAAGGAGATGTCGCGCGGCGTTTGATTCACCTCGAGCCCGACGCAAGAGGCGAACCACTGCCGATTGGCGTCGACCAGGGTCAGAGCACAGATCGGTACGCCGAACAGCCGCGCCCCCACGTTCGTCAGGCAGTCGAGCGCGTAGTCATCCGGCAGGCCCATCAGGCCCGAGGCACGTAGCGCCACCAGCCGGATGGTCTCGCCGCGCGGGATGCTCGGTGAAATCATGTGCGTGGCGCGTACACGGTCGCCACCACGCGGGAATCGAGGAGCGTATCGAGCCACCAGCCGTGCTCGCTGTCGAAGGACAGCGGCAAAACGGCGTCGAGCCACCAGCCGTGTTCGAGGTCGTGTGCCCACACGCCGGCAGAGAACACGGCGGCCTGCTCATCGAGCAGGAACAGGTCCACTTCGCGGGTCGATTCGTCTTCCGCCTCCTCGCCATGGACGCGTGCGATTGCAAAGAAGGTGCGATCCTCATCGCGGTACGCACGCCAGATCAGATTAGGCGCCAGCCGTCGTACGCAGTCCTGCAGCTTCTCGGGCAGTTCATAGGCCGACCAGATGCGTTCGGTCCAGCGGCGTGGCAGAAAGCGCGACGCCAGCAATTCATCGAGTGTCGCGCCGAGCAGCGCGGTGCGTGAAATGATCGTCGCCTGCGTCATTTTTCAGCCACCCCTTTGGTGCGGAAGGGCAAGGCGAGCAGCCGCATGGTGGTTGCCGTCGGATCGAATTCGTTCGCATGGTGAGCGCGCCAGCTGCCGGGTGTGGCCGGACCCGCGCTCGGCCAATCTCGCACCAGCGCTTCCACCTCGGCCGCCGGAATCGCATCGCTGAAGAACCGACCCTGCGCGGTATCGAAACCCGCGGAGCGCGCGAACTCGAGCATCTGCCAGGACTCGATCCCTTCTGCGCACACGTTCAATTGCAGCGCCCGCGCCAGATTTGCGATGGCCTTGACGATGACACGCGCCTCGCGTTCTTTCGGCACATCGGCGAGCAAGGTGTGGTCGATCTTGATCTCCGAGAACGGCATGCGGTAGATCTCGGTCAGCGACGAGAAGCCGGTGCCGAAGTTGTCCAGGGACAGTCCGACGCCCAAGATTCGCAGCCGTGTGAAGACATCGAGGATCAGGTCGCGGTCGTCGGTGGTCGGGGACTCGATCACGTCCAATACGAGTTGCTGCGGCGGGAAATCGTTTTCCCGCAGCAGCGTGGCGAGGCGCTCCGGAAACGCCGCATCGCGTACCAGGCGCGGACTCAAATTCACCACCAGTTGCAAGTCGAGGCCTTGCGACCGCCAGACCCCCGCTTGCCGAATGGCCTCGGTCATGACCACGTCGGTGAGCGCGGGCATCATGCCGTGATCATCGAAGGCCCCGAGAAAGCGCGACGGTTGCAGCAGCCCGCGACGCGGATGCTGCCAGCGCACCAGTGCTTCGACACCGAGAATGGTGGGTGAGCGGCTGCCCAATGACAATTTCGGCAGGTACTGCAGCACCAGCTCGTGTTCGAGAATCGCCTGCTCGAGTTCCTCTGCCAGTATGGGTGGCGGGGTTTTGACATGCGGGGTCAGCGCCTGCTCCACCCAGACCGCGTCCAGGGGTCGTGAGGCGACGTTGAACACCGATATGCCGCGCGCTTCGGCCGTGCGCCGCGTGCTCGCGAGCAGTCGCGGGCTGATGGCGCCGACCAACAGGGTTGCCGGCCGCGCGGCCTGCCCGGCCACGAGGTCGATGACCGAAAAGCCATCATGATGAGGCGCGTCCACCGCGAGCACGGCGAGGGTCGGGCGCCCCGTCGCTAGCACATCCCGCAGGGCGTCAGGCGTACTGGCCTCGACGACCTTGCAACCCAGACGATCGGCAACGGCGCGCAAGAGCCCGCGCGACTCGGCGTCCGGCTCGAATATCAGCATCAAATCAGGGGTGGTTGCCATGCTCGCAGGCGCCTCGTCGCTTTGGCCTGAGGCATCATAGCGAATATAGCGACTACAGCGGTACGGGCATAGTTCTCAGATTTGACGATAGCCCGTCAGGCGGGCTCGGACGACAACCCCAGCTCGCTCAGCAGAACATCAAATGTGACTGTTTTTTTGACGCAGGCGTCGGCGCCGGCGGCGAGTATCCGGGCGACGTTTTTCTGGGTGGCAAAGCCGGTCAGCGCAACGATGCGCAGCTTCCCCTTTGGGTACATTTCACGCAGCAGCTGGCACACCTCAAAACCATCCATGTTCGGCATGTGCAGATCGAGCGTCACGATATCCGGTCGCGACGCCTCGCACTTGACGCCCGCCGAGAAGCCGTCGTTGGCCACATCGACCGCGACGCCCGGTGCGCTCTTCATGATCCGGCGGGTCAAGGCGCGGCTGAATTGCTGATCGTCATCGATGATGAGGACGCGCGACGGTCGCAACGGGCGATCGCCCTGCCGCTGGTGCCGGGCGACGAAGGCTTCGATGTCCTCGGCTCGAAAACGCCGATGGCCGCCGAGCGTGGTCACCGAGGGCAGCAGGCCTTTGGTGGCCCATAGCCGCACCGTCACAGGGGCCACCAGGAGCCGGTCAGCCACCTCGGTCGGCGTCAGGAATTCGTCCCTTCGGGCGGGCGTACGGGTTGCTGCCGGGGCTGGCGGCGGTACCGCGGCTGGCAGCAGCGATACTCTGCTTTTCGCTGTCTTTTGCTTGGAACTCCGCCGTACCGTCATGTCGTTTGAAGTCTAGCACACGGTCATTTTTCGTCGGGACTCTGGTAGTATTTATTCCCTATGCGGGACAAGACTACGGATTTTCCGGGCGAGATCGTTCGACGCCCCGGCATCACTTATTATCACCAGTTGCATGCGCTACTGGCGGCCGCCTTGAACGACGGCACCATCCCAGCGGGCAGCGCCCTGCCGAGCGAAACCGAGCTCATGCAGCGTTTCGAGGTGTCGCGTAACACGGTGCGGCGCGCGTTAGGCCAGCTCGAGAAGGAAAAGCGCATCATCCGTCGACGCGGTAGCGGCAGCTACGCGCGCTCCTCGCCACCCGTCGCGTTGTCGCTCGATACGGTGGTCGACGTCGTCCACAGCCTGGACACGGTCAAGGCGCGGATCAGTAACCGCCTGCTGCGGGTCCAGGCCACCGAAACCCCGGATTTCGTCCGACGCAAGGAGGCGCAGTTCGGCGAGAAAAGCCTGTTGATTCAGCGCTGTCATATGCTCAAAGGCATTCCCTTCGCGCTGACCACGAGCTACGTGCCCGCACATCTGGCGGCAAACCTGTCGCGGAGCAAGTTGACGCGCCATGCAGCCCTGATCGCGCTCGACGCGGCCGGGCTCAACCCCGTCAGCGCCGAGCAATGGACCACGGCGGTGGTCGCCGATACCGTGATCGCGCGTCATTTGAAAGTGGAGCCGGCGTCCGCCCTGCTCTGTCTGCATCGGCTGATCCGCAACGGCCAGGGCCAGGCCATCGAGCACCAGAGTCATCTCTTCCCGCACGACCGGTTCCAGCTGCGCAGCCGCTGGACATTGAAGCGCTCGGAGCCCGGGCTGCGGTGGGCGAATACGCACACGGCTGACATGCCCGCCTGGCTCTAGCCTGGCGCTAGTGCAGGAATCGCTCCGCGAACAAGGCTGCCGGCAGCGGTTTGCTGAACAGAAAGCCTTGCACTTCGTCGCAACCCAGCAGCCGCAAGGCGCTTAGCTGCGCTTCGGTTTCTACGCCCTCCGCGACCACCTTCAGCCTGAGCGAATGCGCCAGATTGATGATGTTGGACACCAACGCCTGTCCCTCCGCAGGTCTCGTGACCATATCGGAAATGAAAGACCGATCAATTTTTAGGGTGTCCACTGGCAGGCGGGAGAGGTAGCTGAGCGATGAGAAGCCGGTGCCAAAATCGTCTACGGCGATGCGCACGCCCATCTTGCGGATCGCGTTCAAGGTCATGATGCTGTGCTGGACATCGGCCATGATCACGCCCTCCGTGATCTCGAGTTCCAGAGAAGCTGCCGCGTCCCGGTGAATATCGAGGCAGCGCTCAATCTCGGTAAGGAAGCTGCGGTCCCGCAGCTGAATGGGCGAGACGTTGACCGCCATGGGCGTCAGCAGCCCATAGGCGCTGCGCCAATGCACGGCATCTGACATCGCTTTATGAATGGCCCACCGGCCCACTTCGTGGATCAGCCCCGTATCCTCGAGGATCGAGATGAAGCGTTGCGGCGGGACCAGCCCCGACTCCGGGCTGTTCCAACGCAGCAGCGCCTCGACCCCCACGAGCTTGCCCGTCTTGCAATCGAATTTGGGCTGGTAATGCAGCAACATTTCATCCCGGTCGATGGCCAGTCGCAGTTGATTCTCCAGCCCTAAGCGACCGGCAATGGTCTGGTTCATCTTTTGGGCGTACAGCAAGAACCGGTCGCCGGACACCTTGGCCTTCTTGAGCGCCGCCTCCGCATTCGTGAACAAGGTGTCCGCATCCTCGCCGTCATCCGGAAACACCGCCGCGCCCGCTTTCGCGCCGATCCGGTAAACCTCGTCATTGAGGACAAACGGCTGATTCGAGAGCTTCTTGAGCAGCGTCTCGAGATACGTCGCCGCATCGTCCTCATCGATGATCTGTGGCAAGACGACTGCGAAATGATCGGACGTGACCCGCGCGACGAGCTTGGTCCGGTCCGAGTAGGCAATCAGCCATTCGCCGACCTGCAACAACAACGAGTCGCCGGAGGCTCGGCCCAGGCTGTCATTGAGGTTCTTGAAGCGCTCGAGATCGATCAGCAGCAGGGCCAGCGGTTTCTGTGTTGGCGAGCCGCGCAGCTGCTGCGAGACGCGCTCCAGCAGCCAGACGCGATTCGGCAACCCCGTCAGCGTGTCGTGGAAGGCGAGGAAGTCGAGGCGTTCCTGTCTGACAATATGGTCGATGGCGAAGGCCACATCCCCTGATAATTCCGTCAACAGCCGAATCTCATCCGGATGGAAAAAATCGCGCTCTTTGACGTAGAAAACCAATATACCGACCACGTCATCTGCCACCACGAGTGGCAGGGTGCCGATGGAGTGCACGCCGTAGGCGCCGAGCTCTTCTTTGAAGAATGCGGTGGGCGCATTAGGGAGGTCGTTGGTGAAGACCCCACGCTGCTCGAAGATGGCCTGCGCGGCCAGCGAAGTGTAAATACCCGCAGAGGCATTCAAGGCCAAACGCTCGGAAATCGCCGTCAGGAGTTTTTCCTCGATACCCGATGATGCAACCGGTACCACGCGGTTGAGCTTGCGATCCAGCATGCCGATCCAGACCATCGGGAATCCGCCCGACTCGGTCGCGATCCGGCACGCGCCCTGAAACAACTCGTCACGGCTGCGCGCCCGCACGATCAACGAATTGATGCCGCTGCGCACCGCGTGCACGCGGTTCAGATAGATGATCCGATCCTCGGCGTTCTTGCGTGCCGTGATGTCGCGGATCATGATCACGATCAACCAACGGTCGGACAACCATTGCGCCTGACGACGCACTTCGACCCAGGCCGGGGCACCGGCGGGCGTCCGCCAGGCATATTCATTCGTCTGGGTCTCGCCGCCAGCCGCGATCAAGGCATCGTAAAGATGCCGCGTTTTGGGCTCACCCAGGCCCACCAGGTTCCAGGGTGCCATCGTGAGCATATCGTCCCGGTCCCGGCCGTAGAGGCGACAGGCGGCCGAGTTGACGTGCACGATGCGCATACTGGCCCGATCCACCAACACGATCCCGTCCGTGATCGCATCCATCGCGGCGCCGTAGGAGCGCGATATGTCCGCGGCGCGTTTCTGTTCGCTGATATTGACATGCATGACCACGGCGCCACTCGGCACGCCTGCGTCGCTCGATTTGAGCGGCGTGACGATAACGAGGAACGTCTGAGCGCCCGCGTTTGTGACACAGGCATACTCGAGCGAGAATTTGTCGCTCTCACCCTTCAGCACCGTGCGAATGCCCGCGGCGACGCGCGCCGCATCTTCCACGCCCGCGCTTGCCGATCGATCGCAAACGGTCAGATAGCTGCTGCCCAGGCAGAAATCTGCGTCCGACATGCCGTTACAGACCGCCAGTTCTCGCCAGGAATCGTTGTACGACAGAATGACGCCGGTCGGGTCGAGCAACAGTACGTGCGCCGGCAAGGCGTTGAGAATGGCGGCCTGTTTTTCGCTGTCTGCGTTGCGCGCTTGTACCTGCGCCCGCCGCAACAGGTAAAACGATCCATCAGCGCCGGCGACGCTGTCGATCTCACCGCCCGTGATCTCTTCGAGGCGTGCATCGACCGTTTGCAAGGTGCGGATGAGGCGCGAAATCTCATCGGCAGATTCCTCGCCGGATGCACTGGACAACAACACGGAAATCAGGCGGCTGCGGCTGCCAGGCCCAAGGCACCCAGGACCGCGGACGGGTCGCTCAGCGTACCGACGATGCGGCACTGGCCCGCGCCGGTCTTCACGATGAGCGTCGGCGTCACCCGCACCCGATCGTTGCTTGCGCGTTGCGGCTGCTGCAGCACGTCGATCACCTCGATTTCGGACTCACCCGCAAAATGGGCCTGACAAACCGCGGTCAGATTGGCGAATGCGCGTTTCGAGTTCGGCGTGTCACCCGCTGTGTACAGACAGAAAAGGGTCGTTTCTTTCATGGCTTATGTCCTTCGATAATGCGAACTGCAGCTGTCCCTAGGTTCTACTCGATCGCAGGACCGAACCCCCCAACGTTCGAGGCAGCGTGGTCCATTTAAGACGCTTTGCGGGCCCACAGCCGCGATTCAGTTCACACATGTTCCAATAATGGAATAGCTTTCGTTATGGTGACAGACTCAAGCGGCCATGCTGCTATCAGTGGCGGCCAGAGACCGGGCCAGATACCAGGCTACGGTCGCGCGCAGCCCGCTTTCGAGCGAGACTTGCGGGTGAAAGCCGCAACGCGCTGCGATCTTGCGGGCATCGATGGCGTAACGGCGGTCGTGGCCCGCGCGATCCTTGACGCTTCGGATCAGATCGATGCTCCTGCCACCGTGCGCCACGGCAGAACGCGGAAAGGCATCGCTGTTCTCGCGCACTGCGGCAACCTGATCGTCGACGATGGCGCACAGCTGCTGCACCAGATTGATGTTTTCACACTCGGAGTTGCCGCCGACGTTGTAGACCTCCCCGACTTGACCCTGGGTCAGGATCGATTCAATGGCGCGACAGTGGTCCTCGACGTGCAGCCAGTCGCGAATATTCCGGCCGTCGCCGTAGACCGGCAAGGTCTCCCCGGACAGGAGTCGCGTGATCATCAGCGGGATCAGCTTTTCGGTGTACTGAAAGGGCCCGTAATTGTTGGAGCAATTGCTGACCGTCGTAGCCAGCCCATAGGTGTGATGGTAGGCGCGCACCAGATGATCGGAAGCCGCTTTGCTGGCTGAGTACGGCGAGTTGGGGGCATAGGGCGTGGTCTCGCTGAAAGCCGGGTCGTGAGCCGCCAGCGACCCGTAGACCTCGTCGGTCGAGACGTGGTGAAACCGGTGCGAGCGCCCACCATTCTCGCTCACGAACACCCGCCGCGCCGCCTTCAGCAGCGAATGAGTGCCGATGATGTTGGTATCGAGAAAGGCGTCGGGCGACTCGATCGACCGATCCACGTGCGATTCGGCGGCGAAGTGCACGATCGTATCGATGCCCTCCTCGCGCAAGATCTGCTCGACCAGCGGCGTATCCGCGATGTTGCCGTGGACAAAGCGGAAACCGGCATGCGCCTTGGCGGCGTCGAGATTGCGGCCGTTGCCCGCATAGGTGAGCGCATCCAGCACCACCATCCGATCGGCAGGGTGCTGAGCCAGCCAGTAGTAGACGAAATTGGTGCCGATGAAACCGGCGCCCCCAGTAATCAGGAGGTTTGCCATGACCTTAATGACGCTGCGCGAGGGTGGCGCGCAAGTTGTCCCGCCACGGGGTGGCCGGTAGCCGCAGCTGGTAGAGCGCCTCACTGCAGTCGAGCGTGCTGTTGGCCGGCCGGTGCGCCGCCGTCGGATACTCCGCGGTGCTGATCGGGGTAACCTCCACCTCCCGATCGAGCAGGCGTGCCGCGCGCGCTTCCTCGGCAATTGCGACCGCAAATTCATACCAGGTTGTCTTGCCGCCATCGGTCCAATGCAGGATCCGCGAGGTCTTCGGCGTGGCGGCGACGGCCCACAGCGCCTCGGCAATCGAGTCCGCCGTCGTCGGCGTGCCGTGCTGATCCGACACCACCCGCACCTTGCCACTCGCTGCCATCAGACGCAGCATCGTGGACAGAAAATTCCTGCTGCGCGCGTCGTACACCCAGGCGGTGCGCAGCACCACCGCCCGATCGCCCAGTACCTCGAGCAAGGCTTCCTCGCCCTGCCGCTTGGTGCGGCCATACACGCTCAAGGGGTTGGTCGCATCGGTCGGCTTATAGGCCGCTTCCGCCTGCCCGTCGAACACGTAGTCCGTAGAGATGTGCAACATCCGGCAGCTCAGTATCGGCCGCACGGCATTGGCCAGATTGCGCACGCCCTCCACATTGATGGCCGCGGCCCGCTCCGGCTCCGCCTCGGCCTTGTCAACGGCCGTGTATGCAGCGGCATTGATGACGAGCGCGGGTGCAAAGCGCGCGACCGCCGTCCGCGTCGCCACGGCATCGCTGATGTCGAGTTGCGCGTGGGTTAGCCCGAGGATGGACACCGCCGGTGGCGCGCTCTTGATCAGCGCCTGGCCCACCTGGCCGCCCGCTCCCGTGATCAATACTTTCATGGATACAACTCCGCATCTCGAAGCAAGGGTGCAACGGCTTCTTTGCCGGACAGCATGGGGACGATCCCCAGCGGTAAGGGCCATGTTACCCCGACGGCCGGGTCGTCCCAGCGAATCGCCCGCTCGTGTTGAGGTGCGTAAGAATCGGTACACTTGTAGTGAAAGTCGATCGCTTCGCTCAAGGCCAAAAAGCCATGCGCGAATCCCTGCGGCACCCACAGCATCTGATGATTCGTATCGCTCAAGACGACGCCCACCCACTGACCGAAACGCGGTGAGCTGCGCCGAATGTCGACCGCCACATCATAGACCTCGCCGTGCGTCACGCGCACCAGCTTGCCTTGCGGCTGCTCGATCTGGAAGTGGAGTCCGCGCAGCGTGTGCTGGCAGGAGTGACTGTAGTTGTCCTGCACGAAATGAGTCGGGATACCGGCGTCTGCGAATTTCTGCTCGTGCCAGGTTTCGAAGAAATGGCCTCGAGGATCACCGAAGACGCGCGGCTTGATGATCATCACCTCAGGCAATCGGGTCGGAATGAATTCCACTAAGGTCTCCCGCCCAGCAGGCCCATGAGATAATTGCCGTATTCGCTTTTGCACAAGGGCTTCGCGATTCGCGCCAGTTGCGCGGCATCGATGAAACCGGAGCGGTAGGCAATTTCCTCGGGGCAACACACCTTCCAGCCTTGCCGATTCTCGATGGTCTCGATGAAGGTCGCGGCCTGCAGCAGCGATTCGTGGGTACCGGTATCGAGCCAGGCGATGCCGCGACCGAGCACCTCAACCTCCAGTTCGCCCCGCGCCAGATACTTGAGGTTCACATCGGTGATTTCGAGTTCACCGCGCGCCGACGGCAGCAGATGACTCGCCACGTCGAGCACGTCGTTCTTGTAAAAATACAGGCCGGTCACTGCATAACTGGACTTAGGCTTCAGCGGCTTCTCTTCGATATCGATCGCGCGTCCGTCCGCATTGAAATTCACCACCCCGTAACGCTCAGGATCTTTGACGTGGTAAGCAAACACCGTAGCGCCCACGTCGCGACCAGAGGCGATCGCCAGCTGATCTGACAGTCCATGACCGTAAAAAAGATTATCTCCCAGTATCAGCGCCACGGAAGAGTCGCCGACGAAGTCGCGCCCGATGATGAAAGCCTGCGCCAAGCCCTCGGGCTTCGGCTGCTCGGCGTAGCTCAAGGACAGGCCCCATTGACTGCCGTCGCCGAGCAAACGCTGGAACGCCGGCATATCGGTGGGCGTGGTGATAAGCAAGATGTCGCGAATGCCGGCGAGCATCAGGGTGGACAGCGGGTAGTACACCATGGGCTTGTCGTACACCGGCAGCAACTGTTTGCTGACGGCAAAGGTCACCGGGTGTAACCGCGTGCCGGATCCGCCGGCCAGGATGATGCCTTTACGCATAAGTTATTCTCAGGATCTTAGGGAACTACGGTGTCGTTGATGAGTGCATCGGAACCGCGCAGGCGACCCAGCGCGAGCGCCATCTGCGCGCGCGACACCTGCCAGCCAAATTCGGAGTTGATCCGCAGCAGGCGTGCGCTGGCAGCGCCGCTTTGGGCGGTTAGCACATCGATGATGCTGCCCACCCCTGATTTGTAGCGACCAAGAGCCACCTGCTGGTTATTCTCAGCGGTGTTGATCAACCTGGCAGTCAGGCCAAGCTGCTGATTAGCCGAATCGAGCGAGTAATAGGCGTTCCAGACGTCGAGCGACACCGCTAAGCGTGCCTGGTCGGCGTTCGCGTCGCCCGCGTCCACCAACGCCTGCGCCTGACGCACGCCGTAGCCGGTATTGAATCCGGAGAACAGGGGCACGGTCACGTTGATGCCCACCACGCTGTAATTCTGATTGGCGATGCTGGCGGTGTTGTTGATGTACCGTCCGGCGGTCAAGGAGATGATGGGGCGACCGACAGCCCGCGCCACCGTGACGTCGGCTTCGGCCGCATCGCGCCGGGCCAGTGCCGCAGCAAGATCGGGACGTTGGCGAGCGGCTTCCGACATCAGTTCCGAAATGCGCGTCGTCAGCGCGGGCATTTCATTGGGCACCGTCGCCGGCTCGATTTTCAACGCCTGGTCGGCAGGCGATCCAATCACGACCGCCAGAGTGCCGCGCGCGCCCTTCGCGCTCGCTTCCGCCTGCACGCGGGTCAACACCGCTTGATCAAACGCGGTCTCCGCCTGTAACACGTCGGCGAGCGTTGCCACGCCGCCGGTTTGAAGCGCGCGCGCCACTTCCACACTGCGTGCCAGGGTGGCCTCGGTCGCACGCGCGGCTAGTAACGTCTCATCGCCCGCTACCGCGCCGTAGTAACTCTGCACCGCGTTCAAGACCACCTGCTGCGATGCCCACGTGGCCGCGCCCGCCGCGGCGTCCAGCAAGTGTTTCGCGCTGCGGATATGACCGCTGCGCCCGCCGAAATCGTACAGCGTCCACGATAGATTGACCGCTGCGTCGCGCGAAGTCTGACCGTTCGACACCGTGTTGCCCACGGCATCGACGTGGGCGCCGAAGGTATCTGAATAGCCGCCGGTTGCAGTGACGTTCGGCAACCAGGCGCTTTCCGCGCTGCCGAGCGCGGCGGCCTGTTGGTGCGCGGATGCCCAAGCCAGACGCGTCGCCGGATTACGGCATAATGCCAGATCCACCGCCGCGGGCAAAGACAACGCTTCGCTTGGCAACGAGCAATCGCGACCCAGGGGATCGGCATACCCTAAGGTGCGCCTGCGCAGAGCTGCTTCAGTCTTGAAGACGTCCGGCTGAAAGAGATCAGAATGAACGTCCGCCCTCGCCTCTCGAACCGGCGCAGAAAGTGCGACTATCATTGAGGCAACCATCAATACCATGCGGCGCTGGCTCATTGCGGCTCACGCATTGCTTCGGAACCGGTGCGAATCGCGCCTTCGACCAGATACGACATGATCGTGCGACGACCCACCATGATGTCACCTTGCAGCGTCATGCCGGGAATAAGCCGAAAGTCTGTTGGCACATTACGGAGATGCATTTCCTTCACCGCGACCGTCACCTTGAAATATGGTTCCGTGGGCGAGTTGTTCTGATCAGTGGTGAATGACCCTTCGCTGATGGTCTTGATCATGCCTTTGCCGGTGCCATGGCGCATGAACAGATAGGCGTCGAGCTTCAGCTGCACGGGATCACCCACCTTAATAAAAGCGATGTCACGCGCATTGACCATGACGTCCGCTTGAACCGGTGCATCGAGCGGCACCAGCGTGAAAAGCGGCCCCATCTGAGCGGTTTGCGCCCCACCACCGGAGGCGACAGAGCCAGACGATATCTTGCCCACGTTGAGCACTACAGCATCCGCCGGTGCATCCAATGTCGCCAAATCGCTCAGTTTTTGCGCTTTCGGCAGCATTTGCAGCGTGACGTCCATGTCTTTGCGCTCGGCGACGAGGTCTGCCCCGATATCTGAATGCCATTTCTGGATGAATGCGTCACGTTGTCCTTTGAGCGCGGACCAAGTTTGACGGTATTGTAAGATCTGATTCTGCGAATCCGATAGCAGACGACTCATCTCTGTGTGTTCGTCCGTGGCTTGCATGAGCTGCAACTTCGAGACATAGCCTTTCTCGAGCAGCGGGCGGTAGACGTTCTCGAGATCGCCGGCAAGCCTGAGTCTTTTTTCGTACTTGTCGGTGTCGGCAACGTACTGCGCCACTTGCGCCTCGGTGCTATGAATCTGGCCGTCAAACGCCGCGAGGTTCGAGCGATATTCCGCTTGCCGCTTTTGCCAGATACCCCACTGCAGCGTTTGACTGTAATCGGCGCCTGTGGGCAGCGGATAGGAAGTACCCGCCAATTCCGCTTCCAGCCGAGCCACCGCGGCTCGGTTACCCGCCAATTTTTGCTGTAATTGCAGAAGGTCCGCGCGAACGAAGGTCGGGTCCAACGTTGCCAATGCCTGCCCTTTCTTAACCACGTCACCCGCTTTTACGTGGACTTCGCGCACGATCCCAGTGTCGAAAGGCGAAACATACAGTTCACCGCCCGCCGCGACGACTCGGCCGACGCTGGTGACCACGCGGTCCAATTTGATCACGGAGAAGAGTCCGATGATCACCGCTAACATGGTGATGAGCACGTAGAGGATAATGTGTTCGTTGACCGGCGCGGTGCGCAGAAGCACGCCCGCGGTCTCCGACTCGAATGCGCCGACCAACTCGCCGACCGAGCCCGGCTGCGTACGCGGCACGGTACTGGTCGCAGCCGGCGGCAAGCCAGCGCTCATTGGTTGATTACTCGACCAATTGACCCAGCGGAATCATCGAGCTGCGTCGCCAGGTGCCGGTTCTGTTGATACCAGAGGTGCTTGTAGATATCGCAGCGATGCAGAAGCTCCCCGTGCGTCCCCAGATCGTAGACCTTCCCTCGCTCCAGCACTAGAATCGCATCGCACTCCACCAGCATCGAGAGCCGGTGCGAGATCGAGAGAACAGTCCGCCCTTTGCCGATGCGTTTCAAGTTCGCATTGACAATGGCCTCGCTCTCGGCATCCAGGGCGCTGGTCGCTTCGTCTAGAATCAGGACCGGCGGATCGATCAAGAGCGCACGAGCAATGGCCAGCCGTTGCCGCTGACCGCCCGACAGATTGGTGGCCCCCTCTTCGAGTTGCGTGTCGTATCCGCGGGGCAGCCGCTCGATGAATTCCTCTGCGCCAGCGAGTTGTGCTGCGCGTACGACCTGCGCAAAGCTCGCCTCAGGCTTGGCCATTGCGATGTTTTCCCGGATGGTGCCGGAAAATAGGAAGTTCTCCTGCGGCACCACGCCTATGTGCGTGCGCAAGTGCATCAGATCAATTTCGCGGAGGTCCATCCCGTCGATCTTTATCATGCCCTCATAACTGGAATTGAGGCGCTGCAGCAGTCTCGTAACGGTGGTCTTACCTGAGCCGCTGCGCCCCATGATGCCGAGCATGGTTCCCGCCGGCACCGAGAACGACACCTCATCAAGCGCGAAAGGCGCGCTGGGCGAATAGCGGAAGCGAACGCCGTTGAACGTCACGGCACCTTTAATTGGCAACCTTAGTCCGTCCCTGCGACTTTCCTCCGGCGCGACGTTTAGGACCGATGCAACCTCACTGACCGCGCCTCTTACTTCCGCAAGATCCTGTTGCAGACTTGCCATCTTTATAAGCGGTGCCGCCATTCGCATGCTCAGCATTGAGAACGCAACCAATGCACCCGGATTGAGCGTGTCAGGACTTGCCAGTACGATATAGGCTCCCACCATCATGCTGCCGCTATATATCAAGCGCTCAAATGGCATCGTCAACGTTTGCGGTTGATTGGCCAAAAGTCCGAAGGCATGCTGGGCTGCTGCCGCTTCGGCTACTCGGTGATCCCACTCGCGACGTCGGCGCCCTTCCAAGGCGAGCGATTTGATAGTGCGAATTCCCTGGATAGTTTCAACCATGTAGGCGCTCTTCGCCTGCTCAGCCACGACTACCCGACGGTAAGCTTTACCGATTGGCCTCAGATACGTGAGCATGATGCAGAAAACGATCACAGCGAGCAGCAATACCAAGAAAGACAGTCGCCATTCAAGTATAAACATGGCAGGAATCAGGCCTACCAGCGGAACGGCCTCGAGGAAGGCGCCGAAAAGTTGGCCGGTCAAGAAGTTGCGGATTCTCCAGATGACGCCCACCTTTGCGAGCGTACGACCGGTTGGTGTCTGCTCAAAGTAGTCCATCGGCAACTTGAGTAATTTTTCAATGAGATATATGTTTAACCGCGCGTCGATACGGGAAGTTGCTACCTGGGTCAAAAAACGACGCAGATATCCCAGAATCGTTTCGAACAAAAGTATGCACGCGAGCGCACCAACAACTACATTTAGCGTCGAGTAAGAATGATTCACAAGTACTCTATTTAGAACGATCATGACCATGAAAGGCGGCACGATCGCAAATATGGTGCTAAAAATCGCTCCCGCCGCTATTTCGCGAAAGAGTTTTCCCTCCCTTAGCACTTGCGACGCTAGCCAGCCAATTCCAAAAGGCTGATGCTCATCATGCGCGGAATGAAGACGCTTGATGAGGATTGCCTCGCCTTCCCAGATACCCGCAAGATGAATTTCATCAACGGCAATTACCGTGTCGTCACTCGCTCCGGGATCACGAATCAGAGCTATGGTGCCCTTGGCTGGATCAGAGCGTGCATCTTCAAGTACGAGCGCTCCGCCATCCTTAGACCGCAGGATCGCGGGAAGCGAGCTCGCGATTCGCGGTAAGTCTTCGAACTTCATCCGCAAGACATGTGCTTCTAGGCCGAGCTCGTGTGCTATAGCGACCAAGCTCGGCGTATCGGGTTCTTTGTCCCCAAGCGCAAAACGACGCTGTATTTGATCGCTCCCGGCATCGATACCGAGCCGGGACGCGATTCTCGCTAGCGCCGCCAGTGAAGTAGCGGGACGGGTATTTCCGTCGTTTGCTTCTATCATTTGCGCTTCTTTCACCACTCCTATAACCCCTCTTGCAAAAGCGCAGGCATAGACGCAAGTTCTTCCTGCATAAGAATAAGTAGCATAGCTGTTAGTTATGGCCGATACTGTGATCGCCGTTGCCTTCGGTAACTTGCATCGAGTCGCTCGCGCGTATTTTGCGGTGCAAGATGCTTGAGCTCGCACAGTTGCGTCAGCTGAGCTTAAGCCGTCTGGCAAGCCGTTTCGGTGTTTAGAGATTCTCGCCGTCTACGACAGAGAAGAAATAAAATGGTATTCATTCTTAGCGGTGTGGGAGCGCGGGAAGCAGCAGCAAAGTTCATCGAGCGCATTGGATCCGCATGGAAAGAGGTTGCTCATTCTTAGAGATCGAAAAAGGAAGGCTTCACTCAAGAGCACTACATTCAGCACGAAAGGAGCGTCCTACTGTCCGAGGTATGGCGTTCGTAAGTGCGTTTGACGCAACTCGAACCGCAATGGCATTTAGGGCAAATTATCGTGAGCTGCGTTGATACGACAGAATCGCTAAAAGACTGTAAAAACCGGATCAAGCGAGCTAACTGACTACCCGGGGCTTCCGCTGAATTCATGGCTCTCGTGCATAGGAGCATTGCCGTGATTACGCATTGCGAGCCTATGCGAGTAATTTAGGTCCGATAGTCTCCAGGGAGCAGGCGGGTGCACTTCGCATGGTGATTTTTTAATGGCAGTGTCGCAAGCGTTTTGAAGTTCTGCCAAATTGTATGCACATGCTCGATTACCCCACGGACCTACTATTTGAGGATGAAGAAATCATCGTCGTTGCAACCGGCGGGCGCTCAACCTTCGCGCTAGTGACTTTCGGGGACCTAGTAACGTTAGCGAAGGGGCGTTCCTTTTATGCCGAAACGCCGGTACGAAAGGCAGGTTTTGCTGCTATAGGCTTCATGGCGAAACGTCCGAACTGGTTTCCTGCTTCCAGCGTCGGCCATTCAATTCCCGCTGTTCTTGAGTGGCTCGCCCCGTTCCTTCAGCGGGTACTCTACGGCGGATCAATGGGAGGATACGCGGCGTTGAAGTACAGCGGTCTCATTGGGGCGACCGAAGTAATTGCCTACTGCCCTCAGTGGTCCATCGATCCGGATGAGTGCTCTATCAATCCTGGATGGCAGCAACACTTTATGCCGAAAATGCGTGGAATGGGAATCTCACGATCAGATGTGCGCGGAGTTGCCTATATCTTTTTTGATCCTCTCGATGCGGTGGATGCGTTTCACGCAAAGGCGATAGGCCGGATCTGGCCTCAAATTCGATATGTGAGAGTTCCAGGCGCCGGTCATCATGTCACCACTCTGCTAGCCGGGACACAAAATCTGATAGATGTGGTTGATGCGTGCCGAAGCGAGGACAACACGCGTTTGATACACATTTGCCGAAGGTTACGTAGGACGCACAGGATCTATCAAAACAATATTTTGGCCAAGGCCGCCAGACGATATCCAGCAACTTGTTTAGCGATACTACGTAAATCTCTACAGCACCCCCAGTTCGCAATAGGCGAGCAATCGCTGTTTGCTCTCGCCGGCGCTTTTTCGGAACGCGGAAGTCGGGAGGAAACCTTGGAAGTCTTGAAGTTACTTCATAGCAACGCAATCGACATTGCGGCCTATATCACCTCGGCAATACTTTATGCCAAGATCTGTGGCAGAAATTTGCAACTGCGCACATATCACAATACTGTGGTGGTTTTCAGCCCCGAGCGCGGTCAGTGCATTCACGTTCCGGCAATCGAATCAAACTCTATGGGTGTCTTGCCAGTGAGACTAAAGATTGACAGCTCAGGGGTTGTTTTTTATTCTGAAATTGGCTTAGTTCAGTTGACACTTGGAGTGGACACGAGAGGCATGCTCGTTCCGGATTATCCTGCAGGGCAGGACCGCCTTCAGATTACTCTACCGAAGCCCGGCGCGATTGCTTTTGCAAAAAGTAGCCTCTTCATGAGTGCTGAGCAATCCGGTCTGCTAGTTTGCAGTCGCGCGAAAGCGAGTTCGTGGGAGCTATTTGACGTTACCGCACATTATGAAGACGGTATTACTGTCTAGTGGGATCGATTGCATCCAAAGTTTGCGATTGCGATGTCGACGGTTTCGCGCTCCTTGATCTCGGCCTGGTGTTTTGCCCGCGTACTGTCGCAGCAGTACCGAGAACCGAAAACAGCATTGGCTTGTGCAGACCCATTGGGCTTTTCGCCGGTCTCAGAGTGTCAAGGAGCGGACCGCACTATCGTGAACTTTATGCAGTCAGCGAAGCTCAACGGACACGACTGTTTCGTTTATTGAGACGTCTTAGTCCTCTTCCCCGACCCGGCCCGCCATCTGCCTCAACGAACTGCATCCGCACCAATGGCAGCCGCACTTGACTTGAGAGAGTCGCCCGTCGTGTCGAGTGACACTCTAAATCTTTGCCGGACGCTTACGGTTAAGGCAGGATCTGGGCAGCACACCAGCACACCGCGAGAGCACGCGTGACGCTCGCTTCGTTTCTTGCTGGTCAATGTCATGCAGGTTGAACTGAGCGAGGAAACATCGAGCATGTCAGCGCCGTGTTCTAAATGAAGTATGGTGGCGTTTGGCCGCACTGCGAAGCCGGTAATCACCGGAGCCTGGCTAAGCCTTTTAGGTATACTCGTTTAAGTGCGGCGGCGCAGCTCAGGCCGTCTGTGGGAGCGGGCTAACTGGCGAGCTTGCTTAACTTTGGCAAGCGCCATGGTCTAGTCGCTACTAGCCCCCTAATTTGGAGATCCCCAGCGTGATGGAACAAGCGCGCTATCGCGCCGGCAGTCTTAAAGTAGCGTGCTTCATGATGCAGCGCGATGAGGATCACCTAGTGCGTCCGTGGGTGAGTTATCACGCCGCTCTATTTGGAATGGAAAACCTCTTTGTCTTCGACAATGGTTCCACTTCAGAACATGCGGTGAAAGAACTCCAGGCCCTCGCATTGGATGGTCTGAACGTCGATTGGCATCATGCCTTGCCAGATGATTACCATCGAAAGGGCGATCTAATAGGCGCTAAAATCCGATCAGTGAAGGATGACTACGATTTCTTCATTCCCCTGGATTGTGACGAGTTCTTCGTTTTAAAAACCGGCACATTAGAAATATCTTGTGATGTGTTGGTTATTTTGGAAGCACTAAAAGTCTTGCGTGGAGAAAGTTCGGTACTTTGCATAAGCGAGGCCTACTACAATATCCTCGGCTATCCTGCATGGTATTGGTGCTGGCCGCATAACAAGACTTTTTTTGCGGAGTCGTTTGAGTATCTTGACCATGGCTACCATTCCGGGAGATCCGAGAGCGGAACGAGAATCCTTACCGATTTCGCCTATGTGCATTACCATCACAAGCCGTACGACGTTATGGTGGCTCACGCCAAAAATAAGCTACGTCCGTATGTTGACGTGGAAGATCCGGTGGCTCTAGCGCTATATCAGGGCACAGCGCATCACTGCGTAAAATCGATTCGGCAGGATGTTGATACCTATATGAAAAGGTTTAGTAAAGTAAATGCTTTATTTCTACCAGCTTTTTCATCGAGACTTCTAGAACTAGGGATAGCTGTGCCGTTTGGCTAAAGACCCGTTCTTGGTAGTGCAATACTACGTCACTCTTCTGGACGATCGCGCTGCATACTAAGTTTTTCTTTTATTTCTTGAGTGATTGGGCAACGCACCAAGTTTCAGCGCTTTCGATGTTTCGATGACCTCGTGCATCCTAATTGAATCCGAGGCGTTGGCGTATGTTTCCCTGACTTCATGGGCGGCAATTGTTGAGCCAACAATACCTCAGGTCGACTAGCAGGCTGTTTCCGCAAGCGCCCGGCGCACTTAGCTGACAGAGCATTCATGTGGAGGCAGCTACAAGTTTTTTTGAGGTTATCCAAATACTACATGGCTATTTCTTGATCACGCGGTGCCGAGATCTTCGCACTTTGCTTAGGCTTCTAGGCGCTAAGCTTTCCCAACATCGATACCGATACCAGAAACGGCCTATTCGTCGATTCTTGTCATGATGAGTATCTTCTTCAAATTAACCACCCTGTTTTTAGGCCATAACAAATACCGGTCCTTCATAGCCACCGCTCGAATTCAATAGTGGACCTTATTCATCTATATCAGGAATGTGGAGTTACAGACAGCATGAGTGCCTCAAGAGAGCAATTCATTGAATTCATCGGAAAAGAACCGTATATCGCCGAGAGCTTCGCTCTAGCGCCAGAGGTGGGCACCCCGGGGTACACATTGCCACCGCTGGAGGACATGCGTGTGTTCGAAGCAGGGGCCAGTTCCGTCACTGCTTTGGCAGAAAAGGGCATATCTCTGGCGGCGCCGCATGGCAGCGGAAATCACATTTTTCTTTACGGCAACATGCCAAAACTCGACTTACGGGTCAGTTTTCACGGCCGGTCATCTTTTTCTATCACGATAGGCAGTAGCGTTTCCTTCTCAGGAAGTTTAAGTGTCGAGGGAGATTGCAATGCAATCATTTTTTCTGGAGTGGCCGGTCACCAGGGCAGGCCGAATGTGAAAGTGAATGTGGCTTGCTCTCACGGTCTCGTCTTTTTTGGGCGTGATTTCACATCTGTTGGTAGTCATTGGCTACTCGAGGGCGACGGCAGGAAAATGGTGATTGGGGATGACTGCATGTTGTCGTGGGAGATATTTGTGAGAAACTATGACTCGCATGCGATCTTTGACGTTGAAACGCTCGATATAATCAATCTGCCGAAAGACGTCCGAATCGGTCCTCACTGTTGGATCGGGCAACGAGCGGCGATCACCAAAGGAGTTCGAATCGGGTACGGATCAATTATAGCCATCGCCTCAGTTGTCACTTCTGACCTCCCTGAGTTTTGCGCGGCAGCTGGGGTGCCCGCTCGTGTCCTTAGGACAGGAGTAACCTGGTCCAGAGCCAGAAATCCGGATGTGTCAATGCGATCTATAGTTGCAATGAGCCTAAGTCATCTTGGAATATAAAGCTGACTCGCTGTTAGAACAGCTTGGGGTCCCGAGTCGCGTTTGACCGAGCTAGTAAGGTGACGCAATGATAGCGCCGCTAGTCTGCGAAAGTTTAATTGATGGGTATAGTGGGCACGTAAAAATCTTTTCTTTTTTGCAATCACGAGCAACAGTGAGAATTGCCGACGACCGCAAACAAATAGCGTCGCTTATCGTGGATCGAACTGAAACTTGACGAATGCTGAAAGCGCAAAAGCGCGCTGTGCGGAGAGCTTCCACCTTCCTACGACGAGTGAATCCGCCCTGGCCACGTAATCGTAGAAATCGCAAATGGGATCATAGTGAGGTCGACCAGAACACATATCATTGAAAATGACTAGTGGACTGCCGGCCGATCCATATCCGGAGGGTTCGGGCCACGCTAGTCCTACCGATAGGCCGCAGGCTACTCTAAATCGACCTCGCACATGAACTACGTCCGGGACGCAATTCAATCTGGTGCACTCATCCCAAGCGCTAAGTATGTACCGCGGCCAGTTCTGAATGTTGCTCGCATCAG
>CAZZZU010000020.1:0-28929 GCA_964658805.1 uncultured Steroidobacteraceae bacterium
TGTCACGTCTATGTCGATGCGGATGCCGATCTGCCCATGGCGCTGCGCATCGTCTTGAACGCCAAGCTGCGGCGCACCGGGGTCTGTGGTTCGGCGGAGACGTTACTGGTGCATCGGCAATGCGCGGCCACCCATCTGCAACCACTGGTAGCCGCCTTGCTCGAGGCGGGCTGCGAGGTGCGCGGCGACGAGTCCGTTCGCGCCGTCGATGGACGGGTGCAGCCGGCGAGTGAACAGGATTGGTCGACGGAATATCTCGACGCCATCATTTCCGTGCGTGTGGTCGATGATCTGGAGGCGGCGGTGGCGCATATCGAGCAATACGGTTCGCGCCACACCGAATGCATCGTGACCGATTCGCACACGGCGGCAGAGCGATTCCTGACGCGCGTCGACAGCGCCATCGTGCTCCACAACGCTTCCACACAGTTTGCCGACGGTGGTGAATTCGGCATGGGCGCTGAGATTGGCATCAGCACCGATAAGTTTCATGCGCGCGGGCCGGTGGGCCTGGAGCAGTTGACCAGCTACAAATACGTGGTACGCGGCAGCGGCCAGGTCCGGCCCTGAGTGCTTCGCTCAGCCGCCGGTATCGTCGGCCGCGGTACAGTCCTCGCCGATGATGACGGGGCGTGCGTAACCACGCGCGTTGTGCTCGATCAGTACCACGCCGCAGTTGGGCGCTGCCCAAGCGCCTTCCCAAGCGCCGACCGCATGTGACCACAGCGCCAGCATGACGCCGCCGTGGCTGACGATCACGACGTCCCGATCCGCATTGGCGGCGGCGAGGCGGTCGAATACCGGGCCTACGCGCGCAGCGACGTCCTCGTAACTTTCGCCACCGGGGGGTCGCCAGCTAAAATGCCGCGACCTCTCATAATCCGGGGCCTGGTAAATGGAGTCGTAGGACTGCCCCTGATGTTGGCCGACGTTGCGCTCGTGGAGATTGGGTTCCACCTGCAATGGCGCCTGCACGGTTTCTGCGATGATCCGGGCCGTCTCGCTGGCGCGCAGGTACGGACTGCAGACCACGAGTTCGACGCGAAACAGGGCGCGTATGCGCTGCGCGGCGGCAGCGGCTTGTTGGTAACCCAACGCGGTGAGCTGCAGCGCCTGGGGGTCCTCGGCGAACATGCGGATGCGGTTGCCCTCGCTCTGCCCATGGCGTACCAGAATCAGGCGGGCCATCAGAGCGCGGCGACGTCGCGCAGCAGCTGCCGCACCGCGCCGACGTTGGGCAGGTAATGCTGGCCGCGGACCCGCTCGCCGACGCCGATGGAGAGGCCGCCGAGCGCTTCGACCATTCTGAAACCATCGCGATCGGTAAGGTCATCACCGATGAACACCGGCACACGGCCGCGAAAGGGGGGCTCTTGCATGAAGGCCGCGATGGGCGTGGCCTTGGTGACGTCGCGTGGCTTGATCTCGAACAGCATGCTGCCCTCCTGCACGTGATACCCCGCCCCGAGTTCGGCGGCCAGCCGGGTCGCAGCCGCGCGCATCGCGGCTTCCGCCCGAGGCGCCAGGCGATAGTGAACCGCGATGGTCTGACCTTTATCTTCGAGCAGCGTGCCGGGGTGTGCGTCGATCAACGCCTGTAAAGTGGCGCGCGCGGCGCCAAGCGCAGGATCGCTGAAGTTCGAGCCTTGCAACTCGCCGGATGCTTTGCGGCGTTCCAAGCCATGCAAACCGGACAGCGCCAGGTGTAGCGGTCCGAACAGCTGATCCAGCGTTCTGATTTCGCGACCACTCACGAGCGCCACAGCGCCGTCGAGGCGTGCCGCTACTTCCGGCAATAATTTTTTTATCTCGTCGTCAGCGGCCGTTTGCCAGGGCGTCTCGGTCAGTTCGATCAGTGTGCCGTCGACATCCAAAAACAGGCACCAATTGAGCGCAGGCGTCGGCGCAGTCGAAATCATCATGCGGGGAAGTTAGCGTCCCAGCGCTGCGTTTGCAATGTAAGTTTTACAGGGGTGCGCATGGTATGGTCCTGCATCCTCATGCAATTCACTTCGATTCGTTCTTTTCTGAAAGATCAAGGCACGATGTTGCGTTCGGTGATGCTGCGGTTCGTGCTACCGGTGGCACTTGCTTCCTGCGTCGTCGCCTATCTCGGTCTGCCGTACATCCAGCGACTGCTCGCCGAGTGGTTCCGTTCCGACGTGGAGTTGCGCGCGCAGCTCGTGATGCACTCCATGGAGGAACCCATCAAGGATCTGGTGGAGAAGCCCAGCGACAAAAATACCGATAAGGCCAGTGAGGCGAAGCTGCGCGTATACCTTGCGAAAATCACGGCGGAAGCGCGGCTGCTGGCCATCCTGGTCTGTCGTCCGGATGGTGCCACCATTTTCAAGTCGGACCGCGCACCGGCAGCGATCTCCTGTGATCCGGATATCGCGCCGCGCGCCGGTACCTCGCGCATGGTCGAGTTGCCGTCGGGCGCGGTGCAGATCAGCCGTTTCGATTTCGATACAGAGGTGACGCCGTTCCGCGTGCTGATGCTGCACGATGTGAGTTTCGTCGATCGCCGCCAGCGCACCGCGCGTGACTTCATGCTGGTGTTCATCGGCATTTCGGTGTTGTTGCTGGCGCTGTTGGTCGTGTTGTTTGCCTGGTTGCAGCTACGCCGCTGGGTGCAGATGCTGGTGGGCGACATTCGCGGCACGCGCTTTCTCGACAATGCGCATTCGCCCCAGGCAACCCTGCCCATCCTGCGCCAGGTGCGTAAGGTGCTGGCCGAGGCGGAGGCCAAGCAGCGCCTGGAGATCGATTTCCGCGAGAACTGGACCCCGCAGGCGCTACAGCAGGTGGTGCGCGATCATCTCGGTTCGGCCCAGGTGCTGATCGTTTCGAACCGCGAACCCTACATCCACAACTTCGATGCCGATCACAAACCGGTGGTGTCCGTACCGGCGAGCGGTATGGTGACAGCGCTCGAGCCCGTCATGCGCGCCTGCGCCGGGGTGTGGATCGCGCACGGTGCAGGCGACGCAGATCGCGCGACAGTGGACCGATATGATCAGGTGCGGGTGCCGCCGGACGATCCCACCTACACGCTGCGGCGCGTCTGGCTTGATGCGCAGCAGGAGCAGGGCTACTACTACGGATTCTCCAATGAAGGCTTGTGGCCGCTCTGTCACCTTGCCTATGTGCGCCCCGAATTTCGCGCCAGTGACTGGAATCAGTACGCGGAAGTGAACGCCAAGTTCGCGGAGGTGGTGGCCGCGGAGGCAATCATCGACAGTCCGGTGGTGCTGATCCAGGATTTCCACTTTGCGCTGCTGCCGCGCTTGATACGCGCCAGGATACCGAAGGCGACGATCGCGCTCTTCTGGCACATACCCTGGCCGAATGCGGAAACCTTCGGCGTGTGTCCCTGGAAGCGCGAAGTACTCACACACATGCTGTCAGCGGACATCCTGGGATTTCATACGCGCTATCACTGCCGGAACTTTCTCGAGTCCGTGGACCGCTTTGTCGAATGCCAGATCGACCGCGAGCACATGACGGTCACCTTGCAGGGGCATGTGTGCCGGGTGGCGCCGTATCCGATCTCGATCGAGTGGCCGCCGCGCTGGCTTGCACAGCTGCCCGACATTGCCACCTGCCGGGCGGTGGTGCGCGAGCGCTATCACATTCCAGCCGACGTGATGGTCGGTCTGGGCGTCGAACGTTGGGACTTCACCAAAGGTATTCTCGAACGTTTCCAGGCGCTCGAGGCGCTGCTCGAACGCAACCCGCGGCTGCGCGGCAAGCTCTCTCTTCTGCAAATTGCCGCGCCCTCGCGCGCACAGTTGCCGGCCTACCAGGCACTACAGCGCAATACCTATGCCGAAGTCGAGCGCATCAACGGCCGGTTTGCCGAGGGCGATTGGCAGCCCATCGTGCTCATCGACCACCATCAGGAACCGTTGCGGGTGTTCGAACTGTATCGGGCGGTCGATTTTTGTCTGGTCAACAGTCTCCATGACGGCATGAATCTGGTGGCGAAAGAGTTCGTCGCGGCGCGTGACGACGACGATGGTGTCCTGATCCTGAGCACGTTCGCAGGCGCATCGCGCGAACTGACCGAGGCGTTGCTGATCAATCCATTCGACGTCTCTGAAACTGCTTCGGCAATGGAAACCGCGATGCGCATGGATCGCGGTGAACGCCGCAACCGCATGAGCCTGATGCGCAGAACGGTGAAGGAAAACAATGTTTATCGCTGGGCGGGTCGGATGCTGATGGATGCCGCGCGCCTGCGTCAGCGGCAAAGTCTGTCCGTGGTGGCGCCGCGCTACGGCACCACCGATCACTAGCGAACATGACGTCTGCCAATACTCTGTCCCGGCGTCAGCTCATCTGCGGCAGCGGTGCGCTCCTGGCATGGCATGTACGCCCGTCCTGGGCTGATGCAGCCACGCTGGTCACTCGCGAGATCGCTCCCGGCGTGCACTTCAGGCGTGGTGTGGATGAGGATGCATCCACCGCGAACGACGATGCGATCGCCAATATCGGCTTCATCGTCGGGACCCAGTGCGTGGCAGTCATAGACCCGGGTGGTTCATTGCGCGATGGCGAGCGCTTGCGCGCCCGGATTCGCGAGGTGACGCCACTACCGATTCGCTACGTCATCATGACGCACGCCCATCCCGACCATATCTTCGGCGCCGGCGCCTTTCGAACCGATCAGCCGACTTTCGTGGGTCATGCCCGCATGCCGCAGGCGCTGGCGCAGCGGGGCGAATATTACCAGCGCAGGCTCAACGACATCCTCGGCAAGGACGCTGCGGGCCCGGTGGTGGTGCCAACCCATACGGTGACCGGTACCGGGCAACTGGATCTCGGCGGACGGTCGCTAACCCTGACGGCGCATGCCGTAGCGCATTCGGATTGCGATCTGAGCATCCTCGACACGGCCAGTGCCACCCTGCTGGCGGGCGACCTGGTCTTTCAGCGGCGCGTGCCGTCCCTCGAAGGCAATTTGAAAGGCTGGCTGCGGGAACTCGAGGCCCTGCAGGCGCTACATTCCATAAGGCGGGCGGTTCCCGGTCATGGCCCGGTAAGCGTAGACTGGCCCTCCGGGTCGGCGCCGACAGCGCGTTATCTGAAGGTCCTTCAAACTGAAACGCGGGCGGCGGTCAAGAAGGGCATGGACATCGACATTGCCGTCAAGACGGTGGGTCGGTCGGAGAAAAGCAAATGGGCGTTGTTCGACGACTACAACGGCCACAACGTCACACAGGCGTTCAAGGAGATAGAATGGGAATAAGGCAAAAGGCGACGGCGGCGGTGCTGCTGACGCTGTTCGGGCTGGCGTCGATGCAGACCGCGGGTGCGCAGCAGGCGACTGAAGAAGAGCGCGCCGCTCGCTGGCAGGATTTGCAACATGCGCTGTTCGGCGACCGCAAGATCGAGGACGGCAGTGCGTTCATCAGCATCGATGCACCGGTACGTGCATTGGACGCGGCCCTGGTGCCGGTAGCGCTTACTTTGAAAGGCGACAAGCCGATCAAAGGCATCTACTTCGTCATCGACGACAATCCCGCGCCGATGGCGGGGCATTTCATTTTCGGTCCTGAAGGAGACGCCAAGTCCCTGAAGATGCGTGTGCGCGTGGATGCCTACAGCTACATGCATGCGATTGCCGAGACGCAGGATGGCAAGCTCTATATGGCCCGCCGCTTCATCAAAGCGGCAGGCGGTTGCTCAGCGCCGGCCGGCTCGGACGAGCAGAGCGCGTTGCTCGATATCGGCCACATCAAGCTCAAGCTGCTCGAACCCTATGTGGCCGGCAAGAGCATGCAGGCGCAGCTCATGATCAAGCATCCCAACTTCAACGGCATGCAAATGGATCAGCTGACACGAAACTTCACCCCGGCGCGCTTCATCAAGACCATTGACGTGAGTTATGGGGACACGCAGGTCATGCACATTGACTCGAACATCTCGTTGGCCACCGACCCTGTCATTACATTTGGTTTCGTGCCGAAGCAGAAAGGCGAGCTCAAGGTCGAGGTGCACGACACCAAGAACGCGATCTTCGGCGAGAAGTTCGACGTACCTGCACCGAAGAGCTGACGCTTGATGCTGACGCGGGCGCGGCGGGCGCCGCTGCTGCTGGCCATATCCTTGCTATCCGCGAGCGCGCCGCTGCACGCGGCTCAAAAAACCGGCGCGCCTGCGGTGGACGAGCCCACCGGATTCTGGCGCGGCGCGACCGATGCGCCGGTGCCGGCCACCATCCAGGGTGGCCAGGTCGTGCGACTTCCGGCCTTGCGCAAGCTGCTCGCGTCCGGTGCTGTGCTGCTCGTCGACGTGTCGAACGCGCCGCGCAAGCCTGAAGGACTCGCGCCCGATGCCCCGTGGATTCCTGTACCGCATAAAGCCCTGCCGACGGCGCTATGGATACCCGGCGCGGGCGCAGGGGAGGTGACACCGGAGTTCGATGCTTTCTTGCGCGATCGCATCGCTGCAGCCGTCGGCGGGGAGTCTGACCGGCCGATCGTCGTGTATTGCCACAAGCGCTGCTGGCTCAGCTGGAACGGTGCGAAGCGGTTGATCGCCTACGGCTATCGTCGAGTGTATTGGTACCCGGATGGTATCGAGGGCTGGCGCGCGGCGAAACTGCCCACCGTGAACGTTGCGGAAACCGTGCCGAAGGGTTGAGACGCCGCAAGCGTTCGGTACCTAGGCCGACATCGCGCGACCTGCCGCGAATTCACGCAGCCGCTCGGCCGCCAGGGTCAGCGTCTCGTCGCGCTTCGCGACACATAGCCGGATCAGCGTCATACGCGGCGGAACGGCATAAAACGGCGACAAAGGAATGGTCGCAACCTTGGCCTCGCGGATCAGTTGATCGGCGAATTCGAGATCGCCCGCGTGGCTGATGGCGCTGTAATCGACCAATTGAAAATAGGTCCCTTTGGCCGGCACGGGTTCGAGCCCTGAGCCTTGCAATAAGCCAGCGAGCAAATCGCGCTTGCGCTGAAAGAAGCTCGACAGGTTCTGCCACGCTTCCGGATGCGCGCTTACGTAGCGCGCAATCGCATGCTGCAAAGGCGCAGCAATACTGAAAGTATTGAACTGGTGCACCTTGCGCAGCTCGCGCGTCATCTCGCGCGGCGCGACGCAGTAACCGGTGCGCCAACCGGTGGCGTGCAGGGCCTTGCCGAACGAGTAGACCGCGAAGCTGCACTCGCGCAGTTCCGCATGCGCGAGCACCGAGGCGTGGCGCCGGCCATCGTAGAGCACGTGCTCATACACCTCATCGGAGAGGACCGAGATGGGACGGTCGCGGATGCACGCCGCCAGCGCGTCCAGATCGGTGCCACTCAGCAGCGAACAGCTTGGATTGGAAGGGCTGTTGATGATGATGAGGCGGGTGCGCGCGCTGCACGCCGCGCGCACCCTATCCCAGTCGTAGCGAAAAGCCGGCGGTTCGAGCGGGATGTGCACGCATTGCCCGCCGGCAAGGCGCACGGCAGGTTCGTACGCATCATAGGCCGGATCGAAGATGATGACCTCGTCGCCTGGTCCGACCACCGACTGAATGGTGTCGTACAGCGCTTCGGTCGCGCCACAGGTGATGGTGATCTCATCGGCAGGATCGAAGCGCCGGCCATGATTCATCAGCAACTTTTTAGCGATCGCGTCACGCAGTTCGATCACCCCTTCCATGGGCGCATATTGATTGCGGCCCTCAGTGACCACCTCCACCAAGGCCGCACCCAGGTGTGGATCGATGGGATAATCCGGGAACCCCTGGCCTATATTGACGGCGTTTTCCTCGATGGCACGTCGCGACATCACGGAGAAAATCGTGGTGCCGATATCCGGAAGCTTGCTCGTGAAGCGCACGGTCAATGTCCCACACGCTGTAGACCGCCGGCGAGCGAATGCACCACGATGCCTCTGCGGCGCAACTCGCGCGCAGCGGCCAGGCTGCGCTTGCCGGAGGCACACACCAGCAGCGATTTCCGCCCGGCGGACAAGACGCTCGGATTATCGAGCAGTTCGCCCATCGGCACATGCCGCGCCGGGGTGGGCTGTGCCGCAACCTCGGCAGCGGTGCGGATGTCGAGGAGTTCGTATTCCTGCGCAGCCGCGGCAAGCGATGCGAAGTTCATTTCAATATCGGCGGCATCCGGTTCCAGCCGCTTGATCAACGTACAGAGGGGTGCCGTGCAAGCGGCGCGGCGCGGCGCCTTGAGCTTCAGGCTGGAGAAATTGTTGAAGTCGAGCAGCAGCAGTTCACCGGCCAGTTGACCGTCCAAGTCGAGCAGTATCTTGATGGCGAGCAGCGCTTGCAACGTACCGAACACGCCAGGCACGGGGCCGAGCACGCCGGCTTCCGCGCAATTGCCCACCACGCCGTCCTGCATCGCATCCGGCCACAGGCAGCGCAGGCAGGCATGACTGGCCGCGGGCCTGTAAACCTGCAGCTGACCCTCGTACTGGTAGACGCTTGCGAATATCGCCGGCCGCTGCGTCAGCACGGCCGCATCGTTGATCGTGTATTTCGTACGAAAGTTGTCGCTACAGTCGATCACGAGGTCGTGACGCCCAATCAGCGCAACGGCATTGACCGAGGTGAGTCGCTCGTTGAAAGTCTCCACCCTGATTTCAGGATTGATGGCGGTGACGCCGACACGCGCGAGGTCGACTTTGGGCGCGCCCACATCCGCCAAAGCATAGAGAGGTTGGCGATGCAGATTGCTCGATTCGAGCGTATCGGCATCGATGATGCCGAGCTTGCCGACACCGGCGCCGGCCAGATACTGCAGCACGGGACTGCCCAGGCCGCCCGCACCCACGACCAGCACACTTGACCGGCCTAGTAGCGCCTGGCCGCGGCTGCCGATTTCTTTCAGGAGCGTTTGGCGCGAATAATCGGGCGTCACACGGCGCCTAGTGGTCGTGCAGTGGCAGCGCGTGGTGTGGAGCCGCCGCGCATTGTTCACAGTTCACCCAGCCTGAGTCGCCACCACGGTAATATTCCTTTTTCCAGATCGGTACGCGGTGTTTCACTTCGTCGATGATGTAGCGACAGGCGTCGAAGGCCGCGCCCCGATGCACGGCACTGACGCCTACGAAGACCGCCATATCTTCGAGGCCCAGGGCACCGACCCGGTGAATGCAGAGGGCATGTTTGGCGGGAAAGCGGCGCAGCGCTTCACCGATGATGTTCTCGCCTTCCTTGACCGCGAGTGCTTGAAACGCCTCGTATTCGAGTGCCGTCACTTCCCGCCCCTCATTGAAGTCCCGTACCCAGCCTTCGAAACTGACATAGCCGCCGGCCGCCTGATCGCGCAGCTCGCGCCGTGCAGACTCGGTATCAATTGCGATTGTCGCCAGGCGGAACGGCATCAGCCGCCTGCCACAGGTGGAATGAAAACCACCGCGTCGCCTGCGCGCAAAGGCCGCAGCCAGTCGGCAAATTCGCTGTTCACCGCCACCTTTACCTGCTCGCGCGGCAGCGTGAAGCCGTAACGCGACACAAGCTCGCCGTAAAGCGCCGCCGGCGTGTCGGCCGCGGTCTCCACGGTTTCTTCGGAGCGTCCGGCTTGCTCCCGCATCAAGGCATAAAATTGAAGCTTCAGTTGCATGGATCACACCCCGTCCAAAGCAGTGACCGCTTGGGCGTACTCAGCGGGCGTGTTGACGTTGTCGAGCGCGCGTGCGTCGCGAGGCTCGAGAATGCAGGCGGAGTGGCGCAGAAGAAACTTGCGCGGACAGTCTTTGCCGGACGCATGAAACGTGGCTAGCGCCGGGGCGGCAGTGGGTTCCCAAATTGCGCACAAGGGTTCGGGGAGGCCATCGTGCGCGCTCTTGTAGGCCGTTGCCATGGCGCGGCTGTCGCGCTCGGCCAAGAGCCGCGCAATGACGGCATCCGAAACGAACGGCAGATCGCATGCGAGTACCAGCCAGGCTGCGTTCGGAAACGCTGCCATCGCCGAACGAATCCCGACGATCGGGCCGTCGCCCGCCACGGTGTCGACGATCAGGGGATGGTGCGCGCGGGCCGGGTCGGAGGCCTGCGTCGCACGCACCGATACATAGACCTTTGCAACATGCCGGCTGGCAAGCTCGTAGGCGCGGTCGAGCTGCGACCTGCCACCATACGACAATGCAGCCTTGTCACGCTGCATGCGCACGCTCAAGCCCCCCGCCAGGATCAGGCCGTAAACGGGTGCGTCCATCACGTGGGTTCCGCGCTCGCGTAATCGCTGCGGCCACCGTTTTTTGCAAGCAGTTTGATGTCGCCGATGACGATCTCGTGCGACAGCGCCTTGCACATGTCATACACAGTCAGGGCTGCGATGCTGGCGCCCGTCAGTGCTTCCATCTCGACGCCGGTCTTGTGGTGCACGCTGACGCGACAATCGATGACGGCCGCATCGTCCACGAGCTCGATAGTGATGCGGCAATTCTCGAGGCCTAGCGGATGGCAGAACGGAATCAGCTCGTGCGTGCGCTTGGCGCCCATGACACCGGCAACGATCGCCGTGTCGAAGACCGGCCCTTTGGGCGAACGCAGGCCGTTGTCACGCAAAGCCGCCGCGACTTGCGGCGGAAAATGCACGCGTGCCTGTGCCGTGGCATTGCGCCGGGTCGCGGTTTTATCGCTGACATCTACCATGGTAGGACGCCGGTCGGCGTCCAGATGCGTGAAGTTCATGCCCTCATCCGCCGATGTAATACATCTCGATCTTCCGCGCCGGCTCGTGCGCGCGCAGTTCCTCACGCAGTTCGCTGTACCGGTCGCTACGTCCTAGCCAGTTGCCGCGAATCAGCTGCAAGAGCTCCGCATCCTCAGCGCCGCTGCGCAGGGCCGTGCGCAAGTCCAGGCCGTTGGTCGCGAACAGGCACGTATAGAACTTGCCTTCCGAAGACAGCCGCGCGCGGCTGCAGGCGCCACAAAAAGGCTGCGACACTGACGAGATAAAGCCGATTTCGCCGGAGCCATCTGCAAAACGCCAGCGCTCGGCGACCTCGCCCCGATAATTTTCGGCAACCGGCTGAATGGGCCAACGTGTTCTGACCCGTTCGACCATCTCCTGCGATGGCACCACCATGTCGGGGCGCCACTTATTGCGGTTGCCCACGTCCATGAACTCTATGAAGCGCACGATCACCGGCATGCCGCGAAAATGCTCGACGACGTCGAGCGCCGCGTGGTCGTTCACGCCACGCTCGACCACGGTGTTGACCTTGATGGGCGCAAGGCCCGCTTGAATGGCTGCATCGATACCTTGCAGCACCTGATCCAGGGCCCCGAAACCGCCGCTCATGCGCGTGAACAACTGCCGGTCCACCGTGTCCAGGCTGACGGTGACGCGTTTCAGACCGTTCGCTGCAAGATCGACGGCATGCTTGGCAAGTAGCACGCCGTTGGTGGTGAGCGCGATGTCCTCGATACCCTCAATGCTGCTCAGATCTCCGATCAAATCGGGCAGGTTGGCGCGCAGCAACGGTTCGCCACCGGTCAGGCGCAGCTTGCGCACGCCCAAGCCAGCGAACAGGCGGGACAAGCGCACGATCTCATCGAACGATAAGCGCTCCGATGACCTCAAGAACTGATAGTTATCATGGAACTGCTCTTTCGGCATGCAATAGGGGCAGCGAAAATTGCAGCGATCCATGACGGAGATGCGCAGGTCGTGCAGCGGCCTGCCCAACTTGTCGAGTGGGTGGCCGGCGCCGCGAATGTCGTGAATGGTCGATGTCATGCTGTATTTACCAGCGATATACGCTGGTCACAAAACCCTTTGGATAGACATTGGGGCCGGGTGGCAGTTCTGCAAACCCATCTGTGCCTGCCAGACTCAAAAAGTCTCCTGATCCGTTCGGGGGCCGGGGCCGCGCCCAGGGGCGTCCCCAGTCATCATGCTCAATGCATACCGGCACGAAATAGGTAAACGCATGCTTCAGGACCACCTCATCAGCGAGCGCCAGGCGTTCCTGTGGTGCCCGCCGGGTACCCATGGCCTCGGCAATGGCCGGAATGACGTAGCGCACCAAACACAGCATGGTGGAGACCGGGTTGCCGGGTAGTCCAAAGACCGCCTGGCCTTGGGGACCGATCCCGAACCACATCGGCCGGCCAGGTCGTTGGGCAATGTTATGAAAGACCTCCTGCACGCCGAGCCCGGTCAGCGCTTTCGGCACCAGGTCGAATTTGCCCATCGAGACGCCGCCGCTCAGGATCAGGACTTCGTGCGTATCGAGGTGCAGCGCAAGCCGCTCTCGCAGACGCGCCTCATCGTCGGCAACGTGATCGTCACCGACTCGGCCGATACCGCGCTTGCGCAGGGTCGCCGCAACAGCGTATGAATTGGAACGTCGCACCTGGAACTCTGCAATCGGGTCGCCAGGTTCGATCAGTTCATCGCCGGTGGATACCACCATGATGGCGGGTTGGCTGCTGACCCGCACACGCGCCATGCCGGCCGAGGCGGCCACCGCAATCTCCGGCGCGCGCAACAATGTGCCGACTTGCAAAAGCAGATGTCCCTGCTTCGAGTCGCTGCCGCGTCGGTGGACATTATGAAAGGCCGCGCCGCCCGCTGACGGCTTGAGCTCGATCGAACCGTTTACGACCTGGTAATCCTCCAATGGGATGACGCAATCGGTGCCGGTGGGCAGCATCGCGCCTGTCATGACCTCGATGCAGTCACCGGTGCTGCGCAGTTTCGCGGCAGGGCTGCCCGCGGCCTGTACGCCCTGAATGCGAAAGCGCGTCGCGCCCCGGCGCAGCATTTCACTATCGAGCGCGATGCCATCCATCGTGACGCGGTCGAACGGCGGCTGGTCCCGTTCGGCATAGATGTTTTCACGCAAGGTACCACCCACGCACTGCGTCAGCGGCAGCGACTCGATAGGCAGGCATGTCAGCCGGGCCTGGATGGCTTCCTCGGCAAGACGGGGCGTGATGGTTGCAGCCTGCATCGTTTATCAGGGCTTCTGTTTTGCCTTGAAAATTTTCAGTTGTTCATTGAAACGACTGACATTGGTTTGCAATTCATCGACCGCGGCGTTGTTCTTCTGCGCCAGGATCTGATCCTGTTGCTTGTCTTGCTCGGCGGCCTTCTTCTTTTCGTCTGACGACAGTTTCGCCGTGTCGGGTTTCGCGGCATTTCGTTCCAGCTTCAGACACTCGAGATAGGCGTTCATCTCGCCGTTGTAGCGATCGAAGTCATGCTTCGCCGTGATCATCTCGTCCTTGGTTGCGGTCGCGCCATCAGGCGGAGCCGCCGGCGCCGTGGGATAGGCGCAGGTGGCTCCTGCCTGGGTGGCGAAAGCAAGCGCGGAAGTGAGCAGTAATGGAATCCAACCCTTCATGAACGGCACCTCGGAATTGCGTCATTTTTGCGAGACTACAGCCATGATCTTACGGCCTATGGGGAGGCTGTAGCCACTTTGGCGCACTTTTAACGCTTGTTGCGCGATCATAGAGGCAATGGCTAATGCAACCGAGACGCGGGCAAGTGCTGCCTGGAGCGACCTGCTGCAAAATCGCAGCCCGATCGAGGCCGATATGGCGGCCAGTGCCGATCTGGGTTTCATCCTCGAGGCACGCGAGGGCGGCCATTCCCTGACCGTGTTTGAGCGTTCCAGTGACACGTGGACCCCGCTGTTCGAGGGCAGCATCGAGCATACGGCGACAGCTCGCGATCGCGCGAATGCGTTTACAATTTCCTATCAGCCAGTGCCTGCGCCTTCTGCCGGACTATCGGCTGAACTTGCCACGCGCGGCGCCGCCGCAGCGTTCGCATTCGCACTACGCATCGAAGGCTTGCCGGCGGGTTTGCGCGCGTACGCGCGCAATCAGAAATTTCACCTCTTGCTGAATGGCGAGTGGCCCATGCAGTTGGCTGCGGTCGACCGGCAGCTGTCGCGCCATCCGCTGCGCGGCGAGCTCAGCGAGCGATCGAGTTTCTTATCCAGGGACGGCACGTTGTTCTTTGCTGAGGGGCGTTTTGTTGCGGCGGGAAAGCAGGCGGCGATGCCGTACGCAGCGCTCTGGCAGTACGATCCGAAAGTCAGCAATTGGGGTCTGCGAATATTGTTACTCGGGGGCGGACCGCCGAAGTAACGGTTACCGATCCGCAGAGCCAGAGTCTGTTTTGGGCGCCTGTTCAGGGATGATAGCTAAAGTCCTTTCGGGTGAACGGGCCGCTGCGTCCGGTGGCGGTGCGATCTCCTGCGCGACCAGCGTACTCAGATTACTGACCGTCGGGTCGTCGCGTAGTCTCACGTAAAGTTGTCCGCTGACCGGATGAGGTGCTGGTAATGCCGCGCCCAGAAAACCGTCGGGCACCTTTATGGGGTGCGTGAACTTTGCGTCGGTTGCCAGCGCTTCGATCAGAAACAGGTTTGAACCGCTGAGCTTGCACGCGATTTCGGGCGTTGCCGGGCACTGCAAATCTTTGAGAATCGGCAGGCGCACCAGATTTGCAAGCGGCTGCCAGTCACTGGTGATGCCTTTGGCATTGACCCGAAATTGCACCGGGCCGAACACAGAATCGCCGAAAGCTTTCGCCGGATTCAGGGTGACGACCGCCACCGATGAATTTTCCAACAGCATGCCGCCATTGCTAAAGGTCAGTGTGACCGACGCTGACTCATCGGCGGTCGCAACTTCAATGCTTTCGTCCCTGCTGAAAGTCATCGGCGACTTGCTGCGCAGGGAAAAAGTGAGCAACCCGTCCACTGGCAGCTCACTCTGACTGGTGAGCTGGATGTTGGTGACTGCGCTGGCCGCGGAGGGCACCACGTTCTTGTTGATAAGTAGCACGGCGGGACGTGGTGACTCGATCGAAGCGGCCACAGGCATCACGCGTCCATCTTTGAGTGTCACCGTGGCCGCAACCGATCGCTCGGCTTTCAGCGTCGATATGGCCTGCGGTTCCTGGGCAACCAACGGCAATTCGTCGACACCGTGCCGGGACGATAACTCGCCCGGAACGAAGACGACGTTTTTCATGGCAAGACTCGCGACTTGATCCAGGCGATTGCCTTTGAGCAGGCCGACGCTGTCACCGGCATGTATGGAGAAACTGTCGTACCGCCCGGCGTCAGCGAAGGTACGCAGCAGCACCGACTCGGGATTGGAAACACCATACTGACTCACCAGCAACGTCATCGAACCAGGCGCCGAATCCTGCAGCGGCAGTTTGAGTTCCACCTGGTCGGCGCGAACGGGCTTCCAGTCGACCTTCAATTCCTTGCCGGCGGGATCCTTGAGCATGATGCCGTCGATGCAACTCACGCTGCTCGCCTGCAATCGCACTGTGTCCTGGCGTCCTACGATCAGCGCGGATTCGTCGCCCGATGCCAATTCCCAACTCTTCGCATGAACGTTGATCAGTCGGAATGTCGGTCCTTCGTAGACATCGAATCCCCAGAAACCGCGCAACTGGCCTTGCACCGTATCGCCGAGCGCGACGTTGTTGAGCGCCGTCGTGTCGATCACATAACCGCCCTGGATGGGATCGGCGCGCGCCGGTAGTTCGATGCTTTTGCCATCATGTCCCGTCAGGCTCAGTTTCAAGTCATGTGCATATCCGGTCGAGAAGGCAAGCGGCGCGCCGTCCACCGGAAGCACCAGGGTGGAACGCCGCACGCAGTAGATCTCCTTCGGATCCACAGCGTGCATGGGCGGCAACTGCACGTGTTCCACGGCGGGCAGGCCGATCACCAGCACCGACTTGGGACTATGGAAGGAGGGTGCCGCGTTCAGCGTCAGCGCGACTTTATCGCCTCGTAAGGAGGCAAGCGCCGGGATGTATTGATACTGCGCCGTGCGGAACGACTCGAAGATGCGCGCGACGTCCAATACCGAGGCAATGTAGGGACTGTAGTACCCATAGCTGAGCTGCGGGGTGTAGCTCGCCTCCATCGCAAGGTCGCTGCCGGGTCCTGCGGTGAGTGCTTCTACGATGGAAGTGCTGTGTCCATCATTCAGGATCAAAGACTCTTGACCCTGCATCAGGCAGGGTGCCTGTAATTCGGGAATGCGGTCGAGACATTTCTCCTCAACCTTGATCGCCAGACTGCGGGCGAGCAGCGGCGCGGCCTCTTTCAGCTTCGCAGGATCGCCTTGGTTGAGCAGGTGTATGGCAGCCAGGAAGCGCTCCAGTCGTGAGCGATCCAGCGCTGCCTGATTGAGGTCCTGCGAGGTACGCACGAAAGCCCCGGGTCGTCCGCGTACGGCACCCACCAAGGTTCGGAAGTCGCCCCCGGTTGCCGGTGCCATGAACAGCAAAACCTGTTGCGCGCCTGCGGGAACCGTCACCGTCATGCCGTCATTGCCGCACTTGGCACTCCAGAGCTTGCACTGGGAGAACCAACTTTCCGGCGGCGGGTTGGTGGCGCCGCTCAGAAAAGCGGCCACCAACAGATAGTGCGCGGACTGCGACGCGGGCAAGTCGGCCTTGATCCAAATCCGGTCGTTTACGGCAAGGTTGGGGACCTGAGACGCGGGCAGCGTCACCCCACCCCGGGTGACCTTGATCTCCAGGTCAGGACCAGCCAGGTCGAATGGCGTGGGCACCGCATGCGAAAGGCAAGCGAACAGCGCGGTGATCGCAATGAAACAAAGTCGAAAATGCATGTTTCCGGAATATCCCCAACCTGCGGAAGCGCAGTCTTAGAGTCTAAAGATCTGACCGCGTTCGTATAGACCACGGTTCACAGACCCATTAAGTTTCAGAATTGCCTCACTGGGGCTAAACTGTCCACCTGCGCGCCCGTAGCTCAGCTGGATAGAGCACTGCGCTTCGAACGCAGTGGTCGGCGGTTCGAATCCGTCCGGGCGCACCATACCCATAAAAAAATAGTCGGCTAAAATTCGCCGCCATTCCAAAACAAGCCGAGATTCGAAGCGCCGACAGACAAAAAGCCGGTTCGACGACTACGCTGCTCGGCCGACCTGCAGGATGGGAACGAGACTTCTGATTGGCCGCGCCTGCTGCTTCGCATCCATTAGCGCTGGCCCCAACCTAAGTTCTCAGCCAAGACCGGATGATGAAGGCGACAACGCCGAGTGCGGCGACGCTTGCGGTCCAGATTGCAAACAGCCACGCGAGCCGTTTCCAAAGCGGAGCTTCGTCCATCAGTGATACCCGTGGGTGCCAACCTTGCCACGAAAGACCCAATAGGCCCAGGCGGTGTAGGCAAGGATGACGGGAACGATGATGACCGTGCCGACCAGCATGAAGATCTGGCTCTGTTTAGGTGCCGCGGCTTCCCAGATCGTGATTTGATCGGGCACGATATAGGGAAATATGCTGATGCCAAGCCCGGCGAAACCGAGCAGGAACAGCCCCAGGGCGATGGCGAACGGCAGGCGTTCGGCCGCCGCATTAAGGCTTTTGAAGTAGAAGACGGCGGCGACCACAACGAGGATTGGAACCTGTGCGGTGAGCAGGACGCCGGGCATCTCAAACCAGCGACGCCAATAGGCGTGATCTAGGAAAGGTGTGGCCGCGCTTACCGCAGCCATGGCGACCAAGGTGCCGACGCCGAAGATGCGTGCCAGCCGGACCGCATGGGCCTGCGCGGTGCCTTCGACTTTCCAGATCAGCCAGGTCGCGCCAAGCAGGCAATAACCGGCAACGACTCCGATGCCGGTCAGCAGACTGAAAGGCGTGA
This sequence comes from uncultured Steroidobacteraceae bacterium, assembly GCA_964658805.1. GTDB lineage: Bacteria > Pseudomonadota > Gammaproteobacteria > Steroidobacterales > Steroidobacteraceae > Bog-1198. The sequence goes on from CAZZZU010000020.1 coordinate 17,641, forward strand.
GCCAGTCGAGCCATTTTCCGGCATAGGCCCAGCCGCCCGAATCGACACTGTCGACGACGGTGACCCCCTGAAGGATCGCGCCCAGAATCATGCCCTGCGCCATCGCCGCCACGGTAGATCCCAAAGTGAACGCGACATCCCACAGCGCGCGATGTCGCGCGTCACGCCAGCGGAACTCGAAGGCCACGCCGCGAAACACCAGTCCGAGCAGCATGGCGATCATCAGCGGATAGGTCGCTGGCAGTATGATTCCGTAGGCGAGCGGAAAAGCGGCGAACAGGCCGCCGCCGCCGAGAACCAGCCAAGTTTCGTTGCCGTCCCATACCGGCGCGATGGAATTCATCGCCTGGTCGCGCTCCTCGCCAACGGCAAAGAAAGGAAACAGAATACCGATGCCCAGATCGAACCCATCCATGACGACATAGGCAAACACGGCGAACACGATGATGAACGCCCAGACAGTCGTGAGATCGAGATGATAGGTCATGCCTGCTCCGCTGGCGCGGGTGCGCCGTTCAGGGCGGCGGCAGGCGTGATCCCGGCGGACCGGATCGGCGTTTGCGGCGGCTCGGTTTCATGGGCCTGCGGGGTGTGGCCCATCAGTTGGAGCAGATACCAGGCGCCTGCCCCGAACACGGCGAAATAGACCACCACAAAGGCCATGAGCGACGCGGCGACGGCTGGCGCGGCCAGTGGCGAGTGAGACTGCGCGGTCAGCAATTGTCCGTAGACAGTGTAGGGCTGGCGCCCGACCTCGGTCGTGATCCATCCCGCGATGACGGCAACGAATCCGGTTGGCCCCATCAGGATCGCCACACGGTGCAGCAGCCGCCAGTCGTAGAGCGAGCGGCGCGAGCGCGCGAGCAGGCTAAACAGACCCAGCCCCAGCATCGCAAAGCCCAGCCCAACCATCACGCGGAACGACCAGAACACCACGCCGACCGGTGGTTTCAGATTGTCAGGGATGGTGTCGAGGCCGGCCATCGGCGCATTGAGGTTGTGCTTCAAGATCAACGACGATGCCTTGGGGATCTCGATCGCATAGTCGACGCGCTTCTCGGCGCTGTTGGGGATGCCGAACAGGATCAACGGCGCGCCGTCGGGATGGCTCTCATAATGGCCTTCCATCGCCATGATCTTGGCGGGCTGATGCTCCAGCGTATTCAATCCGTGCAGATCGCCGGCGACGATCTGCAGCGGCGCGACGATCGCCGCCATCCACATCGCCATGGAGAACATTTTTCGGGCGTAGGGGTTCTTGTGATCTTTCAGGAGATGCCATGCGCCCACCGCGCCGACCACGAGCGACGTCGTCAGATACGAAGCAATGACCGTGTGGAGCAGACGATAGGGGAAACTTGGATTGAAGATGATCGCGAGCCACGATCCTGCGGGTACGAACTGGCCGTTGGCGTTGATCGCAAAACCGGTCGGCGTCTGCATCCAACTGTTCACGCTCAGGATCCAGGTCGCCGAGATAAAAGTGCCGAGCGCGACCATGCAGGTGGCCGCGAAATGCAGTTTCCGGCCGACCTTGCTCATTCCGAACAGCATGACGCCGAGGAAGCCGGCCTCGAGGAAGAAGGCGGTCAGCACTTCATAGGCCATGAGCGGGCCGAGCACCGGCCCGGTCTTGACCGAGAACACCGACCAGTTTGTGCCGAATTGATAGGACATGACGATGCCCGACACGACGCCCATGGCGAACACGACCGCGAAGATCTTCAGCCAATATTTGAACAGGTCGAGATAGACGCTTTTGGCGGTCTTCAGCCAAAACCCTTCCAGCACTGCCAGATAGCTGGCGAGCCCGATCGAGAAGGACGGGAAAATAAAGTGAAAGCTGACCGTGAAGGCGAACTGGATGCGGGCCAGCAGGACCGGGTCGAGATGATCAAACATTGGGGGTTGTCCTGAGAAAGGCGTCCGCGCTCCGCACAGAGAACACCGTGGTCAGCAAGCCGGTGGTGCTGGCAAGCATCTGGTGCCGAAACCAACCAGTATCCCGCCCAGCACGATCGTGCCCAAGCTGGTTGAAAAGCGGGTCTCGACAGGCCCCAGCGCAGCCGCGATCACCGCCGCATTCCCGATCATCAGGCCACCGAACGGCCCCTGAAGGGTGATGGCATTGGCAAAGATGCCCCACATCACTGGCGAGCGCCACGCGGGTGGTCAGTGGCTCAAGCTCCGGCGGCGGAGATGGTATCGGCCTTTGCGATCAAGGCTTCGGCCATCCGGATACTGGCAATGTCGATGAGCCGTCCGTCCAATGACACGGCACCGCGGCCTTGGGCGGCGGCTTCCTTCATGGCCTCGAGGATGCGCCGGGCCTTGGTGACTTCAGCCGCCGACGGCGTATAGACCGAGTTCGCCAATTCGATTTGGGAGGGATGTATTGCCCACTTGCCTTCATATCCCAACACAGCGGCCCGGTTCGCAGCGGCGATGAATCCGTCGGGATCCTTGAAATCACCGAAGGGCCCGTCAATCGGCCGCAGACCGTAGGCCCGGCACGCAACCATCATGCGTGTTTGCGCCGCGTGCCATGGATCCGTCCAGTAGTACTCCCGCTTGCCATCTGCGTCCTTGTCCGTGAGAACGCCCGAGTCCTTGTTGACGCCACCGATGACGGTGGTTCGTGCGCGCGTCGAGGCTGCATAGTCAGCCACGCCAAAACTCATCGCCTCCAGGCGCCGCGATGATTGCGCGATGGCCTCGACGTTCGCCATCCCTAAGGCGGTTTCGATCAGCACTTCGAAGCCGATGCGCTTTTCCCGCTTCTTCGCAGCTTCGATCTGTGTAACGAGCATATCCACCGCATACACATCCTGAGACACACCGACCTTGGGTATGAGGATCATGTCGAGGCGCGGGCATGCTTCCACGATGTCCACGACGTCGCGGTACATGTAATGGGTATCGAGACCATTGATCCGAACCATCAAGGTCTTCTGGCCCCAGTCGACCTCGTTGAGCCCCTTGATGATGTTCGAGCGGGCCCGTTCCTTGTCATCGGGTGCAACCGCATCTTCGCAGTCGAGGAAGATGACGTCGGCAGCGGACTTGGCGGCCTTATCAAACAGCGCGGGATCGGTCCCCGGAACGGCGAGTTCAGAGCGATGCAGGCGCGGATGGGCCTGCTCGATCGTCGTGAAACTCACTTGCCCAACTTCCGCAATACCGCGGCAACCGTGGACCCGAGTTCGGAGGCGCTGGGCGCCACCGTCAACCCGAACGACTGCATGATCTCCGCCTTCTCCGCGGCGCTGTCACCGGCGGTCGAGATGATGGCACCTGCATGTCCCATGCGGCGGCCTTTGGGTGCGGTGAGTCCGGCGACGTAACCGATGACGGGTTTGCTCATGTGCTTCTGCACCCATTCCGACGCCTCGGCCTCTTGAGGGCCGCCGATCTCGCCGATCATCATGACCGCTTCGGTCTCCGAATCCTGTTCGAACAACATGAGGTGATCAAGAAACGAACTGCCATTGATGGGATCGCCGCCGATGCCGACGCTCGTCGTCTGGCCGATACCCAGCGCATTCATTTGCGCGGCAGCCTCGTAGCCCAACGTGCCAGAGCGGGAGACGATGCCGACGTTACCGCGGCGATAAATATGCCCCGGCATGATGCCCAACATGGCTTTGCCGGCGCTGATGATGCCGGCGCAATTCGGACCCACCACCATGGTGCGTTTTTCCTTCGGATAACGCATCAGGTAGCGCTTCACCCGCATCATGTCCTGAGCCGGAATGCCATCGGTAATCGTGCACACCAGTTTCAGACCGGCATCAGCCGCCTCCATGAGCGAGTCCGCGGCAAATGCAGGCGGGACGAATGCCAGGCTCGCTGTAGCACCCGTGGCCTTCACAGCCTCTTTGACTGTATTGAACACCGGCCGTCCCAGGTGCGTCTGACCTCCCTTGCCCGGCGTGACACCGCCGACCAGATTGGTGCCATAGGTGATCATTTCGCGCGCATGGAACGTGGCTTTGTCGCCCGTGAATCCCTGCATGATCACTGCAGTTGTTTCGTCGATGAGAATGCTCATTTGACTGCTCCCGAGCGCGCGGCTGCAACACTCTTTTGGGCGGCCTCTGCCAGCGTGTCGGCGCTGATGATGGGCAAGCCGCTCTCTTTGATGATCTTGCGCCCCTCGGCTTCGTTGGTACCGGCCAGACGCACGACCAGCGGTACCTTGATGCCGATGTCACGCACCGCCTGTACCACGCCCTGAGCAACCCAGTCGCAGCGGTTGATGCCCGCGAAGATATTTACCAGGATGACTTTCACCTTGCTGTCGGATAGCACGAGCTTGAAGGCCTTACCAACCCGCTCGGGCGATGCACCACCGCCCACGTCCAGAAAGTTTGCAGGTTCGCCGCCGGCATACTTGATGGTATCCATGGTCGCCATGGCGAGTCCGGCACCGTTGATGATGCAGCCAATGTCGCCGTCGAGACCCACATAGCTCAGCGCATCCTGTGAGGCTTCCGCCTCACGCGGATCTTCCTGCGACAGATCGCGCATCTCGGAAATCTTCGGATGTCGGAAGAGCGCGTTGTCGTCGAACGTCATCTTGGCATCGAGCGCGATCACCCGGTCATCCTTCGTGACCACCAACGGATTGATCTCCAGCATGCTGGCATCCAGATCGCGGAATGCGCGGTAGGCACCCATGATGGCGGTCACTGCCCGGCTCACCTGCTTCAGATTGAGGCCGAGTCCGAACGCCAGCTCGCGTGCCTGAAACGGTTGCAAGCCCACCGCAGGCTCGACGATCACCTGCACGATCGCCTCCGGTGACGTCTTCGCAATTTCCTCGATGTCCATGCCGCCATGCGCGGAGGCGATGATGCGAACCCGTTCAGCCTTGCGGTCCAGCACGATGCCGAAATAAAGTTCGCGCTCGAACTTTTCGGCCACCTCGATATAGACGCGTTGCACTATCTTGCCGGCCGGCCCGGTCTGCGTGGTCACCAGGCGCTTGCCGAGCATCGCTTGCGCGGCCTCGCCCACCTCATGGTAGGTACGGCAGAGCTTGATGCCGCCGGCCTTGCCCCGCGCACCTGAATGAATTTGGGCTTTGACCGCCCAATGCCAGCCGCCGAGTTCCGAGGCGACGAACGAAGCCTGTTCCGCCGTGTAGGCTACCGCCCCCGGCTGGATGGGTACGCCATAGCCCGACAATAGTTCCTTGGCATGATATTCATGAATGTCCATCAGCGATCCCCCGAATGTTACGGCCTATGTCAAACCAGCCGGCGGGCTGATGCGTTGCATTATTTGCGGGCAGCATAAATCAAAATCTCGTTGCTGTGATCACGATGAGACATTACCCCGGCAGCGCATTCGCATCGTCGACCACCACGGCAAACAGATCACTCAGCGACGCGAGCGATGCGGCTTGCAACGCAGCGGCCGACACTACCGCGCCTGCAACGCCTGGCAGCGCACGGGTGGCGGTCGCGCTGGCAACGACGGTCGGTGCGTAGCCCAGGCTGAACGCACCGCGTGCAGTGGAATTGATGCACATGTGTGTCATGAAGCCTGCCAGCACGACGTTCTTGATGCCAAGCGCCTTGAGTCTCTCATCGAGGTCCGTTTGCACGAACGCGTTCGGATAACGTTTGACGACCACCGGCTCACCGGCACGCGGTGCAACTTCTTTTGAGAGCGCGCCGATCTCGCTACGAATGTCGTAGGGTGAGCCCGGCCCGGCGTCGTGCTGCACATGGATGATGAGCGACTTAAGAGCGCGCGCCTTGTCCAGAAGTAGTTGCGCTTCCTTGATGGCCGCTTCGACGCCCGACAACTGCATGACACCCGTGCGATAGGTGTTCTGGCAATCGATCATGATCAATGCCGCGTCTGCGAGCGCCGGCGGCTGGTCGATCAGGCCTGAGAGAGTTCTGAGAGTCTTGGGTTCCGACATATTACCGCGCTTGGTGAGATTTGATTTTTTGCAGATAACGATCGCGAAGCTCTGTCTGCCGGGAGCGCATTTGCATGGCTTTTCCGGCGATCCACACTTGATCGGCAACACTCGTGACTTCGAGTGGATCGCCACTCCATAGCACGAGGTCCGCGCTCTGGCCGACGGCGACATGGCCGCGCGCATTCATGCCGAATACCTCGGCTGGCGTTGCGGTCATGGCAGCGAGTGCCGCGTCCCAGGGTAAGCCGTGCGCGACGGCGATGCCGGCTCGTTGTCTGATGGTGCGTGCTTTGCTGCTGTCACCGCCCGATGAAAAGATGATGCGGACGCCGGCCTTGTGGAGACGCGCCGCGTTTTCGAGGCTGGCAGCCAGGCGATCGAAATCGAGCGGCAGGTCATCGAGCGGATCCAGTATCACCGGTACGTCTGCTTGGGCGAGTTCACCGGCAACGAGCCACGCTTCGTCGCCGCCTTCGATGATGGGTTTGATGCCGTGACTCTTGGCGAACGAAACGATGCTGCTGATATCACTCGCGCGCTGCGCTGCAAACACCACACGACCGCCTGCCAGATAATGTGCCAACGCTTCGCGGCCGGCCGCATGGAGAAGATTGCCCGGCACTGCAGCGTTCTTGCTGCGCGCCTCCTGGATGGCCTGATCCAACAACATGTAGGCAGCGGCGCGCGAACCACCCGACAAGTGAGCGCCGTCGCTACCCATCTGAATGAACAAGGTTCGGCTGCTGGGGTAAGCCGCGCCGCCCTGACCGTCGAAGCTCACCGCTGCTCCCTGGCCCGCCACGATGCTGTCGCCACTGTTGGGTGACAACACGGTCCAGGTAAGACCTTCGATGCGGGAAATCGGTATCAATCCAGAGCGCGGATTGAAAGCCAGGTTCACATCCAGCTCGGGACGCCACTGCTGTTCCCAGGCAGGGCTTTTGAAGGCGGTGTTCGCGTCGTCGGTGCTCGCTTCGGCCTGCACCTCTTCGATGCCGATGGTGGATACGCCTGCGAACAGTCCTGGCGTGAGCGGTTTGCCGCCGGCATCGATGCTTGTAGCGCCGCTTGGGACGCTCAATGCGTTGCCGATGGCCGCGATCGCACCGTTGTGCACGTACACATCCGTATTCTTGAGCGAACCGCGGACGGTAACGGTGTGAACGGTGGCATTGCGAATGACGACGTCCTGGGCAGTGGCAGGTTCCCTGAAGCCTGCCGCAACCAAGACGAGCAGCAGGACGACGCGACAGGCCATCACAGCGAGCCGCTCTGACCGGGCTGCCCCAGCAAGAAATCGGAGGGCGGGCGCGCCGCAGGGTGTGAGCGGTCGTAGACCACCGCGCCGTCGATGAACACCTGTTCGGCGAGCGCGTAGACGCTGAAAGGGTTGCCGTTCCACACCACGACGTCAGCATTCTTGCCGGCTTCGACGGAGCCGATGCGGTCCTCCAGGCCGAGCGATTTGGCCGGGTTGTAAGTAAGCCACCGCACTGCGCGTTCCGGAGCGACGTCGACGCCGACGCGCTGCGCGTGAGCGATGGCCTTGGCCGCCTCCTGATTGAGACGCTGTATATCGTCGGCGGAGTCGGAATGGACAATTGCGCAGCTATTGGCGGGCAGGTCTACGAACGGCAGATTCTCTTCGATACCGTCGTAGGCCTCCATCTTGAAGCCGAACCAATCGGCCCACATGGCAGCACAGACGCCGCTCTCCGCCAACTTGTCCGCGATCTTGTAGGCCTCGACGGCGTGATGGAAAGCCACGATCTTGAAGCCGAACTCGTTGGCGACGTCGAGCATCTGCGCCATTTCGTCGGCACGATAACAATGCATGTGCACGCGAATGCTGCCTTTCATGACCTCGGCGAGCGTTTCGAGTTTCAGATCGCGCTTCGGCGGCGTGGGCGGGCCGGAGTCTTTGTCCTTGTCCTTGTCGGTTTTTTTGACGTTCTGTTTCTTGGCGTAGGCCGACATTTCGCGCTCGTACTTGTCCCAACCGCGGGCGTAGTCCTGTGCATCGGCGAAGGCCTGACGGTAGCCGGCAACATTGCCCATACGGGTGGAGGGGAATTGATTCTTTGCGCCGTAGACGCGTTTGGGATTCTCGCCACAGGCCATCTTCAGGCCGTAGGCAGCGTCCGGGAATTTCATTCCTTGCACGGTCTCGGCGTGTACGTTCTTCACGACCACGGAACGCCCGCCGATGAGATTGCCCGAGCCAGGCAGGATCTGCATTGTGGTGACGCCGCCTTCGAGGGCCTTCTCGAAGCCCGGGTCCTGCGGCCAGACAGAGTGTTCGGCCCAGACATTGGCGGTGACGGGGCTCGTCATTTCGTTACCGTCCGAATGCGCTTCGACCGCGGGGCTCGCGTACACGCCGAGGTGCGAGTGCACATCGATGATGCCGGGCGTTAACCACTTACCCGATGCATCGACGCTGATGGCGCCGGCAGGGACACCCAGGTCGGTGCCGATTGATTCGATCTTGCCGTTTGCCAAGAGCACGTCGGTGTGCTCGAGTCGCTGACCGGTACCAGTCAGGACCGTCGCACCCTTGATGAGTATTGCGCCGCTCTTGGGGACGATATAAGTAGAGGGGAAAGTTGCTGCGGTGCCTTCGGCGGCGGCTGTTACCCAGCCCGATACCATTCCGAATGTCATGAGTGTCAAGCGCGCGAGCATGGTTGTCACGAGTGATATCCTGGTAAGTAGTCCAGATTGGAGGCAGAAAGGTAGAGCGCAACGGCGCGTTCCAGGCCGCGCTCGTCGTCGGCGTCGAAGCGATTCTCGCTCGGGCTGTCCAGATCGAGCACGCCCCACAGATGTTCTGCTTTCAGCAATGGCACGACGATTTCCGAACGTGAAGCTGCATCGCACGCGATGTGCCCCGGAAACGCCGCGACATCGGCCACCCGCACGGTGTGACGCTGCACTGCAGCCGTTCCGCAGACGCCATGGCCGAGTCCGATCCGAACGCACGCGACCTTGCCTTGAAATGGTCCGAGTACCAGTTCGCCCCGCTTGAGCAAATAAAAGCCCGCCCAGTTGATCGAATGCAATCCATGGAAAAGCACAGCGGCCATGTTGGCCGCATTGGCCAGCGCATCGGTTTCGCCCTGAAACACGCCGGCCAACTGAGCGTGTATATCGCCCCAGATTTGCGGTTCGGCGTGCATGTCGCGCATTGTGCACGAACGGGAGGGGCCAGTAGAGTCCTACAGGCGATTTCGTTGATAGGAGACAAGCTGCCGGAATACGGAAACGTTTTTTTCGGCGGCCTCAGTGCATAATCTACTAAGCGGCGCCAACATCAGCGTGGCAAATAAATGAGGTGTCAGTGCTGAATCAGGAATCCGCTTGTCCGTGTTGACCGATCATGATATCTATCTTTTTCGCGAGGGCAGCCACGGCCGGTTACACGGCAAGCTAGGATGCCAGCTCAATGATGAGGGTGCGCATTTCGCTGTCTGGGCGCCCAACGCCGAGCATGTTTCCGTCATCGGCGATTGGAACGGCTGGAATCCTTTCGAAAACCCCCTGGTTGCGCGTGCCGACGGCTCCGGCGTGTGGGAAGGCGATGCGGCTGGCGTACGCCACGGGCAGGCCTACAAGTATAGGATCGTGTCGCGCGTCGGCGGCTACATCGTCGACAAAGCGGACCCCTTCAGCTCTTTGAGTGAACTGGCGCCGGCCACCGCGTCGCGCGCCTGGAACCTCAACTACCAATGGAACGATCGCGAGTGGATGAACACGCGGGGTGCCAGGAATGGCTTGAACGCGCCCATGTCCATCTACGAAGTTCATCTCGGTTCCTGGCGTCGCAAGGACGGTAATTTCCTGGGTTACCGGGAACTGGCGCACGAACTCGGCGACTATGTCACCGAGCTTGGCTTTACGCACATCGAAATGATGCCTATTACCGAGCATCCCTTCTATGGGTCGTGGGGCTATCAAACGACCGGTTATTTCGCTCCGACGGCACGCTACGGCACGCCGCAGGATTTGATGTATTTCGTCGACCATTTGCATAGCCTCGGTATCGGCGTGATTCTCGACTGGGTGCCATCGCACTTTCCCACAGACGAGCACGGATTGATGTTCTTCGACGGCACGCATTTGTTCGAGCACTCGGATCCGCGACAGGGTTTTCACCCCGAGTGGAATTCAGCCATTTTCAACTTTGGCCGTAACGAGGTGCGCAGTTTTTTGATTTCGTCGGCGCTGTTCTGGTTCGAGCGCTATCACCTCGACGGCATCCGCGTGGATGCGGTGGCGTCGATGCTGTATCTCGACTATGCACGGAAAGAGGGTGAATGGATCCCCAACCGATTCGGGGGGCGCGAGAATTTAGAGGCGATAGAATTTTTGCAGGCTTTGAATCGGGCGGTGTATCGCGACTACCCGGACGTCAGCATGATTGCCGAAGAGTCTACTGCATGGCCGATGGTATCGAGGCCGACGGAGATGGGCGGCCTGGGCTTCGGTCTGAAGTGGAACATGGGCTGGATGCACGACACCTTGCAGTATTTCAAGCAGGACCCGGTGCATCGCAAGCATCACCATGGCCAGCTGACGTTCTCCCTGGTCTACGCATTCAACGAGAACTTCGTCCTGCCTTTGTCGCATGACGAAGTGGTGTACGGCAAGGGCTCGATCGTCGGCAAGATGCCGGGCGACGATTGGCAGCAGTTCGCCAATTTGCGTGCCTTGTACGGTTACATGTGGGCGCATCCAGGCAAGAAGTTGCTTTTCATGGGCAGCGAGTTCGGCCAGCGGCGTGAGTGGACCCACGAGGGCGAACTCGAGTGGTGGGTGACGGGCCTGCCGGAGCACGCCGGCGCGAAGCGCATGATGAGCGATCTGAACCGTGTGTACCGACGCGAGCCCTCATTGCACGAGATCGATTTTTCGCCTGACGGCTTCGAATGGATCGATGCAGGCGACGCCGAGCAGAGCGTGCTGTCATTCCTGCGCAAGTCGGCGAACGGCGCGCCGATTCTGATCGTCTGTAATCTGACTCCGGTTCCGCGCAGCAATTTTTTGATTGGCGTTCCGGCGGCCGGCATCTGGCGCGAGATCCTGAACTCGGATGCGCGTGAGTACGGCGGGTCAGGCTGGGGGAACTCCGGCGGTGTCGAATCGGTCCCGGTGGGCGCGCACGGCCGGCTGCAGTCTGTGAACCTCAGCCTGCCACCTTTGTCGACCATCATGCTGCGATGGGAAGCACGTGGCTAAAGGGCGCGTGCGTGGCAAGGGCGGCGATCCGGCACCGGTGGCGAAAACAGCAGCGCAGCCGAAGGGCACCGGCGCTGCACCCGACGGCGGCGCGTGGCTGTACGCCGAGACCG
>CAZZZU010000020.1:28939-46104 GCA_964658805.1 uncultured Steroidobacteraceae bacterium
CCTGGCGTGGTGCCCGTAATCGACGCGCGACTGGCTGAGATGGCAATGGGGCAGGCGCGGGTGGTCATTGATGCCGTGCTGCCGGTAGTGGACGGTGGACGCTTTCCTGCCAAGCGGATTGCCGGGCAAGCGGTGACGGTGGAGGCGCATTGCTTTACGGACGGCCATGACCGGGTGCGCGCGGTGTTGACCTGGGGTCTGATCGATGCAGGCACCGAATACGAGGTGGAGATGCAGGCATTGCCGAATGATGTCTGGCTCGCGGCATTCACGCCCCCGGTACCGGGCCGTTACCGTTTCCGCGTCACGGCGTGGCTGGACCATTTTGAATCCTGGCGGCATGAGCTGGTACGGCGCGACGATCCCGCCGACATCCGCGTGGCGTTGCAGGTGGGCAGCGCGTTGATCGACGCGGTCGGATCTCGCGCGCGCGATGGCGATGCGGCCAATTTGAAGGAGTGGAGCGGTCAGCTGCGCACGCTCGCGGCAGACGCAGAGGCCGATGTGCCGGGCGCGAAAACCATGGCGCTCGACCCGGCACGCGCAGCCATCGTGTCGCGTTACGCAGACCGAAGCTTCAGCGTCAGTGCAGGGCTGGAACTGGTCGTCGACCGCAAGCGTGCCGAGTACAGCAATTGGTACGAATTGTTTCCGCGCTCGGCCGCGAAGGAGCCCGGCGCGCATGGGACGTTCCGTGACGTGGAAGCGCGGTTGCCTTACGTCGCCGCCATGGGGTTCAACGTACTGTATTTTCCGCCCATTCATCCGATCGGTCGCGTGAATCGCAAAGGTCGTAACAACTCGCTGACGCCGGCTCCGGATGATGTGGGTAGTCCCTGGGCCATCGGTGCGCGAGAAGGGGGACACAAGGACATCCTCCCGCAACTGGGCACGTTGGAGGATTTCAAACGCCTGGTCGACACGGCGCATGGGTTGTCGATCGAAATCGCACTGGATATCGCTTTCCAGTGCGCGCCAGATCACCCCTATGTGACTGAGCACCCGCAGTGGTTCAAGCACCGCCCTGATGGCAGCGTGCAGTACGCTGAGAACCCGCCGAAGAAATATCAGGATATTTATCCGTTCGATTTCGAGACGCCCGATTGGCGCGCTCTTTGGGCGGAACTCAAGAGTGTGTTCGAACATTGGATCGCCCAGGGCGTGAAGATTTTTCGTGTCGACAACCCGCATACCAAAGCGTTTCCGTTTTGGGAGTGGGTGATCGGGGAGTTGAAACGCGACCATCCCGAGGTGCTGTTCTTGGCCGAGGCCTTTACCCGGCCCAAAGTCATGCATCGGCTGGCGAAGGTGGGATTTTCGCAGTCCTATACCTACTTCACCTGGCGCAATAGCAAGCAAGAACTGACGGAATATTTCACGGAGCTGTCGCAGGGGCCGGGCCGCGAATATTTCCGGCCGAACGTCTGGCCCAATACGCCAGACATCTTGCACGAAGCGCTGCATTCCGGTCTGCGCTCGGTGTTTGGTGTGCGTTTCGTTCTCGCGACAACGCTCGCGGCAAATTACGGCATCTACGGTCCCGTGTACGAGCTCCTGGACGGCACGCCGCGTGAGCCCGGCAGCGAGGAATATAAAAATTCCGAGAAGTATCAGCTGAGACAATGGGACCTCGAGCGCAGCAACAGCCTTGCTCCCCTGATTACGCGCATGAACCACATTCGCGCTGACAATCCTGCGTTGCAAACCGATCGTGGTTTGCAGTTCTGCAATGTCAACAATGACCAGCTGCTGGCGTACGTCAAAGTCGACGCGGAGTTTGGTAACGCGATCCTGACGGTGGTCAACCTGGATCCGCATCATGCGCAGTCCGGCTGGGTAGATTTGGATGTCAGCCTGCTGAAGATGAATCCTGATCAGCCCTATCAGGTGCACGATCTGTTGAGCGATCAGCGTTATATCTGGCGCGGGCGCTACAATTATGTTTTGTTGGACCCGCAGCGCGCGCCGGCGCATGTTTTCAGACTGCGCCGTTGGGTGCGCAGCGAACAGGATTTCGATTATTACTTGTAACGCAGCCAGATGAACGACTTAGTCACTTCGCAGTCCGTACCGAGCGCCGATACCATCCCCGTCACGGGGCTCATCGTCGATGATCCGCTTTGGTACAAAGATGCGGTCATCTATCAACTGAACGTCAAGTCCTTCTTTGATTCGAACGATGATGGCATCGGCGACTTCAAGGGTCTGACTTCAAAGCTCGAGTACATCCGCGATCTGGGCGTCAACACCATTTGGTTGATGCCGTTTTATCCATCGCCGCTGCGCGATGATGGCTACGATATCTCGGACTATGAAAGCATCCACGCGCCTTACGGCACGCTGGACGACTTTCGCGCCATGCTGGCGGCGGCACACAAGCTCAACCTCAAAGTGGTGACCGAACTCATCATCAACCACACGTCGGATCAGCATCCGTGGTTTCAGGCGGCGCGTCAGGCGCCGGCGGGGTCGCCGGAGCGCGATTTCTACGTGTGGAGCGATACGGACCAGAAGTACCTCGGCACGCGCATCATCTTCACCGATACGGAGAAGTCGAACTGGACCTGGGACCCGGTTGCCAAACAGTATTTCTGGCACCGGTTTTTCAGTCATCAACCGGATCTGAATTTCGACAATCCGGCCGTCATGGAAGCGGTCTTGCACATCATGCGCTTCTGGCTCGATATGGGCGTGGACGGGTTCCGTCTCGATGCCATCCCGTATCTCGTCGAGCGTGAAGGCACGAATAACGAGAATCTGGTCGAAACGCATGCCGTCATCAAACGCCTGCGTGCCGACATCGATGTTTCGTACAAGAATCGGTTTCTGCTGGCGGAGGCGAATCAGTGGCCTGAAGACGTGCGTGAGTACTTCGGTGACGGTGACGAATGCCACATGGCTTATCACTTTCCGTTGATGCCCCGGATCTACATGGCCATCGCCCAGGAAGATCGTTATCCGATCACCGAGATCATGCAGCAGACGCCGGATATTCCGGACGCGTGCCAATGGGCTATTTTCCTGCGCAATCACGATGAGTTGACGCTCGAGATGGTGACCAGCAAGGAGCGTGACTACATGTACACGACCTATGCATCGGATATGCAGGCGCGCATCAATCTCGGCATTCGTCGTCGGCTTGCACCGTTGATGCAGAACGATTTTGATCGCATCAAGTTGATGAACAGTCTCCTGTTGTCGATGCCGGGTTCGCCCATCCTGTACTACGGTGACGAGATCGGAATGGGGGATAATTTCTTCATCGGCGATCGGAACGGTGTGCGCACGCCCATGCAATGGAGCCCGGACCGGAATGCCGGGTTCTCGCGTGCCGATCCGCAGCGTCTGTATCTGCCGCCCATCATGGACAACGTCTACGGTTATGCGAGTCGCAACGTCGAAGCACAGTCGCGCGACCCGAGTTCACTCCTGAGCTGGACCAAGCGCATGCTCGCGGTGCGTAAAGTCAGTCAGGCATTCGGCCGCGGCGGACGGCGCTTCCTGCGGCCCGGCAACCGCAAGATCCTGGCGTATCTGCGCGAATTCGGCGACGACACGATCTTGTGCGTGGCCAACCTGTCGCGTACGGCGCAGCCAGTGGAGTTGAACCTGGCGGCATTCAAAGGCTTGGTGCCCGTGGAGATGCTCGGACGCACCACCTTCCCGCCCATCGGCGAGCTGCCCTATCAATTGACCATTTCCGGCTACGGGTTTTTCTGGTTTCGTCTGGCCGCCGATGCGCAGGCACCCGCCTGGCACGAGGCGGTGGTTTCGATGGAAGAGCGTCCGGTCCTCGTGTTGTTCGACGGCTGGACCAGTTTTTTCCGCGACCGCGTGGTGCCGTGGCGGATCGGCCTGGCAGAACGCACGCGCATTCAGTTCGAGACCGATGCACTGCCGCGATTCATCGAGGCGCAACGTTGGTACGTCGCGAAGGGCACGACCATCGAGCGGGCCCGAATCGCGGACCATGTGCTCTGGACCGAGGGCAAGTTCACCTGGTTGCTGCCGCTCATCGAGGTCGAGGCTGCGGGCGAAAAGTCGAGCTACTTCGTGCCGCTGGCGCTCGCCTGGGAAGAGCGCGAAGAAGAACGTGTGCGGGCCCTGAGCGCAGCGCCGGTGGCGCGGGTCCGTCAGCAGGCGAACGTCGGCATGATGGGCGACGCCTTTGCGGATGAAGCCTTTTGCCGGGCGGTCGTCAAAGCCATGGCGACACAGCGTGATGTGCAGATGACGCAGGGCAAGCTGCAGTTGCGTCCGACCGCGGCGTTCAGCGCCATTGCCGGCACCGATTACGCCACGCTGCCCGTGGAACGACCGCGGGGCTTGAGTTCGAATACTGTGGTGACCATGGGCGAGCGGTTGATACTGAAGGGCTACCGGCGTCTGCGTGCCGGACTGAACCCGGAATTGGAGATGGGTCTGTATCTCACCGAACAGGTCCATTACCCGAATTGCGCGGCGCTCGCCGGTGTCGTCGAGTATCTCGGCAACGATGGTCAAAACCGTCTGCTCGGTATGCTGCAGGCCTATGTGCCGAATCAGGGCGATGGTTGGGGCTGGTCCCTGGGATACGTGCGTCGTTTTCTCGAACAGTACCGCACGGCACCGGTCGAAGATGCATTGCCTGCCAGTACCCATGAGGGTTTTCTGCAATTGATCCGCGTGCTGGCGACGCGCACCGCAGAGCTGCATAAAGCGCTGGCGCAACCGACGAAGGATGCCGCATTTTCGCCGCAGCCTCTGACCCGTGCCGACATCGAAGGCTACAAGCAGCGGGCGCTCGATGAGGCACGCGGTGCCATTGCGTTGCTGGAAAAGAATCTCGAGGCGGTTTTGCCGGTGGATCGCGAGAGTGCCCAGGCCTTGCTCGCCCAGCGCAACGAGGTGCTGGCACGCATCGAGGAACTGACTGCCAATACGCCCAAGGGTCTCAAGATCCGGATTCACGGCGATTATCATCTGGGTCAGGTGCTGCTGACCAAAAATGATTTTGTGATCATCGACTTCGAGGGCGAGCCGGGGCACGGGCTGGAGCAGCGACGGGCCAAGCATTCGCCGTTGCGGGATGTGGCCGGCATGTTGCGGTCTTTCGCCTACGTGCATCACAGCGCGCTGCGTGAAGTTGCGCACAACGAAGCCGAGGCCGCCAAGCTCGCACCCTTGACGATAGCGTGGGAGCGCGAGACCCGGGCGGCCTTCCTGTCAGCCTATGATGCCGCGGCGCGCGGTGCCGGACTGTATGAGACGTTGCAGGCAGGCAGCGGGCTGCTCGGTCTCTTCGAGCTCGAGAAAGCGCTCTACGAGTTGCGCTACGAAATCGGTAACCGCCCCAATTGGATCGGGATCCCGCTGCAAGGCATTATTGGTGTTGGGAATCGATGAGAGGCTGTGATGAAAAGCATTGATATGTTGGTGGATACCAGCCGCGAGTTCCTGCATCAGATCGCGTTGTTCTTGCCGCGCCTGATGCTGGCGCTGGTGGTGGTGGCGGTCGGTTGGGTGCTCGCCAAGGCGGTGCGCTTCGCAATCGAGCGTGCGCTGCGGGCGGTCAATTTCAATGTGCTGACCGAGCGTGCCGGCACCGACAATTTTCTGCGTCAGGCGGGCTCGCGCGGCGACACCGTATCGCTGTTTGGGTTGCTGGTCTTCTGGCTCGTGATCCTGGCGACGCTCATCATCGCCTTCAATGGTTTGCAGCTCACTTACATCACCGATCTGCTCGGCAAGGTGGTGTTGTTCTTTCCGAAACTGTTCGTCGCGATGTTGATCGTGATTTTCGGTTCCTACTGTGCTCGATTCGTCGGCACGGCGGTCCATCAGTACTGCCTGGACGCTGGCATACCGGATGCCGACATCCTGTCGAGTATCGTGCGTTACGTGATCATGACGCTGGTGGTCATGATCGCCTTGAGCCAGCTCGAGATCGGTGGCGACATCGTCCAGCGCACCTTTCTCATCATCCTGGCCGGCATCATGCTGGCGTTCGCCCTGGCTTTTGGCTTGGGTGGCAAGAACTGGGCAGCGTCGCTGTTGCAGCGCTGGTGGCCGCAGGCGCGGCGAGACGACGAACTCTGACCGGACATTTCGCTCATGCCATGCCGTTCGGTGCCGCGTTGTTGCCGGCCGGCGGAACGCAATTCCGACTCTGGGCGCCTTCGAGCGCGCGGGTCGAGCTCGAATTACAGACCGACCTGCGCGCGCCGCGACGGATCGCAATGCGTGCGACCGATGGCTGGCACGAGGCAGTCGTCGCGGATGCTGCCGCCGGCAGTCGCTACCGGTATTGGGTGCAGGGCCGGGATGGCCATATCCTGGCGGTACCGGACCCCGCTTCGCGTTTCAATCCTGACGGTGTGCATGGCGCAAGCGTGATCGTGGATCCGCAGGCCTTTGCATGGCGACATGCCGAGTGGCGTGGTCGCACCTGGCCCGAGAGCATCCTGTACGAGCTGCATGTAGGCACGTTCACGCGCGAAGGCACCTTTGCGGCGGCGCGCGACCGCCTCGCGGATTTGTCGGAGCTGGGGATAACGGCTGTGGAGCTGCTGCCGTTGGCGGCGTTCACGGGTAAACGGGGTTGGGGCTATGACGGCGTCCTGCAGTTTGCGCCGGCCGCTTGCTATGGGCGACCGGAAGAACTCAAGTCGTTCGTCGATGCGGCGCATGGTTTCGGGATGATGGTGCTCCTCGACGTGGTCTACAACCACTTCGGTCCGGACGGAAATTATCTGCACGCGTACTGTCCGGAGTTCTTCAATGACGCGCGCCCCACCCCGTGGGGCAGCGCGGTCAATTTCGACGGCGCGCAGAGCGCTACGGTGCGTGATTTCTTCATTCATAACGCGCTCTATTGGGTCGAGGAGTATCGCTTCGACGGCTTGCGACTGGATGCCGTGGATGCCTTTTTCGATACGACCTCTCCCGATATCGTGAGCGAGATCGCTACGGCGTTGCAGCATGCGACCCGCGAACGGCGAGCGCGCGTCGAGGTAGGTCGAGCGCGGCAGGTGCATCTGATACTCGAGAACAGCCGTAACCAGGCGGACTATCTGCGGCGCGAGCCAAGCGGTCGAACCGCGTGTGCTACAGCGCAATGGAACGACGATGTGCACCACGCGTTGCACGTGCTCCTGGGCGGAGAGCGCGGCGGCTATTACGATGACTTCGCGATAACGCCGCTCGAGCAGCTCGGCCGTGCCCTGGCGGAAGGTTTCGCGTATCAGGGCGAGTATTCGTCGTTTCGCGGCGCGCATCGCGGCACTCGCAGCGCCGCTTTGCCGCCAGCGGCCTTTCTCAACTACCTGCAAAACCATGACATGGTGGGTAACCGGCCGTGGGGCGACCGGGTCACGGCATATCCCAATGCGTCGCTGCTCCCGACGGTTTATGCGTGCCTGCTGCTGGCGCCGCCCGTGCCCATGCTCTTCATGGGTGAGGAATATGCGGCCTCCACGCCGTTCCTGTATTTTTGCGACCTGGGTGCCGACCTCGGGGCGTCGGTTGCGGCGGGACGGCGTCGTGATCTCGAGCGCTTCGCCGGCTTTGATGCAAACGACGCGACGGCGCGCATCCCGGATCCGAACGAGGCCGTGTCCTTTACAAGTTCCAAGCTCAACTGGGCCGAACGTCTCCAGCCGCCGCATCGGGAGCATCTGGCCCTCATGCGCCGTTTCATCGAGCTACGCCATCTGCATCTGGATGCCCATCTCGCGGGAATCCGTCACGGCGGCCGTTTCGAGGTCCACGACGGTCTGCTGCGGGTGGAATGGGATCTGTGGGATGGGACCGTGTGGGGCCTGATGTGCAACTTCGCGACGGCAGGCTGCCACACCACGGCGTGGCCGGCGGGCGACGTCATCTACACCCACGGGGTCGAGCGGGCAGCAGGTGCCGTACAGATCGCAGCGGGCGGCGTGCTCGTGCTGCGCGCCGCCGCTGCGTTAATTCTCACGCAGCGACCGCCTGCGGCACGGTGACCGCCTCGAGCGCGTGCTCGAAGACGTCCTCGATGCGTTCCGCCCAGATGAACTCGAGCCGCGCGCGGACGCTGTCGGGGATGTCTTCCAGATCGCGCTTGTTGCGCGCGGGCAGTATCACGGTCTTGATGCCGGCACGCGCCGCAGCGACGCATTTCTCCTTGATGCCGCCGACCGGCATGACGACGCCCCGCAGGCTTATCTCGCCCGTCATGGCCACGTCGGCCCGGACCGTGCGACGCGTCAGCAACGAGGCCAGCGACGTTGCGATCGAGACGCCGGCGCTCGGACCGTCCTTGGGGATGGCACCGGCCGGCACGTGAATGTGCAGGTCACCATGGTCGAGTAGCTCGGCATGGATGCCGAGGCGGTCAGCCTGGGATTTCACCAGTGTCACCGCGGCCTGGGCGCTTTCCTTCATCACGTCGCCGAGTTGTCCCGTCAGAATGAGCTTGCCGCTGCCGCGCACGCGGCTCGATTCGATGAACAGGATGTCGCCGCCGGCCGGTGTCCAGGCAAGTCCGGTGGCTACCCCTGGCACGCTGGTGCGCAGCGCGACGTCATTCTCGAAGCGCGCCGCGCCGAGGATGCGCTCGACATCGTCCACATCGAGGCTGGCGGCCGTCGCCTTGCCTGAGGCGATGGTCACCGCCGCATTTCGCAGCAGCGCACCAATCTGTCGTTCCAGATTTCGCACGCCAGCTTCACGGGTGTGCTCGACGATCACACGGCGCAGGGCCTCGTCGCTCACTGCGACGTTGACGGCAGCCAGGCCGTTGGCTTTGAGTTGCCGCGGCAGCAGGTAGCGACGGGCGATCTGCAGCTTCTCTTCTTCGGTGTAGCCGCTGAGTTCGATGACTTCCATGCGATCACGCAGCGGTGCCGGAATCGAATCGAGTACGTTCGCTGTGGCGATGAACAACACCTTGGACAGATCGAACGGTACCGCGAGGTAATTGTCACGGAACGTGTTGTTCTGTTCCGGGTCGAGTACTTCGAGCAGTGCCGAAAACGGATCGCCCTGGTGACTTGCCGAGAGCTTGTCGACCTCGTCGAGCATGAGCACCGGATTACGGCTGCCGGCCTTGCGCAAGGCCTGCGCAATGTTGCCGGGCAGGGCGCCGATATAGGTGCGTCGATGGCCGCGGATCTCCGCTTCGTCATGCACGCCACCCAAGCTCACCCGGCCGAACTTGAGGCCGATGGCTTTGGCGATGCTTTGGCCGAGCGAGGTCTTGCCGACGCCCGGGGGTCCGACAAAGCACAAAATCGGGCTGCGGCCTTCGGGATTCAGCTTGCGCACCGCCAGGAATTCCAGAATGCGCTTTTTGATCTTGGCCAGGCCATAGTGATCCGCATCGAGCACGGCCTGCGCCGCGTCGATGTCCACCTGTTCGGGGTCGAGCTTCGACCAGGGCATGGCGAGCAGGGTTTCCAGATAGGTGCGCGTCATCGAGTATTCAGCGGCCTGCTCCGACATGCGCCCGAGGCGCGCAAGCTCGCGTTGTGCCTGCTCGAGGGCTTCTTCAGGCATGGCAGCAGCTTCTATCTTGTCCTTGAGTTCGTCGAGTTCCGCCTTTGAGCCGTCGGTCTCGCCGAGTTCCTTCTGTATCTGCCGCAGGCGTTCGCGTAGCACCGCTTCCTTCTGCCGATCGTCGAAGGCTTCTTTCGTCTTCTCGTCAATCTGACGCGAAACCTTCAGGACCTCGATGCGTCGATTGAGCAGTGCCAGCACCCGATCCAAGCGGTCTTTGAGATCGTAGGTCGCCAGCAGTTCCTGTTTCTCACTGGCGTTCAGGTCCATGAAGCTTGCGACCAGATCTGCGAGCGTTGCGACGGACTCGATGCTGCGGATCGCATTGGTTAGTTCGCCAGGGGACTGCGGCAGCAGTGCCACCGCTTCGGTGGCCCGTTCGCGCAAGGTCACGCCGCGCGCCTCGACCTCGCGGTCCAGCACCTCAGGTTCTTTGTGAGTTTCGATGCGGGCTACGAGGAAGGGTTCACGGCTGACGTAATCGAGCACGGTGAAGCGCTCTTCGCCTTGCGCAATCAGATGATGCGTACCATCCGGTGCGGTGATGTAGCGCACGATCGATGCGGCGGTCCCGACGCGGTGCAATTCGTCGCTGCCCTCATTCTGCAGGATCAAACCCACGCGGCGTTGCGTGCGCACGGCTTCCTGCGCGGCCGCCAGGGCTTCCTTGCCTTCGACTGTGATGGGCAGCACGACGCCGGGAAACAGCACCGTGTTTTTGATGGGCAGGATGATCAATACGTCTTCAGGGTGACTCATGTTGCTTCCTTCGCGAGACGAATGTGCAGACAACCCAGTTCGAGGCGTCGCTCGAGCAGGGCGTAGCGGCCGGACGGCAGATCGATGCGCCTGCGCATGCGTCCATAGGGAATTTCCAGACGCACGACATTCATGCGCGTACCGGCGGCAGTGGGCGTTACGGTGGCGTCGATCAGAAGACCGGTCGTGGTGATCTGCACCACGACGTCCTCGGGCAGCGCGCCGGGCAGCGCCAGCACCACATTGATCTCTGCGCCGTCGGCAAAGATGTCCGCCGGAGGTTCCCAGACGGGTCGTGTTGCAGGTGCGGCGATCAGCCCAATGAAATGGCGATGCTTACGTTCTGCCTGATCGAGCAGCGCCAGCGCGTCGCCCCACATCCAGGTTCTCTTTCTCGTTGTATCCATGCATGAGAAATGCGGTCGGGAAACGGGAACTCAAGGGTCGGGCGGCGAGGGGTGGTGGGCATCCGCGCGCCGCTGCAAAGAGGACAACTGGACGAGGGGAATGCCATCAGCCTGACACAGGCCGGTGCGCGGTGCCCGAGTCAGTAAGATAACGCCGCGGCGGCTGCGCGACCAACATCAGTTGGTTCTATGACCATGCCAAAATGAATGGCTCAGCGACCGGCGATGCGCACCGTGTAGCCGCCGGATTTCTCGTCGGCTTTGAGAGCCAGCATGCCGCGTTTCTCGGCATCCGCCAGCAGATCATTGAACGACCTGAAACCGTAGGCACGTTCGTTGAAGCCGGGATTGCGGCGTTTGATGGCCTGCTTGATCATCGAGCCCCAGATGGAATCGCTGTCACCGCGCTCGCCGGTCAGCGCATCGACGGTCTCGACGATGAGATCGAGCGCCTTGTCGATGTCCGGTCCGCTGTTCTCGCCGGCGGGTGCGGTCGACTTGGGTGCGGCCGTGGCTGCCTTCGGCCGGCGGTTGCGCGCCGGCTCTTTGCGCACCAGATCATCGTAGTAGATGAACTCATCGCAATTGTTGATGAACAGATCGGAGGTGGAGTTTTTGACGCCGACGCCGATCACTGTCTTGGCATTCTCGCGCAGCTTGCTCACCAGGGGCGAGAAATCCGAATCGCCGCTCAGGATGATGAATGTGTCGACATGACCTTTGGTGTAACACAGATCGAGCGCGTCTACGACCATACGGATGTCGGCAGAATTCTTGCCGGATTGACGCACGTGCGGAATCTCGATGAGTTCGAACGCGGCCTCATGCAGGCCGCGTTTGAAATCTTTGTAGCGATCGAAGTCGCAATAGGCTTTCTTGACCACGATGTGACCCTTGAGGAGCAGCCGCTCGAGCACTTTCCCTATGTCGAACATTGGGTAGTTGGCGTCGCGCGCGCCCAGGGCGATGTTCTCGAGATCGAGAAAGACCGCCATGGTGGCGTCGTTCGTACTGACATTTGGCATAGCTGTTCCTCAAAACCAGTTGTAGTTGAAGCTTACGCTGACGCGTTCGGTCGTCACGGGATTGGGCGCGACCTCATGTCGCAGCCAGCTTTCGAACAGGATCACGCGCCCCGGGGTGGCCGGGAAAGTGGCCCAGGTAGTGCTCTTGCCGGCGCGCGCGGCGCGCGGCGGTGCGGCCATGAACCGGTCCAGACGCGGGTCTTCGAACTTGAGTCCGGGCGAGCCCGGCGGCACTTGTACGTAGTAGGTGCCACTGATGGTCGAATGCGGATGCAGATGCAGTCCGTGGACTCCCTGGGTCGGCATCACGTTCACCCAGCAGTCGGTCATGCTGAGGGTGCGACCCTGCAAGTCCCAGCGGACGGTGTTTGCAAAGACGTCGATGTGCCGGCGCAGTTTGCGTTCGAGCGCGGCGAACGTCGGGGAGACCCGCTGCATGCGGTGCGCCGTGCCGTAGGAAGTAAAGCCACCCGTGTAGTGGCGGCGCGACCAGCGCACCCCGGCCACATCGTCCTCGCGCAGTTGCAGGCACTCTTGCAACAATTGACGATTGAACGCGGCGGCGCCGCTCTTTTGCAAGCCGGCTGAATACACGTAGGTGGGAAAAAGGGCATGGACGCCCTGGCGGCGGTTGCTCAACCCGGATCGCGCTTGAGCGCCTGGCACATGCAGTGCACCGCGCCCCCGCCGTTCGCGATCATGCTGACGTCGGGATCGTAGACGATCAGCCCCTCGGCCCGGCAGGCGGCGATCAGATTGCGGCTCGACGCGGGCACCAACACGCGTCCGTCGCCGAGCGCGACCACGTTGGTGCCGAGTTGCAGCGCATCGGCATACGACACGGCAATGACTCTGATCTTTTTTCTGTCGAGCCACGCAACGAGTTCCGGTTCGACTGCCTCCACGCACGCCACGGCGAGGCCCGGCGCCAGCATGCCTATCTGCACATCGAGATGCAGGAAGTGCGGATCGAAGGCATACGGATGGAACTCCCAGCCTTCGGCCTCGAACCATCCTTGCAGTTGACGGACGGCCGCTTCGCTCGACCGTTCACCGGAATAGCCGCACGCCACGACACCGGGCTGCAGCACCATGAAGTCGCCGCCTTCGGCCTGGCCGGCAGTGATCATGTCGTAGATCGGAATGTCGTTGCGCAGGTAAAACTCGAGGCAGGCTGCGTACTCACCGCGCCGGTACGGCTTCAAGGGCTGCATGATGATGGCGCCCCACGGTGTCATCACGCTGCTGTCGCGCGCGAAGATCTGATAAGGCAGATGCGCTTCGGGCTTTAGCATATGCACCTCGACGCTTGCCTGGCGGTAGACATCGAGCATCTCGTCGTACTGCCGCCGCGCGGTAGCGAAGTCGAAGCGCAAACCGATGCGTTCGGCGCGCTGCGCCACGGCGTTGCCACTCTGCCAACTGAAATGATCGATGGGTCCGAGCAGCACATCACGCAGCACGCCGTATTCACTGTCGACGCCCCAGCGCGCAGCGCGCGGCGTACCGCCGGGTTGGCGGGTACGCAACGGCGTCGGCGCGATGCGCGTCACTGGCTGGCTCGCTGCTCGTAGGAAATACGGTAGATCACATTGTTGCCGTCTTCGCTGACCAACAACGAGCCATCTGCGAGCTGCACCATGGCCACCGGCCGACCCCACACGGAGTCATCGTCTACGATGAAGCCGGTGAGGAAGTCGTCGTACTCACCGGTGGGTTCACCTTTGTTCATACGCACGCGCACGATCTTGTAGCCGGTGCGCAAGCTGCGGTTCCAGGAACCGTGCAAGGCGGCAAACCCTTCGCCCGCGTACTCCGCGGGGAACGCGGCATTGCCGGCATTGGCGACGTAGAACTGCAGATTGAGTGCGGCGGAGTGGGCCTGATAGAGCACGTCGGGCACGGTGACCTTGGCGGCAAGATCGGGCCTTTCGCCCTTCAGGCGCGGGTCCTCGTGCGCGCCCAGGTAATACCAGGGCCAACCGTAGAAATGACCGGCCAAGACGCGCGTGGAGTAATCCGGCACCAGATCGTCGCCCAACGCGTCGCGTTCATTGGTGGTACACCAGAGCGCGTTGTTGGCGGGTTGGACCGTGAGGCTCACACAGTTGCGGATACCATTGGCAAAGTTGCGCGGCGCGCCCGGCCGGGCCACATCGTAAACCAGCACCGCGGCGCGATTGGTTTCAATGTCCCAGGGCGCGCCGAGGCCGTGTTGTGACTCCCAGTTCCTGGCTTGTTCCAGCGTCTTCTTCGACATGCTGTCGGCAATGTTGGAACCGGACCCGACTGCGACGAACAGCTGTTTGCCGTCCGCGGAGAAGGCGATGTCGCGTGTGTAGTGGCCGACGCCGCTCGGCAGTGAAGGGATGACGACTTCGGGCGCTGCATGCGCGTTGATGTCGCCCGTTTGATACGCATACCGAATGACGCGGTTGGTTTCGGCTACGTAGAGCCACTGCGGGCTCTTGGCATTCGGATAGAAGGCGAGACCGAATGGTTGCTTCAAACCGGCAGCAAACGTGTCGATCTTCACGACGTGCGAACCATCGGGTGCGGCGTGCAATACCGAGATCTTTCCGCCCACGGTTTCGCTGAGGATGACGTCACCGTTCGCTGCCGCCAGCATTTTGCGCGGCCCGGCCAATCCGGCAGCGAATGTGTCAATGTGAAAGCCCGGCGGCAGACTCAAAGCGGCATTGGCGGGCTTGTCGACGACGCGGGTGCGGTTGTTGCTCGATTGCGTGGCGAAGGCGGCCGGCAATTGTGCTGCCGTAAGATGATGGCTGCGGCCGGGTGCATCGTCGCGCCAATCCGCGCTGCGCCGACTCGCGTCCGGGATGGTTGCGGCGACTTCACGCGGGGGCGGGCCTGCTTTGGGCAAGCTTTGGAAGTAAGCCAGCAGATCGCTGCGGTCCGCTGGCTGTTCGACGGCGACGACCATGGTGGTGCCGGGCACCAGTTTCGAAGGCGCAGCGAGAAAGCGATCGAGCGTCGCTGCATCCCAGGTCAATTGCGAGGCCTTGAGCGCTGCGCTGTACGAGAACTGCGGCAGACTTGCGGCGCGGCGGCCCATCAGGCCCACGAGCGAGGGGCCTTGTCCACCGCCGCCGTCACCGGCTGCCGCGCTGTGGCATACGCTGCAACGTTCCTGATAAATCCGTTTGCCCTGGGCGGCATCGGCGGTGGCGGTCAATGGAATCGTGCCGAGCAGCGCGCTCGACAGCAACAGGCTGGGTATTTTCATGGCGCAAATATACCGCAATCGGCTCGGATGCCCGCACCGTGACAGTTCCCATTGACGCGCCGGCAGGGTAGTCTCGCCGCCAAACCGAGAGGTGCACGAGGGGAGACCGCGGGATGGCTTTACGCTTCTTGGCAATCGGGATGTTGGGTCTTGTCACGGGTCTGACCGCCGCATCCTCGTCGTTGCCGTGGCATCCCAGCTTGGCAGGCCGGCATGCCGCGGGAAAAGCGCATCTGCGCGTGGTGGGAAGTCGCAACAGCCCGCGCGCGCATGATCCTGCCGCGTCCAAGCTCGATGGTTCCCTGGCCGAGTTATGGCGCCGCCGCAGCAGCGTGCGCGTCGATCATGCCGTCGAGGATTTGCACAACCTGAATCCGGCAGCGCGCTTCAGAATGTCGTCCGACGGTACGCCCGCGGTGCTCATCGATGCCGTGACCCGCGGCGAGGCTGCACCCCTGCAAGCAGCGCTCGAGAATCTCGGTTTGCAGCGTGGCGCGCAGTTTGCAAACGACGTCAGCGGTTGGCTGCCGGTGGCGCAGTTGCAGGCAGCCGCGCACCTCGGCGAGGTGCATGCACTGCGTGCAGCCGTGCCGCGGACGCGCGCCGGCGCCGTGCAGACTCAAGGTGATTATGTCTTGCGCGGCGACGTGGTCCGCAGCGGCAACGCGCTCGACGGCAGTGGCGTGACCGTCGGCATTCTGTCCGACAGCTACAATTGCTATGCGACCTATGCAGTGCCGACGAACAATGTGCCGGCAGCGGGCGATACGGGCTACGCATCGAATGGCTTCACGGCGACCGCGAGCACGGACCTGGGGACAGGCGACATCCCGACCGGCGTCAACATTCTCGCGGAGGCGCCCTGTTTGAACTATGGCGCGCCGACCTTTCTGCCGTTTGGCGATGAGGGCCGTGCCATGATGCAAATCGTGCACGACGTCGCGCCGGGTGCCGGCCTGGCGTTCTACACGGCGGAGAATGGCGAGGCCGGTTTCGCGACCGGCATTGGCAAGCTGGCGGCGGCTGGGGCCAAGGTCATCGTCGATGATGTCGGCTATTTCGACGAACCGTTCTTCCAGGACGGCATCCTGTCGCAGGCCATCGATACCGTTGCCGCATCGGGCGTTGCCTATTTTTCCTCGGCCGGCAACGACGGCGCATCGGCCTACGACAACACGGCGCCGGATTTTTCGACCACTTCGCCGGGTACCGGCGAGAATCCCAACGAAAAGCTGCTGACCATCGGTGACAGCGGTGCATCGAGCCCCGTGGATCTGCAGGTCTCCATTCCCTCGCTGGTGCCGGGCCAGTTCGTGGTGGTGGTGCTGCAATGGGATCAACCCTATGTTACCGGTGCGCCGGCCAGCGGCGGCGCCACCACGCAAATGGATCTATGTGCGTTCGGCGTCAGCGGTAATGACACCATCGATGCCACGGATGCGAACGGCAATCTCGTTGCGGCGGACTGCTCGGGCGCCAACAGTCTCGGGGCCGATCCGTACCAGGTGATCTTCATCATCAATCCGGCGGACTCGGGCGCCAACAGCACTGCCGAAGTCGTCAACGTACAGGCCGGCATCATCAGCGGCCCGGCGCCGACGCGCATCAAGATCGCGGTCGAAGGCGATGGCTCGGCCATCAAGATCGGCTCCACCGGTCAATTCAGCGGACCGACCTTGCAGGGGCATCCCGGCGCAACGGGCGCTGCGGCCGTGGGCGCAGCATTTTTCTTTCAGACGCCGGACTGTGGCACGACGCCTGCCACCATCGAGGACTACTCGGCCCGCGGCGGCGATCCGATTCTTTTCGATACCAGCGGTGCACGACTCACCGCGCCGACAGCGCGCAGCAAGCCCGACTTCGTCGGGCCCGATGGCGGCAACGATACCTTTCTCGGGTTGACGCTCGCGAGCGATGGCTTCACCGGTGGCAAGCTCGACACCACCACGGCCGCGTGTCAGAACAATCCGTTGTATCCGAATTTTTTCGGCACTTCAGCGGCTGCGCCGCACGTCGCGGCACTGGCCGCTTTGTACCTGCAGGCCAACGCAGCGTTGACGCCGCAGCAGATCTACACGGCGATGCGCGGCACGGCGCTGTCCATGGCTGACGCCGGCAGTGGCGGTTTCGGGTTCACGTCAGGCTATGGTTTCGTGCAGGCCGACAAGGCTTATGCAGCGCTGTCGGTGGCGGCGCCTGCGGCGCCGCAGCTCT